>NZ_FO538765.1:3672500-4021307 GCF_000968135.1 Magnetospira sp. QH-2 | reverse complement strand
AGAAAATAGAGTGACCAGATTAGCCGATGTCGCCGCGAAAAACCTCCCAACTAACGCAATCAAAATAAATCATCGCGCCCCTCTCGAGAAATCCTTTAATTTTACATATAGGTTTCTCGTATTTTATTTAAATTTTCACACAAATCCCCTGATCGACTTTGTGACTATAGTCGCATCTATTATTGTTTTTCATGTGAAACCCAACCGATCGTCTGATTTCTCACCGCCAGCTGTTCATCTTGTTTAGCCTGACCGGCGTCTGGATTCAACGGACTCGTGAGGGTCGAGATACAAATAAATTTCTTGACAGGGAGGCGCTCCAGAGTCCCTCGCGGCCAACTTTCTGAAACAAAAAGCCGTGCCACCAGGGCACGGCTTTTTAAAACGTGATGCGCGTATAAATTTAGGCGTTCAGGGCCTTCACGCGAGCCGACAGCCGCGACAATTTGCGGTTAACGGTGTTCTTGTGCAAAACGCCTTTGGTGATTCCCTTGTGCAGCTCCGGCTGAGCCTGACGCAGGGCGGCCTCGGCAACAGCCTTGTCGCCTCCCTCGATGGCGGCCTCGACCTTCTTGACGAAGGTGCGAATGCGGCTGCGACGGGCGCGGTTCAGGTCGGTGCGGCGCTCGGTCTGGCGAATGCGCTTTTTAGCGGACTTGTGGTGAGCCATAGGTATCAATCCGTATCTTGATGCGTCGAGTGTGACGAAGGGCGGGTTTATATCGTCCGCGCCCTCGTCCGTCAAGGGGCGGAATGGGCGAAAGCCGCCAATTCCGTGCCCTTGACCCCGAATCCGCGGTCGAAGCCTATTTATGACCGCCCATGTCGTGACCCTTCATCGGCATCTTGTGGCCCTTCATGGCGTCCTTACCCATGGATCCGGCGCTCTTCACGGTCACCTGAACGGTGGTGGATCCGGCCTTTTCAAAGGTCAGGGTCACAGGGAACTTCTGGCCTTCCTTGAGCGGCTCCTTCAGGCCCATGAACATCACATGGTAGCTGCCGGGCTTGAGCTCTGCCTTGCCGCCCGCGGGCACCGGAACGTTGGGCACCTGACGCATGCGCATGACACCATCGGACATCAGATGCGTATGCAGCTCCACCACCTTGGACACATCGGCGGAAGCGGAGACCAGCTTGTCCTCGGCGCCCTTGTTTTCGATCTGCATGAAGGCGGCACCAGCGCGGGCCATGCCCGCCGAGGCGCGCGCCCAGACATGCTTGATGGTCAAATCGCCAACGGTGGTCATCTTGCCGTGGCTGTCGGCCAGGGCGGCAGGCGTGGAAAGCAACATGGCGGCAGCCGCCGCGAGAACGGTTTTACGCAGGGAAATCATTGTCTGGAATTCCTTATTGAGTCGTCTGAACGAAATCCTTGCCGGATCCGGAGACGGCCTTTCGGGGAGGCGCCATCTCCGGCCCGACAATGAGGAAGAGAGAGTTGTCGGGTGTTCAGAAGACGGCGGGCGGCCCGCGCACCGGCGGGCGGGCACCGCGTGGGCTGGATTTCGGGGTCTCGGCCCACAAGCTGCTCCCGGCGGTAGCCTGCTGGGAAACGGCAGGGAAAGGGATTCGGTCCGGGACCACCAGGTCGCCGGAAAAGGCAACGGTGGTACAAACCGGGCAGTCGGACAGGTCGGCTCTGTTTTCGGTCGGCGGATTGCCGGTGGGTTGGATTTCCGGCGGACCGAAGGCCTTGCAAATAACCAAATAAGAAGGACCGTTGGCCGCATCGGCCACGGGGATACCCATGGCAAACGGCACCAGCACTTGAACCATGAAGGCCCAGGTGGTGAACCAAGCGGCGATCCGGTGACGGTCGCCCCGATGGGTGCCGTGCTTGCTCATGGGGCCCATCCTAAAAGGACAGGCCCCATCGTTACAATGATCTTTGTCAAGTTTACCGGTTCTTGAAGTCAGGCTTCCGCTTCTCGGCAAAGGCCGCCATGCCCTCTTTCTGATCTTCGGTGGCGAACAGCGAATGGAAGGCCCGGCGCTCGAACAGCACGCCCTCGGCCAGCGTGGTCTCATAGACCCGGTTGACCGATTCCTTGATCATCAACACCGACGGGCGCGACATTTTGGCGATGGTTGTCGCCACGTTGATGGCTTCGTCCAGCAAGTCGTCGGCGGCAATGATGCGGCTGACCAGTCCGGACCGCTCAGCTTCCTCGGCATCCATCATGCGGCCGGTCAGGCACATTTCCATGGCCTTGGACTTGCCCACCTGACGGGTCAGGCGTTGGCTGCCCCCGGCGCCAGGAAGAATACCCAGGGTCACTTCCGGCTGGCCGAATTTGGCACTATCGGCGGCGAGGATGAAATCACACATCATGGCCAGCTCGCAGCCGCCGCCCAGGGCGAATCCGGCCACCGCCGCGATCACCGGCTTGCGGCACTCGGTCACCCGCTCCCAATCACCGGTGATGAAGTCGGACAGATAGACGTCCATGAACGACCGGTCTTTCATCTCCTTGATGTCGGCCCCGGCGGCGAAGGCCTTTTCCGAGCCGGTGATGACGATGGAGCCGATGGCCTCGTCCGCCTCGAACCCGGCCAGCGCCTCGCCCAATTCGGCGATCAAGGCGTCGCACAGAGCATTCAAGGCCTTCGGACGGTTAAGGGTGATCAGGCCCACCGGGCCCTTGGTTTCGACAATAATGTTTTCAAAGGCCATGGCCTTGGCTCCTGCTTTGGTTCGTTGAATGGAAAGATTTATGGATTGGTGGCGGGCTTGAGCGCGAATCGGACTGTCACGACTGCGGCTCCCGTTGATTCGGTCATCAAGTGGAGCGATTCGCCCTCGCGCAGAAACAGATTTGGTCCCTGACGGGCCCAGCCCAATTGCGGCAGGGTCTGGTCATAAAAGGCCGCTACCGCGTCGGCAGTCACGGGCCCCGAGGCATGGGTTTCGGCCAGCCTTCCCTGTGGCGAATCGAAGACCATGCCCGCGTCGGCCTGCTCGCTCAGGCCGGGCATCAGCGGCACATCGTCAAGAATGCTCAAAAAGGATTCCGCCCGGGCGGAAAACCCGACGAACAGAATGGTCAAAACGGTCAGAATTCGGAACATGCGCCCCCTCCGTTGGTCTTTCATACGTCACCGTTGCCGCGCCGCACAATAAAAAGTCGACCGCCCCGACTGAACCAGCCGGGTGATGCCGCCGGTTTTCGCCCGGTCGCAGGTACATCCGGGGCAGGCCTCCCCCTCGCGACCATAGACCGCGAAGGCATGCTGGAAGTAGCCCAGGTCGCCATCCGGCTGTCGATGATCATTCAGGGTCGAGCCCCCGGCGGCAATGGCTTGTGTCAATGTGTCACGAATGGCGGCCACCAGGTTCTCGGCTCGTTTTCCCGTGACCGTCCCGGCCCGGCGTTTTGGCGACAGACCGGCGCGGAACAGGGATTCGCAGACATAGATATTGCCCAGCCCGGCCACGACCTTTTGATCCAGCAAGGCCATCTTGATTGGTCCACGCTTGCCTTCCAGAGCGGCAGCCAGCATGGGTCCGTTGAAATCATTGGACAACGGTTCGGGGCCGATTTCCCGCAGCATGGGGTGATGATTCGCCTCTCCCGGTGCAATCCAGTCGACGAATCCGAATCGGCGGGGGTCGGTATAGCGCACGCAAATCCCCGCGTCGGTCACCAGATCCATATGGTCATGCGCCTCCGGCTCGGGGATCGGCACCTCGAGCACCGCATAGCGCCCGGACATGCCCAGATGGCATAGCAAGGTCGCCCCGTCATCGAGGTGCATCAATAAGTATTTGGCCCGCCGCCCCAGGCGTTGGATCCGCCGCCCGGTCAGGCGCGTCACCAGGTCTTGGGGAAAGGGAAAGCGCAGGTCGGCACGGCGCAGCACCACCCTTGCCAGCCGTGCCCCTTCCAGGGCCGGTGCCAGGCCACGACGGACGGTTTCAACTTCGGGCAATTCAGGCATTCAAGGAGAGTAGCGCAGGCGCATCGCTTCGGCTATGGTCTCGGCCATGAGCGAGAGCAATCCCACCACCCACTTCGGCTTCCGCGAAGTCGCCGAGGACGAAAAGGCCACCCTTGTCCGTGATGTGTTCGACAGCGTGGCGTCACGCTACGACCTGATGAACGACCTGATGAGCATGGGCGTCCATCGGCTGTGGAAGGCCACCTTTCTGGACATGCTGCGGCCCAGGCCGGACATGCGCCTGCTCGACGTGGGCGGCGGCACCGGCGACATTGCCTTCGGTTTCCTGGAGCGCGGCGGTGGTCGGGTCGAGGTCTGCGACATCAATCACGAGATGCTGGCCGTGGGCCGCGACCGGGGCCTGGATCAAGGGGTGCTGGACAACATCACCTGGACCACCGGCAACGCCGAAACGCTGCCCATCGCCGATTCGTCGGTGGATGCCTATACCATCGCCTTTTGTATCCGCAACGTGACGCGTATTCCGATGGCCTTGCAAGAGGCGCGGCGGGTGCTCAAACCGGGCGGGCGGTTCCTGTGCCTGGAGTTCAGCGCCGTCACCGTGCCCGGCCTGAAACAGCTTTACGATACCTATTCCTTCAATCTGCTGCCCCGGGTCGGACAGGCGGTGACCGGCGACGGCGATTCTTATCAGTATCTGGTGGAGAGCATCCGCCAGTTCCCGGATCAGGAAACCTTCGCCACCATGATCGCCGAGGCCGGTCTGGAACAGGTCAAGTATCGCAATCTTTCCGGTGGTATTGCCGCCATCCATACGGCATGGCGGCTTTAGAGTACTCATGATCGGCCTGACCCGAAATCTGCTGCGCCTTGTCGGCATCGCCCACACCCTGGCCCGCCATGACGCCTTGTTTTTGCTGGAACAGCTGGACATTGCACCCGGCGTCGCCTGGATGGCCCGCGCCACGTCCCTGCGCAAGGCCCCGGGGCGTCCCGGTCAGCGATTGGCCCGGGCGTTGGTCGCCCTGGGCCCCACCTTCATCAAGCTGGGTCAAGTGCTGGCGACCCGCTCGGACCTGCTGGGCGAGGAAATTGCCGCCGATTTGACCGAATTGCAGGATCGCCTGTCGCCGTTTCCCTACGGACAGGCCAAGGCAATCCTTGAACAGGAATTCGGCCAGCCCCTGGACACCTTGTTTCAGAGCTTCGACCAAGCACCCGTCGCCGCCGCCTCCATCGCCCAGGTGCATTTCGCCATCACCACCGATGGCCGCGAAGTGGCGGTGAAGGTTCTGCGTCCGGATATCGAAAAAGCCTTTGAGCGGGATCTGGATCTGTTTCGCTGGGTGGCCGATATGGTGGAAGCCACACGCCCGGAATTACGCCGCTTGAAGCCCGCCGAATCGGTCCGCACCTTCGAAGAGACGGTACACTTCGAAATGGACCTGCGATTCGAAGCCGCCGCCGCCGCCGAACTGGGCGAGAATTTCGAAGACGATCCCACCTTTCGGGTGCCGGAAGTGGACTGGCGCCGAACCGGCCAGCGTGTGCTGACCACCGAGCGGGTGCATGGCTGCCGATTCGATGATCGCGAGGCCATTTTGGCGGCCGGCCATGACCCCAAGGCCATCGTCGCCACCGCCGCCGCCGCTTTTTTCAATCAGGTCTTCCGCGACGGTCTATTCCACGGTGATTTGCATCCGGGCAATATGTTCGTCCAAAAAGACGGCACTTTGGCGGCCGTCGACTTCGGCATCATGGGACGGCTGGACCGGGTCACCGCTCGACATCTGGGCGAGATGCTGCTGGCCTTCCTCACAAGGGATTATCGACGCGCCGCCGAGGTGCATTTCGAAGCCGGATGGGTACCCGCCGACCAATCGGTGGATTCCTTTACGCAGGCCTGCCGTTCCATCGCCGAACCCATTCTCGGGCTGCCGCAAAACGAAATATCCATGGCGCGACTGCTGGCGCAACTCTTTAGAATCACTGAGTTCTTTCAGATGGAAGCGCAACCACAACTGCTGTTGCTGCAAAAGACCATGCTGGTGGCCGAGGGAGCGGGAAGGCGGCTCAACCCGGATACCAACATGTGGATTCTGGCCCAACCGCTGATCGAGGAATGGATGATCGAAAACCTGGGTCCGCAGGCGCGGGTTCTCGATGCGGTGGAGGACCTGGGCGACGGCTTGCGGCGTCTGCCGCGCACCCTGAGCGGATTGGAAACCGCGTTGCAGGACCTCAATTCGCAGGGCCTTAAAGTTCATCCGGACACACTCCGCGGATTACGCGATGGTGGCCCGGGAGGCAGCCCAGGCCGCGGTGGTGTTCCGCTTTGGGTGGCAATCGGGCTAGCGGGAGCCTTGATCGTCGCTATCGTTTTGTGATTTAAGGGACATTGCCTGGGCGGAAGGACTCCAATTTCGCGCCGGGAATGGTACCATAGGATCACGAATCCAGGAGTGGACGATCGATGGCGGACGACAACGGCCCCCCTAAACCAGAGGACCTGCCGGATTACTGTCTTGAGGTGACTGACTTCCTGAAACCGGAAGCCAAGTCTCTCATTAGCCGCACGCTTGCCACCTGGCTCAACGACAATTGTGTCTCGCCCACCGAACTGGTCTCCCTGGCCGGCCATCAAAAGCGTCTGGAACTGGCTGGAACCACGCGGCGCAACGGGATCGACCGGGTCGCGGGCGCCCAGGCCAAGGCCGTCCATGGCCGCGGTTCCGACCGCATGAAAGAACTGGCCGAATTGGTCGATGGCCTGATGGGCTATACCTCCAAGCATGAAGAATGGGCCGAGGCTCATCCCATCAAGCCCGAAACCGTCGATGAGATGGTCGCCGCCGCGACCAAGGAACTGCAGGGCATCGAACTGGAAGCCCGGATCAATGCCGCCATCAGCCTCTATTTGGGCGGGACCAACCGCTGGCCGGAAAAAGTCGAGCGCATTCTGACCCTGGTGGAGGCAACCAAGACCGCCGCCGCCATGAAGTACGTGGAAAGCCTGCTGGGCGAGATCCTGTCCAATGGCGAGATCATGGGCAGCCTGCTGGAGCATCCGGATCCGGAAGAGAAAAAACTGCTCGATATCATTGCCATCGCCAGCGGCAATGAAAAGCTGCGCGAGGACGTGCCGGACCTGATTCCGCGCCTACAGAAAATCGTCCGCGAAAAAAAGCTGGACGTGGCGCGCCGGGGTTTGGTGGATGCCCTGGCCCGCGGCCTGACCGGCTCCAGGGCCTTGACCCGGGCCTTCGAGGTGACTCCGGGCAATGCGGAAGCGCGCATCGGTGAATTGAGATCCGTGCATCATATTTTTGTCGCCGTGAACAAATCGCAGGCGCCGCTGATGGACCCCAAACTCAGCCAGGCCTTTGAAGTCCGCATGACCCGCGTATTCACCGAAGAAGCCATGAGCGACATGCTGCGCGGCCAGACCACCGCTGGACAGGCGGACATGCTCGGCGTGTTTCAGGCCAACGTGGTGGGCGTACGCTCCGTATCCCTGGTGCAGACCGCCGTCGGTCGACTTTTTGGCGATGACCGCTTCATCGAGAAACTTCAGGAAATCGGCGGCTCCGCCGTGGAGCGCTTGGGACGCCTGGGCAAGTCTGCCGCGACGGTACAGGCCTCGGATATGGCCAAAATCCAGAAAACCGAAGTTCTTCAGCGTCTCGATGATGCCCAATATGCCATCCTCAAGAAGGAAAACGTCTTGGGCAAGATCCACAGCGGGCCACAGTCCAATACCGCCAAAGGCATGTCTTTGCTGACCCTGTGCCGCGATGCCCACTTCATTCCCGGCCGAAACCTGGATGCGGCGCGTAAATTGACCCGCCACTTCCTGGCTCAGAAGGATTTCCTACCCGGCTATCTCGAGGGCGCCACGGGCGGTGCGCGGGAGAAAAAAATGGTCCAGCTCAAGAAGATGCTGAAGATCGCCGGGGTATCCTGAACCCTTCCTTCCCGCCAACGTCGCTTTTTCCCACAAAAAAACGAACAAATTTGTTGCATGCCCCCCTGCGGGCAGGTAATTTAACCACAGTTCTCGTTAGTTATTTTGGGGATCATCCACCTTGTTTGACGGTAAACAGATCCTGCTGGTGGTTGCGGGTGGGATCGCGGCCTACAAGAGTCTTGAACTGGTGCGCCTACTCAAGGCGGGCGGCGCGAGGGTGCGTTGCCTGCTGACCCGGGGTGGCGAGCAGTTTGTCACGCCACTATCCCTGGCCGCCCTGAGCGGCGAAAAAGTGTACCAGGATCTGTTTTCGCTGACCGACGAACAGGAGATGGGCCATATCCGTCTGGCCCGCGAACCGGATCTGGTCATCGTCGCCCCGACCACCGCCGATCTGATGGCCCGCCTGCGATCCGGACGGGCGGATGATTTGGCCTGCGCGGTCCTTTTGGCCACCGACAAACCGGTATTGCTGGCGCCGGCCATGAATGTACGCATGTGGGAAAACCCGGCAACGATGGAAAATCTTTCGGTGCTCGAGGCGCGCGGTTTCCATCGCGTCGGCCCCGGTACCGGCGACATGGCTTGTGGCGAATGGGGCGAGGGCCGCATGGCCGAACCGGCGGAAATCCTTGAGGCCGCCGCTGGATTCCTGGCCGACCGCACCCGTCTGGCCGGGCGCCATGCCATCGTGACCAGCGGCCCGACCCATGAACCCATCGACCCGGTGCGCTATATCGCCAACCGATCATCGGGCAAACAGGGCCACGCCGTTGCCGCCGCCCTGGCCGACCTGGGGGCCCGGGTGACGCTGATCTCCGGCCCGGTGCGGCTGAGCGATCCGCGCGGTGTCGCGGTCACCCATGTGGAATCGGCAGAAGACATGCTGCAAGCCTGTACCGATGCCCTGCCCGCGGACGTGGCGGTCTGTGCCGCCGCCGTGGCCGATTGGAAGATCGCCGATGCAGCCCGCAACAAGATCAAGAAGCAAGCCAATGGGGCGCCGCCGAGTCTGGCATTGACCGAGAACCCGGACATCCTGGCCAGCCTTTCGGCCCCCGGCGCGACCCGCCCGGCCTTGGTGGTCGGTTTTGCCGCCGAGACCGAGAACCTGCTTGAGAACGCCCGGCGCAAACTGGCCCGCAAGGGCTGTGACTGGTTGGTTGCCAATGATGTTTCCCCCGCTACCGGGACCTTTGGTGGCGACCGCAATCAAGTCCATCTGATGACCCGTAACGCGCAGGAAGACTGGCCGACCATGGACAAGACCGCCGTGGCCCGGGCCCTGGCCGGACGCATCGCCGATGCCCTGGAGGCACAAGCATGACTCCGGTGAACGTCCCCATCCGCAAGCTGGCCCACGCCGCCGACCTGCCGCTGCCCACCTATGCCACGGCCCATAGCGCGGGCATGGACCTGCACGCGGCGATCCCGGCTCCGGAACAGCTGCGGCCCGGGCGTCATGCCATGATCGCCACGGGCCTGACGCTGGCCGTTCCACATGGTTTCGAGGCGCAGGTGCGCCCCCGCTCCGGGCTGGCCGCCAAACACGGGGTCACCGTGCTCAACGCCCCCGGAACCATCGACGCGGACTATCGCGGCGAGGTATCGGTGATTTTGGTCAATCTGGGAGCAACGGATTTCACCATCACACGCGGTATGCGTATCGCGCAGCTGGTGGTCGCCCCGGTGGCGACTGTCCAGTGGGAAGAAACAGAACAATTGCCCGACACGGACCGCGGTACAGGTGGATTCGGATCGACGGGTCTTAGCGGAGGAGAATAGAAAACCCATGCTTCGGCTATCCAAGAAGATGCTGTTTGCCATCGAGGCGGTGCTCGACATCGCCTATCACGCCAGCGCCGAACCGGTGCAAAGCCGTGAGATCACCCGTCGTCAGGGCATTCCCCGGCGTTATCTGGAACAGGCCCTGCAACAGTTGGTGCGGGCCGGGATTCTGGTCGGCGTTCGGGGGCCGCGCGGCGGCTATCGGCTGGCCCGGGAACGACGCCGAGTCACCGTGGGCGAGATCGTCCGGGTGGTCCGCAAGATGGAAACCGGCGACGACCCCATTCAAGACCCGGCGGGATCCGACCTGGGTTTGCAGGTGGTCCGGCCCCTGTGGCAGGACTTGCAAGAAGATGTCATGAGCAAGCTTGATTCCATCAATGTGGATGAGCTTTGCCAACGGGCCAACCGCGCCGGTATCGTCAGCGAAGGCCGCAAGAACATCGACTTTTCCATCTAATCAGAAAAGACCGGGAATCCGGCCGACATTTGCGATAGAGGGACACTGCTCCATGACCAGCACTTTCGAAACCAGCGCCGACGCCACCGTGCGCGGTCGAATCTATAACAGCATTACCGAGACCATCGGCGTTACACCGCTGATCCGCTTGAATAAACTGGCCGCATCGGAGAACTGCCAGGGCGTGATCCTCGGCAAGTGCGAATTCTTCAACCCGCTGGCCTCGGTCAAAGACCGCATCGGCCTGGCCATGGTCGAGGACGCGGAAGCCACCGGGCAGGTCAAGGAAGGCACGGTTCTTATTGAGCCCACCTCGGGCAATACCGGAATCGCTCTGGCCTTTGTCTGCGCCGCCAAGGGCTATCGGCTGATCCTGACCATGCCGGAAAGCATGTCGGTGGAGCGCCGCAAGATGCTCGTCTTGCTCGGTGCCGAGATCGTCTTGACCCCGGCCAATCAGGGTATGACCGGCGCGGTCGCCAAAGCCGAGGAACTGCGCAACGAAATGGACGATGCCGTGCTGTTGCAGCAGTTCAATAACGGCTCCAACCCGGCAGCCCATGCCAGGACCACCGCCGAGGAACTCTGGGCCGATACCCAAGGCCAGGTGGACGTGGTGATTTCCGGGGTCGGCACCGGCGGAACCATCACCGGCATCGCCGAAGCCTTGAAAGCCCGCAATCCGGACATCCGCATGATCGCCATCGAGCCGGAAGACAGCCCGGTGTTGCAAGGCGGTGTGCCCGGCCCGCATATGATTCAAGGCATCGGTGCCGGTTTTATGCCGCAGGTGCTGAACATGGACTTGGTGGACGAAGTGCTTTCCATCGGCAACGAGACCGCCTTTGCCATGGCCCGCAAGGTGGCCCGCATGGAAGGTCTGCCGGTGGGTATCTCGTCGGGAGCCGCCCTATCGGCGGCCGTGGAAGTGGCCCAGCGTGCGGACATGGCGGGCAAGAACATTGTCGCGATCCTGCCTTCCTTCGCCGAGCGCTATCAATCAACGCCGCTGTTTGATCATCTGGGGCTGGACTGACCCCATTGGACCTTTCCGACGACCAACTGCGGCGCTATGCCCGCAATATGATCATGGATGAGGTCGGCCACGATGGCCAAGCCCGGTTGCTAGACAGCCGGGTATTGGTGGTCGGGGCAGGTGGTCTGGGCGCGCCGGTACTGATGTATCTGGCCGCCGCCGGGATTGGCACCCTGGGGATCGTCGATCACGATCGGGTCGATCTGTCCAATCTGCAACGGCAGATCGTCCATGCCACCGGCGACATCGGTCGTCCCAAGGCGGTGAGTGCCGCCGATACCCTGTACGACATCAATCCGGAAGTCACCGTGCAATCCCATGATGCGCGGCTGACGGCGGACAATGTCGCGGCCCTGGTCGCGGATTATGATCTGGTGGTCGATTGCTGTGACAATTTCACCACCCGATTCCTGGTCAACGATGCCTGCCACTTCGGCGGCAAGACCTTGGTTTCCGGCGCGGTGATGCGGTTCGATGGTCAGGTGGCGGTCTATAAATCCCACGCCGGATCGGACTACCCCTGTTACCGCTGTCTGGTGCCGGCGCCGCCACAGCAGGTACAGACCTGCGCCGATGCCGGGGTGTTCGGCGCTGTCTGCGGATTGGTGGGTTCGTTGCAGGCCACCGAGGTATTGAAGGAACGACTGGGTATCGGCGAGACCCTGGCCGGGCGCTTGCTGATCGTGGATGCGCTTTATACCACTGTGCGCAAAGTGCGCATTCCGCGTGATCCGGGTTGCGCCCTATGTGGTGATCAACCCACCATCACGGGGATCGCCTAGCGCGTGTCGGGTCCAATCGGACCCGCTAGACACGCGCGACCTTATTGGAATCGATCACGTTTTTCATGTTTGATCGAATCCGATCAAACGCGAAAGGCTTTCGCAGGCCGCTGAAAAAGTGTTGTCCTACGGTCCGCCGCGCCCTTCGACAAGCTCAGGGTGAGGCTAACATGTTGAAAGTTCAAAGGCCCTCATGCTGAGCTTGTCGAAGCATGTGTCGCCACACGCTCGAAATCCGACGCTTAGACCTCGCCGCCCGTGCGGCCGCCATTGGCGAACACGTTGTCCACTTCCACACGCAAGGCATTGGACAGGTGATTGGTTTCCCCGGCCATGGCGACCACCGCCACCAATTCCGACAGCATCTCCTCGGACATGCCTTTCTTGCGCGCCGCCGCGGTGTGGGAATTGATGCAGTATTCGCAATTGTTGGCGATGCTGACCGCCAGATAGACCATCTCCTTGGTCAGCGGGTCCAAGGCCCCGGGGGCCATGACCTGCTTGAGGCTTTCCCAGGTGCGCTTGAGGGTGTCGGGATTGTTGGCCAGGACTTTCCAGAAGTTATTGATCCACTGGATCTGCCGGGTTTCCATGATGTCGTCATAGACGGCACGGACTTCCGGCGAGGCATTTTCGTATTCTACCAGCGGCTGGATGGCCATGGATATTCCCCCGTTATCCCCTCAAAGCATGGATTCGATGACGCGGTCGGGCGGCGTATGGCCATCGTCGAAGGTCTTGATGTTGATGACCACCCGATCGCCCATCTCGATGCGGCCTTCGATAGTCGCCGAGCTCAGGTGAGGCAGCAATACCACGTTGTCCAAGGACAACAGCTTGGGATTGACCGCTGGTTCGTGCTCGAACACGTCGAGACCCGCCCCGGCCAGTTCGCCCGCCGCCAACATGCGGATCAGCGCAGGCTCATCAACCACCTCGCCACGCGAGGTATTGACCAGATAGGCATGGGACTTAAGCAGCTTCAGGCGCCGCGCCGACAGCAGGTGATAGGTTGCCGGGGTATGCGGGCAATGCACCGACACCACGTCCATGCGGGCCAGCATCTGATCCAGGCTGTCCCAATAGGTGGCGCCCAATTCCTCTTCCACTTCCGGATGGACCCGGCGGCGGTTGTGGTAGTGAACCTGCAAACCGAATCCCCGCGCCCGACGGGCCACGGCCTGGCCGATTCGGCCCATGCCGACGATGCCCAGGCGTTTCCCCCAAATGCGGTGCCCCAGCATCCAGGTTGGGGTCCAGCCTTCCCAGTCGCCTGTGCGGATGACCCGTTCGCCCTCCGCCAGACGGCGAGGCACGGAAAGGATCAGCGCCATGGCCATGTCGGCGGTGTCTTCGGTCAACACATCAGGAGTGTTGGTCACGGTGATATTGCGTTGCCGGGCGGTGGCCAGATCAATGTGATCGACGCCGGTGCCGTAATTGGCGACCAGCCTCAGCTTCGGGCCGGCCTGCGCCAGCAAGGGTCCGTCGATCTTGTCCGTCACCGTGGGGACGAGCACATCGGCTTCGCCCACCGCCGCGACCAATTGCTCGCGGGTCATCGGCGTATCGTCGTGATTAAGACGGGTATCAAACAGTTCCATCAGCCGGGTTTCAACTTGTTCCGGCAGTTTACGGGTCACAATGACAAGGGGTTTCGTCGCGGTCATGGGTGTGTCTCCTTCGGCCTCCTCCGGGGTAGCAGGACCAAGCGCAATTGTCCAGAGTTGCGGTGCAGCATAAGACAGGAAAGACCCTTCGTTGACAGGCAACCGGCCTTGCACGATCATGCCGCCATGCCTGATTTCTTCCGAATCGCTTTCACGCTGTTGTTCCTGGCGACCCTACCGTTCGAGGTTGCTGTTGCACAGACCGTAGACAACAAACGAGGCAGCGGCCTGCCGTTGCCCCGATTCGTCAGCCTGCGCGCCGCCGAGGTCAATATGCGCACCGGCCCCGGCCTGCGCTATCCGGTGGAATGGGTCTATCACCGCCGCCGCATGCCCATGGAAGTGATCGCCGAGTACGGAACCTGGCGCAAGGTCCGCGACTGGCAGGGCACCCAGGGCTGGGTGCATCAGTCCATGCTCGACAATCGCCGCACGGTGATCGTGTTGGGAGATACCCGCACCCTGCGCCGGGCGCCCGATGCGACCTCGCAGCCGGTGGCCCGGGTGGAGGCCAGTGTCATCGGCCGCATTGCCGAATGCCCGATGGATTCGTCTTGGTGCCTTGTGGAAATCAATGAATACGACGGCTGGCTCAGACGCGTGGAATTCTGGGGTGTTTACCCCACGGAAGACCTGCGATAGAGCTGAGTGACGAAGTGTTCGCCCGCCGCGCGTACTCGCACCTTAGTCTTCCGCGCGCACTCGCACGACCACATCAACCCGCTGCACGGACATGCCCGGCGGGGCTTCCGGCACATTGGCGACAACCATCTGTTCGCCGGGGATATCGGCCAATTCTCCGGTATTTTCAACAAAGAAATGGTGGTGGTCAGAGGTGTTGGTATCGAAATAAGACCGCGAGGCATCCACAACGATTTCCCGCAACAGCCCCGCTTCGGTGAACTGGTGCAAGGCATTGTAGACCGTCGCCAGGGATACCCGGATATTGGTATCCAGAGCTTCCCCATGCAGGGACTCGGCCGTGATATGCCGGTCATCGCCTTCGAACAGCAGCTTGGCCAGGGCCAACCGTTGACGGGTCGGGCGCAATTCCGCGCCGCGCAGCTTGTTTAATGCGTTGCTGAATGGTCTCACCAGAATACTCCCAGTATTTTTGCCACCGTTCTTTGACGGAATAAAAGCCTGTGTTGTTGTAATTTTTACATGATTTTGACCAACAAGACTAGAAGAATTCCATTATGCATCGAAGGGTCTTTTCCGAAACGGGTCAAGGCCCCTCAATCGCCGGTGCAAATGCGCTCGATCAGCTGCTTGACCGTCGGAACAAACCCGTTCGTATAGAACGGATCGGAAGAGAACCGACAGGCAGCATGCCCGGCAAACATCAGGTTGTTCTCGATGGGTCCGCCATGGCTGATATCCTGCAAGGTCTTCTGAATGCAGAAGGATCGGGGATCGGCCTTCTTGCCGGTGGACCCCGCTTCGTTTTCAGAGAAGTTGCTGAACAGGCAGGACGACAAACAGCCCATGCAATCGGTCTGATCCTTGAGGATTTCCGCTGATTTATCCGCTGTCACGAATACAAGGGTGGAATCGGGGGTCTTCAGGGCCTCGCCATAGCCTTCGGCGATCCAAGCCTCGGCCCGGGCCTTGTCGGCGGCACTCAGATAGACCGGACGCCCCCGGGCACCCACCGGCAGCGGTTGGTCAAGCGCGCCGTCGGGTTTGGCCAAATAGGCCACCTGTCGGGCGTTGCGAGCTTCCAGTTCCCGGATGAAGGTATTGCGTACCGCTGACGAATAGAATCCGGT
Organism: Magnetospira sp. QH-2; assembly: GCF_000968135.1. Classification (NCBI taxonomy): domain Bacteria; kingdom Pseudomonadati; phylum Pseudomonadota; class Alphaproteobacteria; order Rhodospirillales; family Thalassospiraceae; genus Magnetospira; species Magnetospira sp. QH-2. Next base: position 4,005,929 of record NZ_FO538765.1, on the reverse strand, counting down.
GGGGCTGAAACGCTGCAACAGCACGTCGCCTTCGGACAGGGTCACCAGAAGCTTTTTCCAATCGTCGGGGATCGGACTTTCCTGAGTCAACAGCGGTCGGGTGCCATACTGGAAGGCGATGGGACCCAGGTCCGGATTGCCGATCCATTCCTCCCAGTCGCGCAGGTACCAAACCCCGCCCGCCATCAAAATGGGGACATTGTCCAGGCCCGCCTCACGCATGGTTTTGCGCAGCGCCAGGACACGGGGAAACGGATCTTGCGGCTCGTTGGGGTCTTCGGAGTTGGACAGGCCGTTGTGGCCACCCGCCCGCCAGGGATCCTCGTAGACCACGCCGCCAAGCAGATCGCCGTGCTTGTGGTAGGCGCGCTTCCACAGAGCCCTGAAAGCCCGGGCCGAGGATATGATGGGGTAATAGTGAATACCGTAATCGGCGGCGATTTCCGCGACCTTGTAAGGCATGCCCGCGCCACAGGTGATGCCATGGACCAGGTCGCGCACTTGATCCAGCACGCCGCGCAGGATCGGCTCGGTGCCGCCCGCTTCCCACAGCACGTTCATATGCAGGCGCCCGGCACCGCTAGCGGTCTCGTGGGCGATTTTCGCCTGCGCCACGCCACCCCGGATGGCGAAATCGATCAATTGCTTTTGTCGTTCGCTCCGGGTCGCGGCCGAATATACCTGCGGGATGATGTTGCCGTTTTCGTCGTAAGAATCGGGGTTCACACAAGAGAAGGTGCCCACACCCCCGGCAGCCGCCCAGGCGCCGGAGCTCATTCCATTGGAAACGGCAATACCCTTGCCGCCCTCGACCAACGGCAAGACTTCGCGGCCGGACAGCATCAGGGGTTGGAGATCTTTCAAGGAAACGTCCTCGGTTTAGCGGAAAAACCTACAGGGACGGTCCAGGACTGCCCGGTCCGCCTCCCAATTGTGACCTTAGGGTTTACCCTTCCTGTCCCCATTCCGCAAGGACAAGGGACAGTCGTATTCCTTAATCTGGGGTCTGGGGCAATAAAAAAAAGGGGGTACCATCGGCACCCCCTTTTTCATTCAATCGGAAAACGGGATATTAGCCCTCGTCATCCTTTTTACGCGTGTCTTCCGGCTCGCGCGGCTCACCGGTTTCCTGATCCACCAGCTTCATGGACAGCTTGACCTTGCCGCGATCGTCGATGCCGATCAGCTTGACCCAGATCTCGTCGCCTTCGCTGACCACATCGGTCACCTTGGCGACGCGATGATCGGCCATCTGGCTGATATGCACCAGACCGTCGCGCGGGCCCAGATAGTTCACGAAAGCGCCGAAATCAACAACCTTGACCACCTTGCCACGATAGATCCGGCCGACTTCCGGCTCGGCGGCAATGGCTTCGATCATCGCCATGGCCTTATCGGTGGCGGCCTGGTCGGCGGCGGCGATTTTCACCGTACCGTCGTCGTCCAGATCGATGCGGGCACCGCTGGTCTCCGAGATCTCGCGAATCATCTTGCCACCCGGGCCGATGATCTCGCGGATCTTGTCGGCCTTCACCTTCATGGTGGTGATCCGCGGGGCGGTATCGGCCACGTCATCACGCGACGAATTCAGGGCATGGCCCATCTCGCCAAGTATATGCAACCGACCGTCCTTGGCCTGGGCCAGGGCGGTACGCATGATGTCCTCGGTGATGGAGGTGATCTTGATGTCCATCTGCAAGGAGGTGATGCCCTCCTCGGTCCCGGCCACCTTGAAGTCCATGTCACCCAGGTGATCTTCGTCACCGATGATGTCGGAAAGCACGGCCACGCCGTCTTCTTCCTTGATCAAGCCCATGGCAATACCGGCCACCGGACGGCCCAGGGGCACACCGGCATCCATCAAAGCCAAAGAGGTGCCGCAAACGGTCGCCATGGAGGAAGACCCATTGGACTCGGTGATCTCGGAGACCACGCGGACCGTATAGGGGAAGTTCTCCTTGGCCGGCATCAGCGGATTGATCGCCCGCCAGGCCAGCTTGCCGTGACCGATTTCACGACGGCCCGGGGACCCCATGCGACCGGTCTCGCCCACGGAGTAGGGCGGGAAGTTGTAGTGCAGCATGAAGTTGCGGCGGAATTCGCCTTCCAGGGCATCAATGATCTGCTCGTCCTGGCCAGTACCCAGGGTGGTGACCACCAGGGCCTGGGTCTCGCCACGGGTGAACAGCGCCGAGCCATGGGCCCGGGGCAGCACGCCCACTTGCGAGACGATCGGACGCACGGTCTTGGTATCGCGACCGTCGATGCGGGTGCCGGTCTTGAGGATGTCGCGACGGACGATTTTCTGTTCGAGCTTTTTGAAAATACCGCCGACCAGATCCATGTTGACGCTATCGTCGCCGGATAATTCCTGGGTGACCCGGTCCTTGACCGCTTGCACCTTGTCCTGACGGGCCAGCTTGATGGTCTCGCCATAGGCCAGACGCAGGTCTTTTTCGGCCATTTCGGTGACCCGGGCGGTCAGCTCGTCGAGGCCTTCCGGCGGCTGCGGCAGATCCATGGGCTCCTTGGCACAGGCTTCGGCCAGTTCGATGATCGCCTTGATCACCGGCTGGCAATTCTCGTGACCGAAAGTCACGGCGCCGAGCATATCGTCTTCGCTCAGCTCGGAAGCCTCGGATTCGACCATCAGCACGCCTTCCATGGTCCCGGCCATGATCAGGTCGAGCTTGGAATCAGCCAATTGTTCCATGGTCGGGTTGAGCACATAGGCGCCTTCGATCAGGCCAATGCGAGCCGCGCCGATGGGGCCGAGGAACGGCACGCCGGACAGGGTCAAGGCGGCGGAAGCGCCAACCAGGGAAGCGATGTCCGGATCGTTTTCCATGTCATGGGCCATCACGGTGCAGACCACCTGGGTCTCGTTCTTGAAGCCCTTGGCAAACAACGGACGGATCGGACGATCGATCAGGCGGGAGGTCAGAACCTCCTTTTCGGACGGACGGCCTTCGCGCTTGAAAAAGCCCCCCGGGATCTTCCCCGCGGCAAAGGTCTTTTCCTGGTAGTGGACGGTCAGCGGAAAGAAATCGATTCCGGGGCGGACACTCTTTTCGGCGACCGCGGTGCAAAGCACCTTGGTCTCGCCATAGGTGACCATGACACAGCCGTCGGCCTGACGGGCGATGCGCCCGGTTTCCAGGACGAGCTTGCGCCCTCCCCAGTCAATTTCTTTTCTAAATTCTGTGAACATATCTGTCTTCCTTCATACGTACGGACAATCCGGCCCGCCACGGCGGCGGTCCGGGTGGGAGCTCGCTGATGTTCATGAGCGCCCCATGAGAAAGGCCGGGAACGATCCCCGGCCTTCTGTTTCGGTGAGTTTAGCGGCGCAGACCCAGGCTCTGAATCAAGGCTTCATAACGGCCCTGGTTCTTGCGCTTGAGGTAGTCCAGCAACCGGCGGCGCTGGCCGACCATGATCAACAAGCCGCGGCGCGAGTGATGATCTTTTTTGTGTTCCTTGAGGTGTTCGGTCAGGTTGCGGATCCGCTCGGTGAGGATGGAAACCTGAACCTCGGGCGAACCGGTGTCGCCTTCTGCCTGCTGATACTCCTTGATCAGCTCGGTCTTGCGTTCTGCGGTAATCGACATCGGATACTCCTTTTCAAATCTTATAAGTTCAACACGCGGACGGGGCGCACCTCGCCGCCTTCGACCCGGGCCAATGCCACCGGCTTGCCGTCTTCCATGGCGCACACGGTGGCACCCTGAGGGACGGCGTTTTGTGGTGATCGGCGGGCGACGGCCAACAGGGAAACCGGCTGTCCGTTGCGTAATCGCCTGGCCTCGGCTTCGGTCAGGGCCAGCGCCGGGATGTCGTCCAGCGCGGTCTCAACCGCAAGCAGGTAGTCTTCGAGCGCGGCACTATGCCCCAGCTCTTCCAGTTTATCCAGTGAAATCGCGTCCTTTTCGCTGAACCCGCCGACCGAAATGCGGCGCAGTTCGGAAATATGCCCCACCGTACCCATTGCGCGGGCCAAATCGCGGCCCAGGCTGCGCATATAGGCGCCTTTGCCGCTTTCCACTTCGAAAGTGGCATGGTCGTCATCGACCATTTCAAGCAATTCGAAGCGGTCGACGCGGATCTGCCGGGATTGCAAGGTCACTTCCTGATCGGCGCGGGCCAGGGCATAGGCCCTTTGACCGTCGATCTTGACCGCCGAATACTTGGGCGGCACCTGATCAATGGTCCCGATGAATTGCTTCAGGGCCTGGTGGATTTCGTCTTTCGTCGGGCGTTTGTCCTCGGTGGCGATGATCTCGCCTTCCGCATCGTCGGTGCTACGTTCGATCCCCCAGCGGACGGTGAAATGATAGACCTTGGTGCCGTCCATCACATAGGACACGGTCTTGGTGGCCTCGCCCAGGGCCAGGGGCAGAATCCCACTGGCCAGCGGATCAAGGGTACCGCCATGACCCACCTTGGCGGCGTTGGTCAAACGCCGGACGCGTCCGACGACCTGATTGGAGGTCAGTCCCAAGGGCTTATCGATGATCAACCAGCCATGAATGGGAATGCCGCGCCGTTTACGCCCCATTGTCGTCTTCCTCGGGCTCTTCGTCCCGGGGACCCAGATCACGAGACACTTCCGGCGAATGTAAAAGGGCATCGATATGAGAGGCTTCGTCAAAGGATTCATCGGCCTTGAACGACAAGCGCGGGACACTGCGCAACCGCACGCGACGGGCCAGTTCGTGACGTAAAAAAGCCTGGGATCGGGTCAGGGCCTCCAACTGCGGGGTCGCGTCGCCGCCGCCCAGGGGCACCACGAACACCGTGGCATTGCGCAGGTCGGGGCTGACCCGCACCTCGGTGATGGTCAGGACCACGCCGTGAAAGGCCGGATCGCGCAGGTCGCCGCGCTCCATGACCCAGGCCAGGGCATGGCGGATTTCCTCGCCGACGCGAAGTTGGCGCTGACTGGGCGCGCGACTAGGGGCTCTTTTCATGGTTAATTGCTTTGCTGCTCCAGGGGTTGCCTGTGCGGCGCACCATCCTTCGACAGGCTCAGGATGAGGCTCGACAGGCTCAGGATGAGGCTCGACCAGGCTCAGGATGAGGGTAGGCTAACCATGGAAGCTCGCCTTGAGCTTGTCGCGCGGCGAGGTGATCCAGGGCCTCTCCATCCTTAAAGCTCCCCTGCTACCTCCTCGATCTCGAAGCACTCGATCATGTCGCCCTTCTTAAGGTCGTCATAGTTCTCGAACGACATGCCGCATTCGAAGCCTTCCTTGACTTCCTTCACGTCGTCCTTGAACCGCTTGAGGGTCGATAGGGCACCTTCGTGGATCACCACGTCGTCGCGCAACAGGCGCACCTTGGCGCCGCGCTTGACGGTACCGTCGGTGATCATGCAACCGGCCACCGCACCCACCTTGGTCACCCGGAAGACCTCGCGAATCTCCGCATAGCCGAGGAAGCTCTCGCGCAGGGTCGGTGCCATGATGCCGGTCAACGCCTTCTTCAGGTCGTCGGTGACGTCATAGATGATCGAGTAGTAGCGGATATCGACGCTGTCCCGGCGGGCCATGTCGCGGGCCTGCGGGTTGGCGCGGACATTGAAGCCGATGACCACGGCCCCGGAGGCCTGGGCCAAGGTGATGTCGGATTCGTTGACGCCGCCCACCGCCGAGTGGAGGACGGTCACCTTGACTTCCTCGTTCCCCAATTTCTCCAGAGATCCGATGATGGCCTCGACCGAGCCCTGCACATCACCCTTGATGACCACGGGCAATTCCTTGACCTCTCCGGCCTGGATGCTCTCGAACATCTGTTCCAAGGTACCGCGCTTGGTGGCGGCGGCCCGGGCCTGACGCTCGCGACGCTCGCGGAATTCGCTGATCTCACGCGCCCGCTGTTCGTCCTCGACGACGACAAAATCATCACCGGCGGACGGTGTGCCGTTGAGGCCCAGAACCTCGACCGGCATGGCCGGCCCCACGGACTTGACCTGTTCGCCATGGTCGTTGACCAGGGCCCGGACACGGCCCCATTCCTTACCGGAAACAAACAAATCACCGATGGACAGAGTGCCGCGCTGAACCAGCACGGTGGCAACGGAACCGCGTCCGCGTTCCATTTTGGCCTCGATGACCACGCCTTCGCAGGCCCGATCGGGGTTGGCCTTCAGGTCGAGCATTTCGGCCTGGAGCAGGATCATCTCTTCGAGCTTGTCCAGGTTGGTGCGCGCCTTGGCGGATACCTCGACGGTAATCAGATCACCGCCCATTTCCTCGGGTACCAGCTCGTGTTGCAGCAATTCGTTGCGTACCCGGGTGGGGTCGGCGTCGGGCTTGTCCATCTTGTTGATGGCCACGATGATCGGTACTTCGGCGGCCTTGGCGTGATGAATGGCTTCCACCGTTTGCGGCATGATGCCGTCATCGGCGGCCACCACCAGCACCACCACGTCGGTGATGCGGGCGCCACGGGCGCGCATTTGGGTAAAGGCGGCGTGACCCGGAGTATCGATAAAGCTGATCTTGGCCCCTGATTCCAAAGTGACCTGATAGGCACCGATATGCTGGGTGATACCGCCCGCTTCGCCGCCCGCCACATCCGTGGCACGCAGGGCATCAAGCAATGAGGTTTTGCCGTGATCCACATGGCCCATGACGGTGACCACCGGCGGGCGCTGTTGCATATTCTCGTCGCTGTCGTCTTCGCCCACCAAACCAATTTCCACGTCGGAATCGGACACGCGCTTGACCGTATGGCCGAATTCCTCGATCACCAGTTCGGCGGTATCGGCGTCGATGGTCTGGTTGATGGTCGCCATCTCGCCCATTTTCATCAGCGATTTGATCACGTCGGCACCGCGCTCGGCCATGCGGTTGGACAGTTCCTGCACGGTGATGATTTCCGGCAGGGTGACTTCGCGGATGATTTTCTTGGCGTCGGCGCCGGTGGCCTGACGCAGTTTCTGTTTTTCCTTCTCCCGCGCCCGGCGTACGGAGGCCAGACTGCGCGTCCGCTCGTTGTCGTCCAGAGCGGCGGCAATGGTCAGCTTGCCAGAGCGGCGGCGCTGGTCCCCACCACGTCCACGGGTCGGGGTCTTGCGCTGCTGTTCTTCCTTGGCCCGCTTGAGCTTGGCTTCCTCGGCGGCCTTGGCGGCAGGCTTCGGCGCCGGTTTGGCATCGGGCTTTTCCGATGGCGGCAACGGCATGGAGGCCGGGGCTGGAGCCGGTTTGGTGGCCTTGGCGGGCGGCGCCTGCTTGGGTTCCGGTGCCGGCGGCGGCGGGTTCTTGGCCTCTTCCTCGGCCCGGCGCTTGCGTTCCTCGGCTTCCTTCTTTTCCCGTTCCAGGCGCTCGGCTTCCAGGCGCTTGTTTTCCTCTTCGGCCTTAAGGGCCTCCTGCAAGGCTTTGACGCGGACAGCCTTTTCCTGGTCGGTCAGATTGGCGTGGGACGGTTCTTCAGGAATTGCCTCGGGAGTCGGCACCGATTCGGCGGCAACGGGAGCCGGGGCGGGCGCTGCCTCCTCGACTAATTTACCATCGACCTTGGTCATGCGTCCGCTGGCGCCGCGCTCGTAGGTCCGCTTCTTGCGCACCTCGACGGTGACCGTCTTCGATCGTCCGTGGGAGAAGCTTTGACGCACTTGGCCGGTCTCGACGGTCTTTTTCAGCTCGAGTTTCTTCGGCCGCGACAGCGTCAGCTTTTTCTCGTCCTTGTTTTCGGTCTCGGTCTCGGTCATGACAATCCGTTCACATCAATCGTTCATTCGGGTCCCCGACCAGTTCGGCTTCCCCTTGGTCCGTCGGCGGCTCGCGGAAGCCAGCCAGACGGTCGCATTCGGTCTTCAGTCGCGCCGCCAGCCCCCCGGGACCGATCAGCACATGCACCGCCGCCTCACGGCCCAGCGCCTGGCCCAATTGCTCGGCGCTTAGCGGATCCGCCACCGGCAGGTCCGGCGCCAGGGCCCGCACCTTGGACCGGGATCCATCGGCACCATCGGCTGCCGCCAACAGCAGTCTGCCCCAATTCTCGCGCAACCGCGCGCGAACCTTTTCATACCCGGCGACCAGTTGTCCGCCGCGCCGGGCCAGCCCCACCAGGGCCAAGCATCGCCCGATCAACAAGGCCTCGACCCGGTCGGCCAGATCATCCGGCGTGGTCACCGCCGCGCGGGCGGCACGGGCAAATGACCGTTTGGCGCAGGCTGTATTTACCACACTGCGCCGCGCGCTCAACCAGATTCCCCTTCCGGGTAGGCGGTTTTCCACGTCGGGGACCACCTCTCCGGCAGGCCCCACCACGAAACGGATCATCGCCGTTTTAGGCAGGGTATCGCCAGTCACCACACAACGACGGCGCGGTTCATCCCCGTCGTCGTGCTTTTTAGACCGTCGTTCAGGCGCTTTCGCCCTCGCCACCGGCCGCTCCCTCGCCCGATTCGGGCGCTTCTTCGTCTTCGAACCAATGGGCGCGGGCGGCCATGATCACCACGTCGGCCTCGTCGGCGGACATGGGGCTCAACAGCAGCAAGCTGCGCAAAGCCGCATCGTCCATCTCCAACAGCCCGTCCAGGGTCGCCTCGCCCTTTTCGCGCAGCAGGATAAACCGCAGTTCATCGCCGGTCAGATCGGCCAGGTCGTCCAGGGTTTTGACCCCGTTCTCGCCCAGCTGCGCCAACATCACCGGTGACAATCCTTCGACCGCCGCCAGTTCTTCGTCGACACCCAACTCGCGACGCCGCGAGGTGGCTTCTTCGTCGACCCGTTCCATGTAATCCCGGGCACGATTGCGCAGTTCCTCGCCCACTTCCTCGTCGAAGCCTTCGATGGATGCCAATTCCTCCACCGGTACGAAAGCCACTTCCTCCACCGAGGTAAAGCCTTCGGTGACCAGCAAATGGGCGATCACGTCGTCCACATCCAGGGCATCGATGAACATCTTGGAGCGGCTGTGGAACTCTTCCTGACGCCGCTGGGATTCTTCTTCCTCGGTGAGGATATCGATTTCCCAGCCGGTCAGCTTGGACGCCAGGCGCACATTCTGGCCGCGCCGACCAATGGCCAGGCTCAGCTGATCGTCAGGCACCACCACTTCAATGCGGTTGGCTTCTTCGTCCAACACCACCTTGGCCACTTCCGCCGGGGCGAGGCCGTTGACGATGAAGGTCGCCGGGTCCTGAGACCACTGAATGATGTCGATCTTTTCACCTTGCAGTTCGCCGACCACCGCCTGAACGCGGGAGCCCCGCATGCCGACGCAGGCACCGACGGGATCAATGCCCGAGTCGTTGGACAACACGGCGATCTTGGCCCGCGAGCCCGGATCCCGGGCCACCGACTTGACCTCGATGATGCCATCGTAGATTTCCGGTACTTCCTGGGTGAACAGCTTGGTCATGAATTCCGGATGGGCGCGGGACACGAAAATCTGCGGCCCGCGCGGCTCTTCGCGGACGTCCATGATATAGGCACGTACCCGGTCGCCATTGTTGAAGTGCTCGCGGGGGATGCTCTCGTCGCGGCGAAGCAGCGCCTCGGCCCGGCCCAGATCGACCACCACGTTGCCGAATTCAACCCTTTTGACCAATCCGTTGACCACTTCACCGACGCGGCCCTTGTATTCCTCGAACTGACGTTTGCGCTCGGCGTCGCGTACCTTTTGCACGATGACCTGCTTGGCGGTCTGAGCGGCGATACGGCCGAAATCGATGGGCGGCAGCGGATCAATCAGGAACTCGCCCACGGCGACATCGGCCTGCTTGCGTTGGGCCTGCTCCAGGGTCAGCTGAGTGACCTCGTTCTCCACTTCCTCGGCCAGCGCGACCACTTCGATATAGCGGGCGAGCTTGATTTCCCCCGACTTGCGGTCGATATGAGCCCGAATATCGTGCTCATGGCCGTATTTGTTGCGGCCCGCTTTCTGAATGGCCTGCTCCATGGCCTCCAGAACCTCGTCCCGTTCGATACCCTTTTCACGGGCCACGGCGTCGGCTACCTGCAACAGCTCGGGCCGGCCTTGTTCGATCGTGCTATCCATGTTCATCAGCGTCTCGTCCGCTCGCTTCCGTCACGTTCCTGTTTCCCGCCTCGGCCATCAGATGGTCATTCAGGACCAGCTTGGCTCTGGCAATCTCATCGAAGGGTAGGGCCGCTTGGGCGCCGTCCTCCATATCCAGCAGCACGGATTCTTCTTCCATGCCGCCTAGAATTCCTCTGAACCGCCGTTGGCCGTTTTGCGGCCGTGCCAGTTCCACTTTCGCCTCGAAACCGGCATAGCGGACAAAGTCCTTGGGCCGGGTCAGCGGTCTGTCCAACCCCGGAGAACTGACCTCCAGGGTGTAGTTCTGTTCAATGGGGTCTTCCACATCCAGCAAGGCTGAAACGGCCCGGCTGACGGTCGCGCAATCGTCTACGTTCATGTCCCGCCCGTCCGACGGTTCGGCCATGATCTGTAAAGTCATATGCCGGTTGCCGGTGGTTTGGACTCGGACCAGGTCGTAGCCCATGTCCTCAATGGTCGGGCCGATCAACTCGGCGATGCGTATGCTCAACTCCATAGGTCGTCCGTCACCAGATAACAAATCACTCGATACAGGCTTCTAAAAACAAAAAAGCGGGCCGGAGGCCCACCTTCGAAGTGCTGTCAATCAGCGATCCAAAGAACATTGGCCGGGACTATAGGCTCAGCGGGGCTCCGATGGCAAGGATTTTCATCACTCCGTCCGCACGAACGTCAAATAGACACAGCGGTCGCCCTTGGCCAACGCCTTGGATTCGTAGCGGGTGATTTCCGCGTCGGCGGGCCGGTGCCGCCAGTCCTCGGCACGGCGGGCCGTCCATTGGAATTTCGGATGATCCATCAGGTGGCGCAGGGCCCAGCGAATGTAGGTCATATGGTCGGAGGCGACGCGCAGTTCCGCGCCCGGTTTCATCACCCGGGCCAGCAGATCCAGATTGGGCGGGCAGATGAATCGTCGCTTGGCATGTCGGCTCTTGGGCCAGGGGTCGGGGAACAGCACGAACACCCGGTCCAGGCTGGCGTCGGGCAGGCGATCAAAGACCTTGCGGGCATCGTCATCGAGCAGCCGGATATTGTCCAGGTCGCGGTCGCGGATTTCGGTGAGCAGCCGCGCGACTCCGTTGATAAAAGGCTCGCAGCCGATAAAGCCCACATCGCGCCGCGCCGCGGCCTGGGCAGCCAGGTGCTCGCCACCGCCGAAGCCCAGCTCCAGCCAAAGTTCGCCGAACGGGCGCTCGAACAGCGAGGCGGGATCAAGGGGACCATCCAGGTCCAGACGCAGCGCCGGCAGAAGCTCCTCCACGAGCTTCTGCCGGTTGGTCCGTAGGGGCTTGCCCTGGCGGCGGCCATACAGCCGCCGTGCGGGATCCCTGTTCAGGTCGTCCGGAGTCACGCCCCGAAGGCGGACTTCAAACCAGCCACCAGGTCGGTCTTCTCCCAGGAGAAGCCGCCGTCGTCTTCCGGCGTACGCCCAAAGTGGCCATAAGCGGCGGTGCGGGCATAGATCGGCCGGTTGAGTTGCAGATGCTCGCGGATGCCGCGCGGCCGCAGATCGACCATTTCCTGCAGCACCTTGACCAATTTGGCCTCATCCACGTTGCCGGTCTCGTGGGTGTTGACATAGACCGATAGCGGATGGGACACGCCGATGGCATAGGCCAGCTGAATGGTGCAGCGCTCGGCGAGACCGGCGGCCACCACGTTCTTGGCCAGATAGCGGGTCACATAGGCCGCCGACCGGTCCACCTTGGTCGGATCCTTGCCGGAGAAAGCGCCGCCGCCATGGGGCGCCGCGCCGCCATAGGTATCGACGATGATCTTGCGTCCGGTCAGACCGGCGTCGCCGTCAGGACCGCCGATGACGAACCGGCCGGTGGGATTGACATAAAACTGAGCGTCGTCGCACATCCAGCCCGCCGGAAGAACCTTCTCGACGAAAGGACGAACGATCTCGCGGATGGCGTCTTGCTCCAAGTGTTCGGCATGTTGTGTGGAGACCACCACCGAAGTGGCGCGGACCGGCTTGCCGTTTTCATATTGCAGAGTCACCTGGCTCTTGGAATCCGGGCCCAGGCCGGAATTGGCTTCGGCATGGCGGGCCTCGGCCATCAGCCGCAGGATCTCGTGGGAATACTGGATCGGCGCCGGCATCAGCGCATCGGTCTCGTTGCAGGCATACCCGAACATAATGCCCTGGTCGCCCGCGCCCTCGTCTTTGTTGCCCGCGGCGTCCACGCCCATGGCAATATCGGCGGACTGGGAATGGATGTGCGAGATGATTTCCGCATCGCGCCAATGGAAGCCATGCTGTTCATAGCCGATGTCCTTGATGGCCTGCCGAGCGGCTTCTTTGAACTGGTCGTGACCCAGATTGTCCGGCCCGCGCACTTCACCCGCCAAGGCGACGAAGTTGGTCGTGCACATGGTTTCCGCCGCGACGCGCACGTTGGGGTCGCCGGAAGCCAAAAACAAATCGACGATGCTATCGGAGATCCGGTCGCAGACCTTGTCGGGATGACCTTCGGAAACGGATTCACTGGTAAACAGGTACGAGGCCGCGGAAGTGGACACGGATACTCTCCTTTTCGAAAAGAACGGATGGGGCATACGAAAAAACGCGCCTTGTTGTGGCAAGGAACGTTTGATCGGTCAAGAGGAACCTGCCGGGACAGGGCCCGACGCTTAGGGTTCTTCGGAAAGAGCCGTCTCCAGATCGGTCTTGGCCAGGGATTTGGCCAGCTCGAACAGACGGCGGCGGACCACCGGGTCACCCACTTTGTAGTAGGCGCGTACCAGTTCCAGGGTCTCGCGCCGGGTCATGGGATCCGCTTCGATCTCGGCCTGAGCCTGATCTTGGAAGCCGAGCAGTTCCATGCCGCGCTTGGTTTTCAGATCCTCCGACATATCATCGAAGAAAAACGCCACCGGCACATCGAGAATGCGGCTCAGTTCAAACAAACGGCTGGCACCGATCCGGTTGGCACCGCGCTCGTACTTCTGAATCTGCTGAAAGGTCAGGCCCACGGCCTCGCCCAGCTTCTCCTGGCTCATGCCCATCAGGGTCCGGCGCAACCGCACCCGGCTGCCCACATGGATATCAATGGGATTGGGAACCCCCGGCGGCAGGCGCTTGTCACTGAGCTTGCGTTTGCGGACGGCGGGGTCTTCGTTCGGGGGCATGGCTGTCATGGCTCGCTCTGGGTTTCCCTTATGAGTGTTATATCGGATGGGTGGTCCGAGAATTCAACCACAGACTACTTTACACCTAGGTATAGGGTCAATAAGACTGTTGAGAAACTGTCTTAGTTACCGCCTCACCTGTCTACTTTTAGGCGATCAAAAGCCCGGTTGGCAAGAACAATTCCGATCATCAGGATGGATAAGGCAAGCGGAATGGCGTTACCCACGCGGGCAAAGAGGGGCGCTTTTTCAATCGCTTGCGGCAAAGTGCTGTCGAGCCGCCCCCGGCTGCCCAGGGGCAGATGGGCCAGGACGCGCCCAAAAGGCTCCACAACGCCCGATATACCACTGTTGGATATCCGGACCAGGGGAAGACCCTCTTCCACCGCCCGCAGTCGGGCGGCGGCAAAATGCTGATAGGGACCGGCGGACATGCCGAACCAGGCGTCATTGGTCACATTGAGCAGCCATTGGGGTCGATCCTCGGGATCGGCCACGTTTCCGGGGAAGATCACTTCGTAGCAAATCAATGGCGAAAAAGGCGGCAGACCATCGACTTTCAGGGTCCTTGGGCCGGGTCCCGGGGAATAGTCCGTCCGACCCTTGGTGAGTTTGGTGACTCCGGGCACCCAGTCCAATGGATTGTATTCGCCGAACGGGACCAGATGGAATTTGTCGTAATCAGCCACGAACTGTCCGTCGCCGTTGAGCACATGCAGGCTGTTCCAGAGGCTGCGATCCTCGCTGTCCGGATTACGCCAGCGCGGCGCACCGGTGATCAGAGCGCCACCGGGAGGCACCACCCGGCCCAGCACCTGGCGGAGGTTTTCGTTGTTGGAAAGGTCGTAGGGCACAGCCGTCTCGGCCCAAATGATATGGGTCGGGGTGACCCGCTCACCCGGGTTTTCCCCCTCGGCGGTGCTCAGCGCCATCTGATCGGCCACATGGCGGGAGCGCAGACTGGGTAGCCATTTCAGACTCTGATCGATGTTCGGCTGCACCAGACGCAGGTGAATTCCGTCGACCACTCGCCCCCCCGGCTCACCGGCGGCTTCGAGGCGCCAGCTTCCGAGACTCCCCATGATCACCAGAGCAACCAAGGCCGCCAAGGTCGGTAGGCGGCGGCGCCAGGGACGCTCTTCGACATCGCCCAAGGTCGCGGGCAGGGCCGCCAACAATACGGTGATCAGGCTCAGGCCATAGGCCCCAACCAGCGACGCGCCTTGCAGCATCGATGGCGCGACGGTCCAAACCGTGGCCATCAGGTTCCAGGGGAACCCCGTCAGTGCCCATCCGCGGACCCATTCCATCAGGGTCCAGACGGCGGCCAGCGCCACGATCCGTGCCATGCCGCGGCCGCCGATCGCGTGGGTCAGCAAGGTCGCCAGTCCGAAGAACAAGGCCATCCCCCCGGCCAAAAAGACGATGGCAAAGGGGATCATCCAGCCATGCTTTTCCGGATAGACCAGAAAGGCCTCGGCGACCCAGAACAGCCCGCCGGCGAAATGTCCCAGGCCGAACCACCAGCCGACGGCAAAAGCGCTTTTACGACCGGTCACGCCATCCAACAGCCAGACCAGCCCGACAAAGGCAACCACCAAAAGAGGAATGATATGCAATGGCGGCAAGGCCCCCACCGACAACAATCCAAGGACCAGGGATGTCAACGCCCGATGCCAGCCGCTCAAATTGCGGAAACGGCCTGCCCATCTACGCATGGGAAACTCCTAGTCGGGTTTGGCCGGGGCGGCGGGAAGCCGGATCCGCAGACGGCGAATGCGGCGCGGGTCGGCGTCCAGGATCTCGAATTCGATCCCGCTGGCATGGGACACCAGCTCGCCGCGAATGGGCACCCGGCCCACCAGGGCGAACACCAGACCGCCCAGGGTATCCACGTCTTCGTGTTCCTCGTCGGCGAAATAGTGGCCATGGGCCTCTTCGAAATCCTCGATGGATAGCCTCGCATTGGTCTCGAAGGAGCCGTCTGGCATTTCCTGCAACGATGGCTCCTCGTCCCGGTCGTGTTCGTCTTCGATTTCGCCGACGATTTCCTCCACCAGGTCTTCAATGGTCACCAGCCCGTCGATGCCGCCGTACTCATCGACCACCAAGGCCAAGTGGCAGCGGCTGACCCGCATCTCCAACAACAATTCCAATACCCGCATGGACGGAGAAACAAACAACAGGTCGCGCACCACCTTGGACAGGTCGAATTCCTCCTGGCGATCCCACCAGCCCAGCGCATCCTTGATATGAACCATGCCGATGGCCTCATCGAGGTTCTCGCGGAAAACCGGTAGCCGCGAGTGTCCCTCGCTCACCATGCATTCCACCACTTCGACAAACGATGTGCCGCATTCCAAAGCGATGATATCGGCCCGGGGCACCATCACGTCACCCATGGTCCGCTCGCGCAAAGAGAGGATATTGTCGAGGAGGATCTTCTCCTGTTCGGCAATGGGGGCAGCGGATTCCTCGTGTTCCTCGATCAACTCACCGATCGCGGCCTTGAGGCTATTCTCCGGATCGTCCACCGGGCGTCTGTCCCGCCACCAGTCGCGGAGGGACGTGACAAGGCTACCGTTGGCGGCACCATGCCCGTTGGTTGGCGGGGGAGGGGAAGTGTCGTCGTTCATTGATCCATTCGGCCGTTGCCGTCCTGTGCCCCGGAAGAGGCGTAGGGATCCATGATCCCGAGCCCGGCCAGAAGTTCCGTTTCCAATCGTTCCATTACGTCGGCCTCTTCATTGTCTTCATGGTCGAAGCCGAGCAGGTGGAGCATACCATGAACCACCAGATGACTGAAATGGTCGGCGAAAGACTTTTGTTGCTCTTTCGCCTCACGGACAGTGGTCTCCAGGGCAATGATCACATCGCCAAGCATTTTCGGGCCCTTACCCGCCTGCCCTGCATCCAGATCGGCAAAAGACAAGACATTGGTGGGCGCGTCGCGGCCCCGGTAGTCCAAGTTGAGCCCGCGGACGGTCTCATCGTCGGCCAGCACCAACGATGCTTCCACCGGCTCGGTCGGCCTGCCCAGCACGGCCAGGGCGGCGCGGCGGCCCAAAGCCTTGGCATCGGGCAGGGCGGTGGTCCAGTCCGCGCAATTCACGGCGATGGTCAGGTCCACGAGAGGGTTTTCGGACATGATCCGGGACTATTCCTGTTCATAGGGCGCCGAAGCCTTGCGCCGCGATTCCACATGGTTATAGGCCCGGACAATGCGGGTCACCAGGTTGTGGCGCACCACGTCGGATTCCTGAAACCGGGTCACGGCGACGCCTTCGACGCCATCGAGCACCTCCAGCGCATCCCGCAGGCCCGAACGGATGCCGCGCGGCAGGTCCACCTGAGTCAGGTCCCCGGTGATCACCATGCGCGAGCCCTGACCCAGACGGGTGAGAAACATCTTCATCTGCACGGCGGTGGTATTTTGCGCCTCGTCCAAAATGACAAAGGCATTGGACAGGGTGCGACCGCGCATAAAGGCCAGGGGCGCGACCTCGATCTCGCCTTTTTCCAGGCGTTTTTCCACCTGATCGGCGGGCATCATGTCATTGAGAGCATCGTACAAGGGCCGCAAATAGGGATCGACTTTTTCCCGCATGTCGCCAGGCAGAAAACCCAATTGCTCACCGGCCTCCACCGCCGGGCGCGACAGGATGATGCGGTCCACCTCGCCAGCGATCAATCGTTCCACCGCCTTGGCCACCGCCAGATAGGTCTTGCCGGTGCCCGCTGGACCCACGCCGAAAACCAGCTCCTGATCGTCGATGGCCTTCAAATAGGTGGCCTGGGTCGGCGACCGGGGGCTCAGGGTTCGCTTGCGGGTGCTGACCTGCACATCCATGGCCGCCGCCGGGACCCCGCCCGCGACCATGCGCAGGGCGGCTTCCACCTCGCCCAGACCCACCGACAATTTCCTTTCCAGCCGGTCATACAGCCCATTGAGCACGTCCGCCGCCGCCTGTTGCTTTTCCGGCGGCCCCGCCAGGGCGACCATGTTGCCACGGCTCGGGCAGCTGATTTTCAGGGTTTTCTCGATATGTTTGAGATGGCGTTCTTCCGCCCCGAACAAGGTACGGGCCAAGTCATTATTGTCGAAAGAAAGAACCAAATGGCCGGAATTGGGATCAAAGGGATCCTGAGGGGTAACAGGAGGCATCAGGCGCAGGCCTTTGCGTTGGGGGACAGGGGAACACCGGAAAGACTGTTGGGATGGGCGGCGGTGATTTGCAGATCGACCACCTGATTGAGCCATTTCTCGCCGTCTTCCACATGGACGGCTTGCATATAGGGACTGCGGCCCACGGCCTGACCAGGATGGCGACCGGGTCGGTCGAGCAATACCGGCATCACCCGGTCCAGGCAGGCCCGGTTGAAGGTTTCCTGGTCGTTATTGAGCTGCGTTTGCAGGCTGGACAGTCGGGCGCTTTTGAGCTCCTCGGGGACCTGTATCTCCATGGAGGCCGCTGGCGTTCCCGGGCGCGGGCTGTATTTGAAAGAATAGGCCTGGGCAAAGCCGATGTCCTTGACCAGATCCAAGGTCGCTTGGAAATCCGCGTCGGTCTCGCCAGGAAAGCCGACGATGAAGTCCGATGACAGGGCCAGATCGGGCCGCACCTTGCGCAGCCGGTCCACCACGCGGTAATAGTCCGCCACGTCATGATTGCGGTTCATGGCCTTGAGCACACCATCCGAACCGGACTGAACCGGCAGGTGCAGAAACGGCATCAGTTGATCCAAGTCCCCATGGGCAGCGATCAGGTCATCATCCATATCCGCCGGGTGCGACGTGGTATACCGCAGCCGGGGCACGCCCAGATCGGCCAGGGCGCGCAAAAGGCCGCCCAATCCGCCCTTGCCGCCGTGATAGGCATTAACGTTCTGGCCCACCAGGGTGATCTCGCACACGCCCTGAGTCAGCAGTTCCCTGGCATCGGCGAGGATGTCCGGCTGCGGGCGCGAATACTCCGCGCCACGGGTATAAGGCACCACACAGAAGGTACAGAACTTGTCGCAGCCCTCCTGCACCGATAGGAAGGCCGACGGTTGACCGGCGGCGCCGGGCTTGGGCAGATGGTCGAATTTCGGATCGGCGGGAAAGTCGGTATCCAGTTGCCGGCCACCGGCCCGCTCGGCCCGGGCAACCATTTCAGGCAGCCGATGATAGGTCTGCGGTCCGACCACCAGGTCCACATGGGGCGCCCGGCGCAGGATCTCCTCGCCCTCGGCCTGGGCGACGCAGCCGGCCACGGCGATCACCGTGCGGTGGCCCCGTTTGGCGCGCGTTTCTTTGTCCAGGCGCAAACGGCCCAGATCCGAATAGACCTTCTCGGCGGCTTTTTCGCGAATATGGCAGGTATTGAGGATGACCATGTCGGCATTTGCCGGATCCTCGGTCGGCTCATAGCCCAACGGTGCCAATAGATCGGCCATGCGTGCCGAATCGTAGACATTCATTTGACAGCCGAAAGTCTTGATATGGAGCTTTTTCACGGGCGGAAGGGGGCTCTATTCCTGAAGATCGTCATCCGATAGGGGAACACCATATAGCTCCAGCCGGTGCCCCACCAAGCGAAATCCGTACTCCTGAGCGATGCGTCGTTGCAGGGCCTCGATTTCGCTGTTTTGGAATTCGATCACCTTGCCCGTGTTGACATTGATCAGGTGATCATGGTGCTCGTCGGGGGCCTGTTCGTAGCGTGCCCGACCATCGCCGAAATCAAGGCGCTCGATGATCTGTGCCTCTTCGAGCAGGCGCACGGTGCGATAGACGGTGGCGATGCTGATCTTGGGATCCACCGCCGTGGCGCGGCGATAGAGTTCCTCAACGTCGGGATGATCTTCGGCCTGTGACAGCACCCGGGCAATAATCCGGCGTTGGCCCGTCATTTTCATGCCACTGGATACGCAACGCTCCTCGATGCTGGAAACACCACCAAGGATTCCATTACCACTGCCTTTGGTCTTTTGATCCGCCATGTCCGTCGTCACGATCCGTTTCGTCCGCCCTGCGCTTCAGGGGTCCCGAACGATCGGAACCCGTCCATCGATGGAAACACCGCGGAGACTACTTCCGGGGCTTGGTCCCCAGACCGATCTTTTTCGCCAGGCTGCTGCGATGGGCCGCATAGTTCGGCGCGACCATGGGATAATCGGCGGGCAAGCTCCAGCGTTCGCGATATTCTTCCGGAGTCATGTTGTAGGCGGTTTTAAGGTGCCGCTTCAACATTTTTAGCTTCTTGCCGTCTTCCAGGCATACCAGGAAATCCGGTTGAATGGATTTTTTGATCGATACCGCCGGGCGCGGCTTTTCAACCGTGACCTCGGGTTCATCGAGGGTCGCCAGGGTGCGGTAAACGTCTTGAATAAGAGTCGGCAGTTCCGAGATCGCCAATGAATTATTGCCCACATGGGCGGCAACTATTTCGGTGGTCAGCTCTAAAAGTTCTGCAACATTATTACTATCGGACATAGGAAATACCCCCCCCGGTGTAAGGTTTTTTTTGACTATACTAAATGCATGTAAGTGCTGCAAGGACCCATGTGGGTTTTATTTGAAGTGTTCTCTAATTAAGAACTGTTATCAACTGAAATAGAGACCAAATTCAACTATTGACCTTGATCAAATACCAATAGCAAGGCATCCACTGCCGTTTCTTCGGATCTTTTGTAGTAGCCCGGTCGTCGACCGATGGGCGTGAATCCTTGCCGTTCGTACAAAGCCCGGGCCGCATCATTGTCCGCCGCCACTTCCAGCAACAACCGGGGAGCCCCGACACCGGCCAATTGTGTCCGGGCAACCCGTAGAAGATGGGCGGCGTGGCCCTGCCGTTGGTGGTCGGGATGGGTGGCGATGGAGATGACTTCCGCTTCGTCAGCGGCCTGACGACAGAGGATATAGGCCACGGGGGCCTCACTGGCGATCCCGATCAAGGCTAAAATACCCGGCGTGGCCAATAGGGATTGCAGATCCTCGCGCCGCCAGGGGCTGCCGAATGCCGTTTCGTGTAAATGCGACAGCAGCGCCGCGTGGGCCGGACCCACGGCTTCCACCTGCAAGGTCATGGCCGCAGGCGGCCGCCGTCTTTGGGCAGCTTGGCATCGGGAGGACGGAGATACAAAGGGGTGGGATGGCTCACGGCCTCTCGGTCCGCGGCCAGGGCCGCCATGTGCGCCGGATCGGGAAGGGACGCGGCGGTGGAAACCCGGACATCCCGCCCCGGCAAATGCGCCCCGGCCTTGTCCACCCCATCGCCGACCAGAAGCAGCGGACCGGCCGGGAGCCCATCGGCCAGGGCTTCCGGAGCCAGGGCGGCGGGCTCGCCGAGCGGCGTCAAGGCGGGGTCAAAACACTGAACAAAAAAGTCCGCCCTTTTGCTATCCAGGATCACCACCACCGACCGGCCCCGGCGTTCCGCTGGCGGGACCCCTTGGGCCACCGCTTCGGTGGTGGTGACCGGCACGATGGGGCGGTTCATGGCCAGGGCCAGTCCCCGTGCCGCCGCCAATCCGATACGCAGGCCGGTAAAAGCACCCGGGCCGACGGTCACCACCAGCCGATCCACCGCATCAAATGTCAGACCGGTCTCCTGCATCACCGCCTTGACCATGGGCAGCAAGGCTTCCGACTGGCCCCGCGGCATGACTTCCGCGCGCCGGGCCAGGGTCTCGCCGGCCCGCCACAGGGCGACGGAACAGCCGCTGGTGGCGGTATCGAGAGCCAATAGGAGGGGGGCTGGGTTTTCCATGGTCCCCGGTTATACTGCCCACAAGCCCGCCCGACAACCAACCCGGATCACTCCATGCCGCTGATCGAGATTACCCCGCAAACCCACAATGTGGATTTGGATATCGCCTATGCCACCGCCGACAATTTTACCGGCAAGCCGGTCTACACCCGGGCGGCCTGCTATCTGCATCCCGAAGCCGAGGCACTGCTGCGACAGGCGGTGGATCTGGCCGCCATTCAGGGCTGGCGGCTGAAGATCTTTGATGCTTTCCGCCCTTCCGAAGCACAATGGAGGCTGTGGAACCATACCCCGGATCCGGAATTCCTCGCCGATCCCCGGCGCGGATCCCCCCATTCCCGGGGCGCCGCCATCGACCTGACCTTGCTGGATCGGCACGGCCGGGAATTGGAGATGGGCACGCCTTTTGACCGCTTTTCGCCGCTATCCCACCACGGCAATGGCGACATCTCCCCCGCCGCCCAGCACAATCGGCTCTTGCTCATGGGGCTGATGACCACGGCGGGGTGGGATTTCTATCGCAATGAATGGTGGCACTATCAGCTATTCGACGCCCGCCGCCTGCCCACCTTCAGCGATAGCGCCCTGCCCGTGCCGATGATGGGCGAATGGCTTTAACAGGCTGCTTCTGTAATCGAGTCATTTGAGTCAAGCTGATTTCCAAGCCGTCGGTTTGAACCTGGGGTATGTGGCGCCCTTTGCTTCTGTCCGCGGTCGACGTCGTCGCCGCATGATGGGGATCAAGGGGGATCGGGTGCAGCAATCTGAAAAGCGTGGTCTTACGCCACTGCAGCCTGCGCGCTGTCATCCGAGCCCCGCGCGTCGCCACGCGTCCTGGCCGCCCTTCAGGCGATCTCGGTTTTCGTTGTGTTTAGATGGCGGTCTCCTCCTTGCGGTACTGGAAGTCCGTGCCGTCGATCCACATGCGATGCATGATTACGGCGAGACGCCGGGCAACGGCTACCTTGGCGCGTTTCATCCCGCGCCTTTTGGCGACCGCGAGCCCCCAGTGTTTGAGCCAGGACCAACGGCGGGTTCGAGTGAGAAGTGCATTGGCGGCCTCGAACAAAAGCCAACGAACCATGGCATCTCCGCACTTGCTGATGGGGCCGCTTCGGTCCTGCTCTCCCGAGGCGTATCTGCGTGGGACAAGCCCGAAGTGGGCGCCGACCATGACCGACTTTTGAAACCGTTCCGGCACGTCGAGTCCTGTCCTGAAAGCGAGGGCGGTAACCGGGCCGACGCCGGGAACGGTCATCAGGCGCCGGCAAACGCTATCATCGCGCGCAGCGGCATGAACCTGCCGGTCGAGCTTGTCGAGTTGTTCGAGCAAGGCTTGGCGCGCAAGCAAGAGCGGCTCGGCGGCTGCGCTGAGGTGCGGGTTATCAGCCGTCAATTCCCGAACCCGCGCCGCGAAAAGGCGTCCGCGCGCCATACCGACCTTGAGGCCGAAAGCTTTCAATGTTCCTCGTACCGTATTGGACAACTGACGGACCTGATGAACCAGGGTCTCCCGATGGGTCAGCACCATCCGGAGCTCCTGACTGCGCGCGGTCTTGACGTGGGTCGCGCGGTACAAACCGGTCCGCATCGCCTGGCTGATCAAGCGGGCGTCGCGACGGTCCGTCTTGACTGGGCTGGCGCTGGCAAAGGCCTTCATTTGCCGGGTCTCGATACAAATCACAGGGAGGCCCCGACTGGACAGTCCTGCGTACAGCCAAGGCGCCAGAGGGCCAGCTTCCAACCCAATTCGCGCAAAGCCACGCCCGCTTTCCTCGAGCCAAGTGGCGACCGCCTCGGGTGTGCTTGACACCTTGCCTTCGCGAATGACGGTTCCCTTTGCATCAATCTCACAGATCGAAATGCTTGCCATCGATACGTCCATTCCAACAAAATACTCCATGGCTGGTCTCCTCTGTTCCATGTCCAGGAATTGACCCGGATACTTGATCAAGACCGAGTGTGGAGACCAGCTGACTGTCTAGGCAATCCCTGACTGCTCGATTACCGCCATCTGAAAAAGTGTTGTCCTGCCGCCCGCTTCACCCTTCGACAAGCTCAGGGTGAGGCTATCATGTTGAAAGTTCAAAGGCTCTCATGCTGAGCTTGTCGAAGCATGTGTCGCCACAGGCTCGAAATCGGACTTTATTCAGCAGCCTGCTAGCCCGAATTATTCACGATCCGTGGCCGAAAAGGGTGGCGAACGTAGCTTAAATGGTTGAATTATCGTAGAGTTTATGGTGTCCAAGCCAAAACCACGACACCATTTTCACCTACGGTCGCCATGAAGGAATTTAGCCCATATCTGCCCGGTTTGTCACCCGTCGGCGGCAAGGAAATCCACGCCCGTTTCGACGGCGGCCGTTTGTCATCCGACGGCGGCGTTCTGGTTCTGCGCGAGATCGAACGTGACCTCGGTTTGGCCGATCTTTTGGCCTCGCATCTTCCCGACACCCGCGATCCGGGGAGTGTGATCCATGGTTTCGACGATATGATCCGGGCGCGGATGTTCGCCATTGCCTGCGGCTATGAGGATTGCGACGATCTGGACGCCCTGCGCGTCGATCCGGCCTTCAAGCTGGCCTGCGGGCGGCTGTCGGAGACGGGCCGGGACTTGATGAGCCAGCCGACCCTGTCGCGGTTGGAGAACGCGCCGACCTGGCGGCAACTGGCCCGCATGGGTTTGTCGATGATCGATCTGTTTTGCGAAAGCTTCGCCCGCGTTCCCGAACACATCACGCTCGACATCGACGACACCGGCGATGCGGTTCACGGCGGCCAACAGTTGGCCTTGTTCAACAGCCATTACGATGATTACTGCTTCCAGCCGATCCATATCTATGACGCCGCCACCGGAAAGCCGATCCTGTCCCTGTTGCGGCCCGGCAAGCGGCCTTCGGGCGCGGAGGCCGCGACGGTCTTGCGCCATGTCGTTACCCGCATCCTGAACAACTGGCCCCGGGTTCATATCACCGTGCGCGGGGACGGCCATTACGGCACGCCCGAGGTCATGGACTGGCTGGAAAGCCGAGGCTGCGGTTATATCTTCGGCCTGTCCTCCAATGGGCGGCTCAAGGAAATCGGCCAACCCTGGGGCGAGG
The DNA here is from genome assembly GCF_000968135.1 of Magnetospira sp. QH-2. Taxonomy (NCBI): domain Bacteria; kingdom Pseudomonadati; phylum Pseudomonadota; class Alphaproteobacteria; order Rhodospirillales; family Thalassospiraceae; genus Magnetospira; species Magnetospira sp. QH-2. Next base: position 3,981,901 of record NZ_FO538765.1, on the reverse strand, counting down.
ACGTGGCCGTGCGCCGGGCAACATCAGGCAAGGAAAAGATACGCCGGTTCTTTCAAACGGCCTACGCGGCCAAGAGCTGGAAGCGGGAACGAACCGTTATCGCCCGGGTCGAGGCCACCGCAAAAGGTTCCGACATCCGTTTCATCGTCACCAATCTGGCAGGCCGGGCCAAAACCCTCTATGAAAAGGTCTACTGCGCGCGGGGCAAAATGGAGAACATGATCAAGGAGCACAAACTCTACACCAAGTCCGACCGCACCTCGTGTCACCGCTGGGAGGCCAACCAGTTCCGACTGTTCCTCCATACCGGAGCCTATTGGCTGTTGCTTAAACTGCGAAACGCCGCGCCCCGGAAATCAATCTGGAAAAACGCCACCTTCGAGACGCTGCGACGGTCTTTCCTCAAAATCGCCGTACGCATCGAGGAACTCAAATCCCGCATAACCGTCGCCTTGCCGACGGCATATCCATACAAAACACCCCTGATCGCCATGGCCGGGAAAGTCGCCTCCCAGGGCCCGTGAAAACCGCGGCAGCGAGCCGCCCCTCAGTCCCCGATGATCAACCCCCAAACGCCTGAAAAATCAAAACCAAAATTAGGCCGTCAACCCGGCCGAGGACCCGTGGCCGTTGCGATGCCAGGGAGACTCATGAATAATTCGGGCTAGATCACGTCGTGATCGATTCCAATAAGGTCGCGCGTGTCTAAGAGGCGGATTGGACCCGACACGCGCTAGAGAATTTCACAGGCCTCATCGAAATCGAAGCGCGGGCTGCGCGGAAACAGCTCCTTGGGATTGCCGTAACCCAGATTGCACAGAAAGTTGGATTTGACGGTCGTTCCGGCAAAGAAGGCTTCGTCCACTTTGTCGTTGTCGAAGCCGGACATGGGCCCGCAATCCAACCCCAAGGACCGCGCCGCCATCATCAAATAGGCGCCCTGCAAGGTGCCGTTGCGAAAGGCGGTGGTGGCGATCAGCTCATCATTGCCCTCGAACCAGGATTTGGCATCCGCATGGGGGAACAGCTTCGGCAGCTGGTCATGGAATCGCATGTCGTGACCGATAATGGCCACCACCGGCGCCGACATGGTCTTGTCCACATTGCCTTCCATCAACAAGGGCCGCAGCTTTTCCTTGGCCTCGGGACTGGTCAGGAACAAGATCCGCGCCGGGCTGCAATTGGCGCTGGTGGGTGCCATGCGCATCAGCTCCCACAGACGATGCAACAAGGCGGGATCCACAGGGCGGCCTTGCCAGCCATTGTGGGTGCGGGCTTCAAGAAACAGGGTGTCGAGAGCTTGAGCATCAAGGGTCATGGAATTTTCCTCGGTCAGGGAAATAACGACTGCTTCGCAGGTAGGGTCTCCGGCCTTCCGGGACAAGGGTGCTTTGCGGTTGAAGCGCGAGCGAATCCCTGCCATGAAAACTTATGATGATTTTACGTTTTTTGATTCTTTGGGTCTTGATCGGGATCGGTGTCCAGGCTCGGGCGGCGGACTCCGCGTCCATCCTGTTGTACCATCGCTTTGCCGAAAATGATCTTCCAAGCACCAGTGTTCGGCTGGAACAACTCGACGCCCATATCAATACCCTGCGCGAAACCGGTGCTCAGGTCCTGCCCCTGGCCCAGATTGTCGAGGCCTTCGAAAAGGACATCCCGCTACCAGACAGAGCGGTGGCCCTGAGCGTCGATGATGCCTTTCTTTCCGCCTATACGATTGCCTGGCCGCGCTGGCGCGATGCCGGATACAGCTTTACCTTGTTCGTCGCCACCGAGGCCGTGGACCGCAAGCTACCTGGCTATATGACCTGGGATCAGATCCGTGAATTGCGCGATGCCGGAGTGACCATCGGCAGCCAAACCACCAGCCATCCCCATTTGCCGCAGGTGTCGGATAAAAAACTGGCCGAGGAACTGGCCTATTCCAATCGCCGCTTCAAGGAAGAGTTGGGCCATCGTCCAAACCTTATCGCCTATCCCTATGGCGAGGCGGGGGTGCGTGAATGGCGCGCCGCCAAGGCGGCGGGGTTCAAGGCCGGGTTCGGACAGCATTCCGGGGTCGCCCATGGGGCCGAGGACCGGTTCTATTTGCCGCGCTTCTCCCTCAACGAACAATATGGCGATGTGGCGCGGGTGAAATTGGTGAGTGGCGCCCGACCCATTCCGGTGACCGATTGGTCTCCCGCCGATCCGGTCTTGACCAACACCAATCCGCCGCCCTTCGGGTTTACCCTCACGGATCCGAAGATCAAGGGGGACCGATTGAGCTGTTATATGTCCCATGGCATTCAGCCGGTGGTCAGCCTTCTGGGGAACTCGCGGGTGGAGATCCGCAGCCCCGACCCCCTGCCCGCCGGTCGCACGCGGCTGAACTGCACCCTGCCCGGCCGCGAAGGCCGGTGGCATTGGGTCGGTCGTCAGTTTTTCGCTAAATAGGACGAACTAAAGCCTTTCGCGTTTCATATGACTCATTGTGATGGTCTCCGGTGAGTCGAACCGCCAGGAAAGGTCCCGAAAGCGATGCGGCGCATCGGTGAGGGAGCTTGACGCCGCGGGCGGCCACCGGAGGCCACCCTGTGGGCCGATCCTTTTGCCTAGATCACGTCATGTTTGATCGGATTCGATCAAACATGAAAAACGTGATCGATTCCAATAAGGGCGCGCGTGTCTAGCGGGTCCGATTGGACCCGACACGCGCTATGGGGAGCGTCGCGACCCTTGACCGCAGCCCGGCTACGCCCTGCGCGCCACGCCTGCCCCTAAGGCAAAATGATTCGGTCACAATGGGTCATATTAAACGCGAAAGGCTTTAAGAGCCGCGGGTCAGCAAGGCGGTGACCACGGGCCCGCGCAACTGGGCATCGTCCAAACGGCGCAGATCATTGGCGTCGATGACTCTGCGCAGGGTATCGATGTAATGCTGACCGCGCTCGGAGTATTTGCCCAGGGTCCCGGCCAAATCATGACCGCTGAGGGCCCCGCCGGTGCGGCGTTGGGTGGACCGCTGACGACGGAAATCGCCATAGGCCCGGTGGGTATTCAGATTATGCATGTACCCGGCAACGCTATCGATCAGCCGGTCGAAGGCCTTGATGCGATGGGTCTTGCCCTTGTCCCGCCCCTGAGGGACGAGCCCCTTGTCGGAGCGGGCCATGGTCCATTGGCCGAACAAGGCGTTGCCATCGCGGGCAAAGCGCGACGTGCCCCAGCCGCTTTCCACGGCCGCTTGGGCCAGCGCCAACGACGGCGGTACCACATCCATGCGGCTCAGCAAGCCCTTAAAATCGGTTTCCGGACGACCATATCTCTCGGCGATCGTGGTCAGCCATAGGCGCTCCAAAGCCGGAACCCGTTGATGGTCCTGGACCAGATTGCGGATGTTTTCCAGCCGGACCCGATCAGCGCGGATGGAATCGTTCACTTCCAACACCAATGGCAACACGCTGCTTAGGAACAAGGCTTTGCGGTCCTTGGGTTCGGCCAATTCATCCATGTCGCCGGGGATGCTGGCCAGCAGCAGGCGCGGGACGCCGATGCCACCGGACTTCACGGCATCCAGGCTGTAGCCCATGCGGGCAAAGGTGCCTTCCAACAGGCGCACACTCGGGCGCCGCTCGGTGTCGGAGAAATCGGGATGACCGGCCGCGGTGGTCAGACCATCGAATTCGCTGGCAAGAATTTCAGCATGGGTACGCGCCGATAAATCCAAGATCGCCTTGGGGGCGGTGGTCACACCGGTGGACGGATGCAGGATCATCGCGCCGCCAACACCCATCAGGCACAACAACACCAAAGCGATGGACGCGCGTTCGAACCAAGAGAAATGATGAACCATGGACTCTAATCAGCCTCTTTTCGGGGCGCCGTGGAAGGTCTTCGACCTGCCTAGTCCGCCACCTGACATCCCGTTTCCGGAGCCGGGTCACAAGCCCGGCCTAAGCTATTTTGAGGCGCTTTTTATTAAAAACCCGTCAACGGGGCTACCCCTAATAGGGGGGTCGGAAGCGGAACGATCGCTGCCTGTTGCAGAAAAACCCCACTTGGCTGGGGTTATCCCGCAAACGCAAGAATCCCTCCGGGGATTTATCCACCGGAGGGACCTTGAATACCTGAATGAATCGGCTTCGGAATGGTCCGATGCGACGCCGAATCAATTCACCGCGCGCACCTCTTGAACTTCGGGCACATAGTATTTCAGCATGTTCTCGATGCCATGCTTGAGGGTGGCCGTGGAACTGGGGCAGCCCGCGCAGGAGCCCTGCATATGCAAATAGACGATGCCGTCTTCGAAGGACTCGAACACAATGTCGCCACCATCGGCGGCCACCGCGGGGCGCACCCGGGTATCGAGCAACTCCTTGATCTTGCCCACCAGGGCGTCTTCGTCCCCGGCGGTCTCTTGCACCACGTCTTCGTTCATGATCGGCAGGTCGGCGGTGAAGTGATCCATGATGGCGCCCAGCACCACCGGCTTGAGGGTTTCCCAGTCACCCTCGGCGCCCTTGGTCACGGTGATGAAATCACCCCCCAGGAATACCCCGGCGACGCCGTCCAGTTGGAACAGGCGCTCGGCCAGGGGCGATTTGCCGACCGCATCTTCGGCCTTGGGGAAGTTGGCGCTGCCGCTGCCCAGGACCGATCGGCCGGGCAGGAATTTCAAGGTGGCGGGGTTGGGCGTCGCTTCGGTCTGGATAAACATGGCGGATCCTCGGGTCAAAATACGTCGTGAATGCTGGCCGATAGATGGGCCATCAAGACCGGCAAATCAACCCTTATGGCGCTATGGTTGATCAGGGAGCAGGATGGATCCGTCTTCGGCAATGGGCCAGAAGGGGTTGTGAGAAACCTCCCACAGGTGTCCATCCGGATCGGCGAAGTAGCCCGAATAGCCGCCCCAGAACACCTCTTGCAGCGATTTGACCTCGTGGCCACCGGCGGCCACGGCCCGAGCCATGACCCCGTCTGCCTCGTCGCGGGAACGGGCGTTGTAGGCCAGGGTCAGGCCGGTGAAAACCGTCGATCCGGCATCTTCAAGGCCGCAATCCTCGGCCAAGGCGGCACGGGGATAGAGCCCCAGCACCAGCCCGCCGATCTGATAAAAAGTCACGCCTTCCTGACTCGATGGGCTGCGCACCCAGCCAAGACCCTGTTCATAGAACTGTTGCGAGCGACCCAGATCCGCCACGCCCAGGGTAATCAGACTGACCCGCTGTTCCATGATTTGCCACTCCATATGTTCATTTAATGTTCTAGTATGACTCAAACGGGCCGCAGGGCAAGCGGTTTTTGCTCACCGCGCTCAGGGTCTATTTCAACAAGATATTGGCGATCTCGCGCAATTGGGTGCGGGCGCGCAGCAGATAGAACCCCTGGCTGGCCAAATGGCTGGGCAGCACCTGGGAATCCGGGCTGCCATTGACCACGACCAGGGGCTGCAACACCGCCGCGTCGCTCAGAGAGTCCAGCAATGCGCCCCAGGAGCCGGTCAATTCCTTTTCCTGGATAATATGGGCGTAGTCCTTTTTCAGCTCGCGCAGCAACATATAGTAGGCATAGAGCCGTCCTTTGTTGCGATAGAAGATGTCATCCACCTTGAAATCGAGCAGGAAGCCGCTGTTGGCGTCCAGGTGCTGGTCGATGGTCGCCGAGGCGGACCCCAAGTCGGCGGCGATGCGTTCAAGGGTTGCCTCCAGGTTGTCGGCCCGGCGTTCGAACACCGCTTCGCCTCTGGCCAGCCGTCCATTATAGGCATGCAGGGCCCGGCGCGCCGAGCGGTACTGGGCTTCCGACGCCGCCGTCGGCGCCAGGGACGTGGACAGGTCGAACCACCAGACGTCACCGGGGTATTTCAGCAATCCGGCGGCCTTGTCCAGGTCCGCATCCACTTGGCTGGAGCCCCGCATGCGGCCGATATGGTCACTCATTTCGATGGCGAACCGGCTCAGCGCATAAATGATTCCGCGCTGGAAATGAGGCATGTTGTCCAAGGCCGCGCCGGGCAGAAAGAACGGATCGTTGGCGGTCCAGCGGTTCTCGTCGGTCTCCCGGGCGATCAATACCTCGGCAATGGCCACCGCATGGCTGCCTCCGTCCACGGTCTCGGTGACCGCTAGCTCCAGGTCGTCGTCCACCGAATGGATGATCAGCATGCCCAGGGGATAATAGAGCAGCAGTGCCAGAAAGATCCCCAGCCCGATACGCTTCGCCCCGCCTTTGAATTCAAGGCGGGGAATGTCGAACTTGGACAGGCGCTCGGCCATGGGGGGCTCCTAACAGAAAGGGTCTGGGTAGGAGGTAGGCTTGTTGGGGTGGAGGCGCCAGGGGCCTGCCCTCGGAATATTATCGATTGATTCCGGATGCGGAATCGTCAGCCAAGGAACCCCACCACCTCATAAACCTCCTTCAAGATCGGCTGGGTGATCGCCCGGGCCCGTTGGCCGCCGTCTTCGAGGATGGCGTCCAGATGGCCGCTGTCGTCCATCAGACGCTGCATCTCGTCGCCGATGGGGCCGAGTTTGGCCACCGCCAGGTCGGCCAGGGCCTGTTTGAAGGTGGAGAACTGCTGACCGCCGTACTGGGCGATGACGGCGTCGAGGTCGGTGTCGTCCAGGGCGGCATAGATGCCCATCAGGTTGGCTGCCTCGGGGCGGCCCTCGAAGCCGTCCTTGTTGTCCGGCAGGGGTTCCGGGTCGGTCTTGGCCTTACGGATTTTCTTGGCGATGGTGTCGGCGTCATCGGTCATGGAAATACGCGACAGGGCCGAGGGATCGGACTTGCTCATTTTCTTGGTGCCATCGCGCAGCGACATGACCCGGGTGGCGGTGCCAAAAATCTGCGGTTCGGGCAGCGGGAACAAGTCCACCTGGAAATCGTTGTTGAACTTGGTGGCGATGTCGCGGGTCAGCTCCAGGTGCTGCTTCTGATCCTCGCCGACAGGCACATGGGTGGCCTTGTAGGCGAGAATGTCGGCGGCCATGAGATTGGGATAGGCATAGAGCCCCACCGAGGCGTTTTCCTTGTTCTTGCCCGCCTTTTCCTTGAACTGGGTCATGCGGTTGAGCCAGCCCAGCCGGGCCACGCAGTTGAACACCCAGGCCAATTCCGCATGCGAAGGATTGCGGCTCTGGTTGAAGATGATGTTGGCCTTGGGATCGATGCCCGAGGCGATCATCGCCGCCGCCACTTCGCGGGTGGAGGTGCGCAGGGCGGCCGGGTCTTGGAACACGGTGATGGCATGCATGTCGACGACACAGAAAATGCAGTCGAAATCTTCCTGCAAGCGCACCCAGTTGCGGATGGCGCCCAGGTAGTTGCCCAGGTGAAGATTGCCGGTGGGCTGCACGCCCGAGAAAATGCGATTCATGCTATCGATTCCTTGCAGAGCGGGTCGCGATTGAACGCGCTATCGGTTCGAGCCATCGACTAAAACCGGCTCCGGACATGGAGCCTGGAACCGGGCGGTTTATGGCCTCTTATCCCTTGCGGGTCAAGCTCTTGAGATCGCTTGGGCGGGCCGCGCCGGTGATCATCGCCAGCAGGCCGAAGGAAACCAGTCCCGCCCCGACCAGGGCCGCCAGGGCGCCGATGCGTTCCCATTCGGCCCCGGCCAGCCAGGGGGCCAGGGGCTCGCGCAGGAACCACAAGGCCGCCCCCATCCCGGCACAGGCGACCAGCGTGCGCGGCAGCCGACCGAGAAACCGTCTATCCAGGGACAGATGCCCACGCCGGGCGAGGAAAAAGGCCAGCAGGGCGGTATTGATCCAGGCGGAGATCACCGTCGCCATGGCCAACCCCACATGCAGGAACGGGCCCATGAGGATCAGATTGAACACCACATTGGCAACCATGGCCACGGCGGCGATTTTCATCGGCGTGGCGGTGTCGCCTCGGGCGAAAAAGCCCGGCGTCAGGGTCTTGTTGAGCACATAGGCCGGCAGTCCAAAGGCATAGGCCATCAAGGCCATGGCCGTGGCCTGGGCCGCGACCGGATCGAATTCGCCGCGCTGAAACAATGTGACCACCACCGGCTCGGGCAGCACCGCAAAGGCCACGGCGGCGGGCAGGGTCAATAAAAGCGTGAACTCCAACGCCCGGTTCTGGCTGTTGTGGGCCCCGGCCTCATCCCCGGCCCGCAGTTGCCGCGCCAGCATGGGCAGCAGCGCCGTGCCCACCGCCACGCCAATCACCCCCAAGGGAAGCTGGGTCATGCGATCAGCAAAAAACAGGTACGAGATGGAGCCCTCGGGCAGCAAGGAGGCGATAATCATATCGACCACCAGATTGACCTGATAGATGCCCGCCCCGATAGCGCCGGGGATCACCCGCTTGACCAGCAGCTTGGTATCGTCATTCCAGATGGGCCCCATGATCCGGGGCCAAAACCCGCTCCGTCCGGCATGCCAGAGCAGCCATAGAAATTGGACCAGACCGGCCCCGGCAACGCCCCAGGCCAGGGCATGGCCCGGCGTCGGCAGAAAAGGCGTGGCGGCTAGGATGGCGGCGATCAGGCATAGATTGAGCAGGATCGGCGTGGCGGCGGCGGCGGCGAACCGCATCAATGAGTTGAGCACCCCGCCCAACAGCGCCACCAGGGAGATGAACAGCAAATAGGGAAAGGTGATGCGGGTCAGGGTCACCGCCAGATCGAACTTCTCCGGGTCGTCCAGGAACCCGGGTACCACTGCCCGCATGACCCAGGGCATGGCGATTTCCATGATCAGGGTGAGGACCAACAGGCTCCACAGCAGCAAGGCAAAGGTTTCGCGCCCGAAGCGTCGCGCCGCTTCTTCGCCCTCGCCCTCCAGCTTTCCGGCAAACAGCGGCACGAAGGCGGCGTTGAAAGCCCCTTCGGCGAACAGCCGCCGGAATAGGTTGGGCAGCTTAAAAGCAATGAAAAAGGCATCGGCCACCATCCCGGCACCGAGGATCGCCGCCACCAAGATATCGCGGGCGAACCCCAGAATTCGGCTCATCATGGTAAAGCCGCTGATGGTGGTGAAGGCCTTCAGCAGGTTCATGAACCGGACCCCGCCATGACGCTCACGCCTTGTCGTCCGTATCCACGGGAAGCGTAATGGCTGTCATCAGCTCCTGGCGGATGCGCTCCATGCGGCTTTCGTCCCAGATCTTCAGGCCAAACAGATCCTTCACATAGAACACGTCGACGGCTCGTTCGCCATAGGTGGAAATATGGGCCCGGCCGATCTGTAGATTCTGGGCGGTCAAGGTGGCGGTCACGTCATACAAGAGGCCGGTACGGTCGCGGCCATTGACCTCGATCACCGTATGGTCGGTGCTGGCCTTGTTGTCCATCAGCACCCGCGGGGTCACGGTGAAGACGCTGGTGCGGGTGGGCATGGCGCGGGCCCGTTGGTCTTCCAGCTCGCGCTTCAGATGCACGCGGCCTTCCAAGACCACATAGATCCGCTCATAGACCCGTTTCAGTTCCCGTTCGCCGTCCAGCGTGCTGCCGTCGGCATTGGTGATATGGAAGGTATCCAGAGCCATGCCGTCGGTCAGAGTAAAGATCTTGGCCGCCATGACCGAGGCCCCGGCCAGAGCGATAGCCCCGGCAATCTGCGAGAACAGGCCTGGATGATCGTTGGTATAGACGATGATTTCCGTGGCGCCGCGTAGGGCCTCGATGCGGGTCTCGATATGCAGCTTCAGGTTCTCGGCCTTGGCCTTGCGGATCAACGCGGCGTGATGAACCTTTGTGTCCAGGTCCACCCCCAACCAGTAATTGGCGTAGCCCAGGGCGATGAAGGATTCCACCTCTTCCTCAGGCCAGTCTTCCAGCCGGTGACGCACCTGCTGCTGCGCCATGAACACCCGCTCGGCCCGCTGCTTGGCGGGAATGCCGCCGGACATGGCCTCCAAGGTATTGTAATAGAGCGCGCTGAGCAGACCGGCTTTCCAGTGATTCCATACCCCCGGCCCCACTGCCCGAATATCGGCGGCGGTCAGCACCAATAGCATGCGCAGGCGTTCGGGCGATTGGACGACGGCGGTCAATTCGTCGATGGCATGGGGGTCGTTGACATCGCGCTTGAAGGCGGTGCGGCTGAGCAGCAGATGCTGTTCGATCAGCCAGGCGACGGATTCCGTTTCCTCGTCGCTCAGGCCGAAGCGCGGGCAGAGCTTGCGCGCCACCTCAGCGCCCAGTTCGGAATGGTCGCCTCCCCGGCCCTTGGCGATATCGTGCAAGAGGACGGCCATGTAGAGCGCCCGCCGGGAATGGATCTCGTCGATCACCGCCGAGGAGGTGCGGTGCTCCTCGCTCAGCTGCCCGGTTTCAATGCGCCACAGGATGCCGATGGCGCGGATGGTATGTTCGTCGACCGTATACACATGGTACATGTCGTACTGCATCTGGGCGACAACACGGCCGAAATCGGGCACGAACTTGCCGAACAACCCGGACTCGTTCATACGCCGTAGAGTATTTTCCGGATCCTTCAGCGACGTGACCATCTCCAAGAAGATGCGATTGGCCTCTGGATCGTTGCGGACCTCCGGGGTGATGCGCTTGAGGTTCAAGGTTACCTTGCGCAAGGCCCGCGGATGGATGTCGGTCTCCAACTCCTGGGCATGGTGGAACAGCCGGAGCATGTTCACCGGGTCCTCGCGGAACAGGCTGTCGCGCTCGATGGACAGGCGCGCGCCATTGAGCTTGAAGCCCTCGGGCACCTTCTTGAACAGGTTCATGCGCGGCAGCTTGAACATCTGGCGTTTTTTGCGCTGTTTTTCTTCCAATACGGCGCAGATGATGCGGGTCAGATCACCCACTTCCTTGGTGGTCAGCAAATAGTGCTTCATAAAGCGCTCGACGCCGCTGGCCCCGGCATGGGCGCGATAGCCCATGCGCTGGCCGAGTGCCGTCTGCACGTCGAAGGTCAAACGTTCCTCCGGACGGTTGACCAGGTAATGCAAATGGCAGCGCACGGTCCAGAGATAGCGGAACGCCTTGCCGAACATCTTGACGTCGGCCTTTGTCAGGATCTGATGTTTGTGCAGGGCCTCGAAATCTTCGATATCGTAGAGATACTTCACCAGCCACATGAGAGTTTGAAGATCGCGCAGGCCTCCCTTGCCGTCCTTGACGTTGGGCTCAACCACGAAGCGGGTATCGCCCATGCGCTCGTGGCGGGCATCGCGCTCGGACAGCTTGGATTCAACGAAATCGGTGCCGGTGCCGTCAATGATTTCGGACTGGAAGCGCTCCATGAATTTGTTGAACAGCCCCTTGTCGCCCCAGAGGTCACGGGCGTCGAGCATGGCTGTGCGGATGGTCAGATCGGTCTTGGCCAGACGGATACAGTCATCAATGGAGCGAGTCGCATGGCCGACCTTCAACCCCAAGTCCCACAGCATGTAGAGCATGTACTCGACGATCTGCTCGCCGTGGGGCGTTTGTTTGTAAGGCAGCAAGAATAGCAGATCCACATCCGACTGGGGGGCCAGTTCGCCGCGCCCGTAACCGCCCACCGCGGCCACCGCCAACTGCTCGCCCTTGGTCGGATTGGCTTTGGGGTACACATGGCGGACGGCAAAATCGAAAATGGTGCGGACCAACTGGTCCATCTGATAGGCATTGGCGCGGATCAATTCCAGGCCGTCGATCTCGGCGGCCTCGAAGCGCTGGCGCAGGGTCGCCTGGCCTTCCGAATACTCGGCCTTCAGTCGCGCCAGCGCATCCCGCCGCTTGGGCGTTGCATAGCCCTCGGCAACAATGGCATCCAAGTCGGCCACCAGGGCCTTGCGGTGAATGACGTCCCTGGGATTATCGATACGCAACATGAGGCGGAGATCCAGGCGATCATTGGGGGAGGGTGAAACGCGCGGCCCATAATACATGGGTGGGCGGATGGTAAAAGCCCAGCGGTGGAATCACCTGCTAGGAAAATATATTTTAAAAACTGTTGACATACCTATTTCAGACGGATAGGATCTCTCTCAGCGACCATCCCCTGTCGTCCGCTCTCAATCCATAGTCGCTGCCATAACAAGGCATTGCAGCCAGGTAGGCCGAGGCCCGCCGGGGGTGTCGTCGTTTGAACATTTCATGATCAACCTACTGCGCTCGCGTTAGTGCTGTTTTTTTATGAAAGGAGACACGGCATGGGTTGCACCGTACAATCTGCCATGCCGCAAGACAAGTCCCCCACCGCTCCGGACCTGTCCCCGCCGTCGTCACCGGCCTTGGCACCGGCCCCCCCTTCACGGCATACTCCCCGGACGACGGGCCCCTGGGCAACCAGTCGCCGGCCTGGGCGGCGGCAACGATTCGTGGCGCCGTCCTCCAATCAGGCATCCGTCAGCCCGGATATCGCGGAGTCCCTCGCCCTGGCCAAACCCAAGACTCCGCAACCCGCCACCGGTGATCCTTCCCAATCGGAGAACAATCGCTGGGCCACCCAACAACTGGAGAAAATGGCCAAGGAGAAATCCAAGCCACCGTCCAGCCGGTGGGCTCGCAAGAGGACTATAAGACGGACTTCCGGAAATCCCCGGTGACGCGCAGGCGGTCGCCGACGAGATTGTCGCCTGCAAGGATCCCCTGGACTGGTCCTGCACCGAGAACCAGAAAGTGATGACCGCGCCGGGCTACTTCAAGGACGGCCATCCGAAAAACGACATCGTCCGGCCCAAGGTGGATCAATGGTTCAAGAACACCTTTCCGGGCACCGTGGACCTGTCCGGCGGCCAGTCGGCCAAGGCCGTCGCCGATTCCGACCCGGACTCGCGGCGCAAGGTCGATGACCATATCAATGCCGGCAAGGGGTTGCGCCCGGCGGCAACGGGGGCCGCGGGCGACACCATCCAAGGCAGCGTCCAAGGCGACCTGATTGGCGGCTCGGGCGCGGATGATCTGTCAGGGGGCAGAGAGACTGACCTTGGTATTCCCGAGGGGCCGGATGTCTTCGACGAGGCCGGTTCATCCTTGGGTGAAGGGGCAACCGACGGGCATCGAAGTGCGCCGACCGATCCCGACCAGGGACCCGAAACAGGACCTTCCTTGCTGGACATTCTGCCACCTTCACCAGCCCGGGGGTCGCCCGAAGGGGCGCGTGAGCGCCGTCGGGCCTACGATTCCATGGCCGAAATGCTGACTCGGAACGGACAGGTCCCGCTTCAGGCACAGAAGGACCTACTCGAGGCCGCACGGGGCAAGGATCCTGACCGGGCCGCCCAGGCGCGGGACATGCTTTCGAGCCTCCACGCCAAAAGCTCAGAGTCCCTGCAAGCTCTCGACCCGGAACTGCGCGACTACTACAACAAGACGGTGCAGGGCCCGGCAAGGGCCTATAACCATCTGGTCCCCCAACAGCCACCCAAAAACCACACCGAGGCTCTGGCCCGCGGAGCCGCGCGTCACCAACAAGGCCGCGAAGCCATGGCCAAACGCTACATTCCCGAGGCCCTGGTCCAAGGCCCCCTGGAGGGCGTCGCCAAGGTGGGTGACCTGGCTTCCTTGATGAGTGACGGCAAGTTGGGCAAGGATACCGCCCAGAGCCTGCGCGATACGGCCCAGAACATGGCACCGATTCCCATGGATCTGCATGACACCGCCACGGTAAACGCGGGTCGCAAGATCGGCGAGGTGGGTGTGGATCTGGCACTGACCAAGGGAGCGGCAACTTTGGGCAAGCAGGGTCTCAAGAGTGTGGCCCGGACTGTAACCGGAGGGCTGGCGGCCACCGGCGCGGCCAAGGTCGGTGCCGATGCGGCCAAGCAGGCCGAACGGCGCGGCGGCAACCCGATGGATCAGAAGCGGGCGGCGGTCCTGGCGTCCCTCACCGCCTCCCTGACCGGCACGGTGGGCAAGGACACCGCCAAGGAACTGGCCCAGTGGGCCGGTCGCACTTTCCCCGACCAGCTGGGTTCAAAGGCCTTGCAGGAGGGTTTGGTGGCTCTCTCGGAACAGCTTGCCCAGGGACTGATCGTGGACGGCGCCTCACGTCAACCACCGAGTCATGATCCGCGATAATATATTTGACCGGAGGGGTTCTTACCTCTTCGGTCAGTCTTCACAATCGGGCTCGATAAATGTTGGAAGAATCAGCTGCAACGTGAAACAGAAAGTTTCAGAGAGATCTAGGTTATAAATCTCCTCTCTATCCCCAAAAACTGCCAAATAAAAATATGCTGAACGCCTCCCACTATCTGCGGATTTATGTAACCAATACCTGTATTCAATATTTCCATTATTTTGCAATATTAGACCAAGAGGCAAAAAAGAATCAGCATACCCTTCTTTAGCAGAATGCATAAAATATGATTCTGCCTTATTAAAATCAACATCACCACCCATACCATGAAAATATTGCAATCCTAGTGAATAATGGGACTTTACAAGCCCTTGTTCAGCTGATTTTTCGTACCATTTCCTCGCTATCCCATGATTCTGTGGGACGCCCTCGCCATACCGATACATATACCCCATTAGATGCTGCGCCTCGGCATGCCCATCTTCGGCTACCGGTTTGATCAGGGCGTGAGCGTCTTCGTACCTTCCAAGTTCAGACAAAGCGACCGCCTCCAAATAGATCCGGTGGGCATCTTCGGCACTGTAGGCCCAGGCCGGGGCGAGCGGACCAGCGGCCAGCATGACAACGGCGATGATCAACATAAATGCGCGCATGGGTTTATTGTCCGGCATTGCCGAGCCAGGCGCAAGGGTTTTGGGAGGCCGATGCGGCCATGCAGGCCGAACGGCGCGGCGGCAACCCGATGGATCAGAAGCGGGCGGCGGTCCTGGCGTCCCTCACCGCCTCCCTGACCGGCACGGTGGGCAAGGACACCGCCAAGGAACTGGCCCAGTGGGCCGGTCGCACTTTCCCCGACCAGCTGGGTTCAAAGGCCTTGCAGGAGGGTTTGGTGGCTCTCTCGGAACAGCTTGCCCAGGGACTGATCGTGGAACAAGCATCCGGTGCGCCGCCTACAGGCCCACTCGACTAATTAACATGTGTGGAGGAAGGCACGCCCTTTCTCCACACTCACTCACATTTGGGGCTCATAAAATCAGGCAGCATATTTCGAACCGCAAAACAAAATGTCTCACCCAATGTCAGCCGGGTGATTTGTTCCCTGTCACCGTATAATGCCAATAAAAAGATCGCAGATTTGCTACCAGAATCCGCCGCTTTATGAAGCCAAACCCTGTATTGTCTATCTTCAAGATGATAAAGCGCCTGCCCCAAATAAACATACGAACTCGTGTTTCCGCCCTCCGCAGATTTCTTTAAGTATTTTTCAGCTTTGACGAAATCAGTATTAACTCCATCCCCATATAAAAAATTCAGTCCCAGATTATGGAGTGATTTGAGCGAACCCTTGCGCGCTGCCTTCTCGTACCAGGAATGGGCGACTACTGTGTCCCGTGGGACACCTTCCCCTTGCTCATACAAATATCCCATCAAGTGCTGCGCCTCGGCATACCCCGCCTCGGCGAGCGGTTTTATAAGTCTTAGCGCCTTGTTGAAATCGCCGGCCCGGCGGGCGTCCCGCGCCTCCAAATAGATCCGGTGGGCCTCTTCGGCACTGTAGGCCCAGGCCGGGGCGAGCGGACCAGCGGCCAGCATGACAACGGCGATGATCAACATAAATGCGCGCATGGGTTTATTGTCCGGCATTGCCGAGCCAGGTGCAAGGGTTTTGGGAGGCCGATGCGGCCATGCAGGCCGAACGGCGCGGCGGCAATCCGAACCTGCGCGAGAAATGGCATGCCGGGCTCATGGATCTGTCCATGAAGGCCGGGTTGGACAAGCATCAGGCCCGGGATCTGGCCGACCGGATCGTCGGTCGATCGGATGGCAGCGGTAAAAATCCTTTACCCCTAGTCGACTTCACCCCCGCAGGAGTCGCCACGGCGGTCAACGAGGCCCTGCATGATTTCAAGAAGGGCGACTGGATCCAGGGAGGCGTGACCGCCGTCGCGACGATCCCCGGCCTCGGCGCGGCGGCCAAACAGGCCAACAAGGGCCTCAGGAATGCCCTCGCCAATGCGCCTCAAGGTCGTACCAAGCAGAGTAACTCCCTTGCACAAAACCGCCCGAACATCTATAATCCCCCCAGTGGGACAACGCGTCCCTTCGAGGCCGACTACCCCAATGGAGCCAAGACCGATGAGCAAGGACGACTCACCCGAGACATCGACGGACGGCCCCTCCAAGTCGGAGGACGAACTGTGGGCCGAAAAGTGGTTGGCGGAATGGACCAAGCCCTCCCGCCAGAGGAACTTAACCCCATCGCAAAGGAAGGAACTGGCAGAGACGCTGTGGGCGTCCCGTCATCCGAGATCGAAGGGGCTTGGGGTGAGACATCGTACAACCGGTTCACCAAGCAACCCACCCAAGTCAAAATAGCCAAGGAGCTTCTCCCCGAAGACCTCCCCAAGGTCTACGCCCACGAAGTGGGCCATGTGATCGACCAGGCGGCGGGGGAGATCCCCGTCACCGGCCTGGAGGACGAATTGGAGGGGCTGTATCACACCCTCAACGCGCCCCAGCGGGCGGGGGAACTCCTGGCTCCTGGCCAGCCCCGCTTCACCCCGGAACGGCACGGCTACGACGGTGACGATCCGCCCCGGGAACTGCTGACCGAGGCCATCCGCGCCTATATGGCCGACCCGGCTTATCTGAAAACCGTGCGCCTAACACCGCCAGGGCCATCCGGGCGGCGGTCAACGGTAATCCGGCCCTGCGCAAGATCATCCAGTTCAACTCCGCCGCCGGGCTCGCCGCCCTGGGGGCCGGTCGCGACGAGGAGGGAATCCGTTGTTCAGGCTTTCCTTTCCGGCTCCATCCAACGATCACGACCGTCGCGGATCATGTCGGTCAGGGCTTGGGCGGCATGGCTGCGTCGGCGGTCGGCGGGCCAGGCGAGCACGGCGGTGCGGCGCAGTGGCGGATCGATCACCGGCGCGCCGGAAACCCGTCCGGCGGCCAGGTCATCGGCAAAGGCTCGGCGGGGTAGAAATGAACAGCCCAGGCCCAAGCGGACCATCTCCAACTGCATGCGCAGACTTTCCACTTCCATGGCCACTTGCAGGGTTAAACCGCGACGCACCGCCGCCGCCTCGATGATCACGCGCAACCCGTGGCGGGCGCCGGGCAGCACCAGCGGATGAGCGGCGATTTCCGCCAGCGTTACCGGTCTGTCGGGATGAAAATTCAACTGCGCCGGAGCCACCAGATCCAGATCCTCGGCCCAAAGATCCTCGGCCCCCAGGTTGGCGCTGCGCAACGGATGGTACAGCACCCCCAGGTCAACCCGCCCCCTGAGCAGAGCCTCATGAATAGCACCGGACAGGGCAACGACCACCCGTACTTTGACTTCCGGATAGGAGACATGGAAATCGCGCAATAGCTCCGCCATGGTCGTATCGGCCAGGGTTGGCGGAATGGCCAGGTCTACCTCTCCGGCCACGCGGGTTTCCAATTGGGCCACCTCACCCGCCATGGCCTGAAGCTCCGCCACCAGCGGGCGGGCACGGGATTCCAGCAGCTGTCCGGCCTCGGTGGGCAGGGCACCGCGCCCGGTGCGGGTGAGCAGTCGAGTGCCCAGGTCCTCTTCCAACAACCGGATCTGACGGCTCAGGGCGGGCTGGGTCACATGCAACCGCTCGGCGGCCCGGCTCAGGCTGCCCAGTTCCGCCACATGCAGAAAGGCCTTCAGTTGTTTTAGATCCATGGGCCCATGATATCAGAAAATGTTATATCCGTTAGTTGGTAATTCGAATTGTTTAAGAGCTTAGCAAGGGGCAGTTTGACTGGCGTAAAACAAGGAACGAGAGTCATGACTCCCAGCCAACGCGACAACGCGGCATTGATGATGGTATTGGCGGCGACTTTAGGTTTGGCGCTCAAGGGCATCTTTGCCAAGCTGGCGCTGGCCGCCGGACTGTCGGTGGGGGCCCTGGTGACCTTGCGTCTGGTCTGGGCCTGGCCGTTGTTCTGGGCCGGAGCGGCGGTGCGCGGCGAGGGTAATCCGTTGGGCATGGGCTGGCGGGAATGGCGCGACTGCTTCGCTGCCGGGGGCCTGTTCCTGATCGCCACCATTGCCGATTTTACCGCCATCGACCGGCTCGGTGCCGGATTGTCGCGCATTGTCTTGTTTACCTTTCCGCTGTTTATCGTGCTGATCAATGCTGCCATGGACCGGCAACGGCCATCGGGCCGACAGCTGGTGGCCTTCGCGGTTTCCTATGCCGGATTGTTGGTGGTTCTGGCGCCCGGCGGGCTGGATGCGGATAGCCTGTTGTGGAGCGGGATTGGCTGGTCGTTTCTGTCGGCCTTGAGCTACGCCCTGTATTTGGTTGCCGGACAGCGGATCATGCGCCGCACCGGCTCGGCCCGCTTTACCTTTGCCGCCAATACCAGTTCCATGATCGGCGTGGTGATCTATGCCGCCGTGACCCTGGAGTGGGCGGATCTGAGCCTGGATTGGACCTCTGGCGGCTGGTTGGCGGCCATTGTCATCGTTTCCACCGTGGTGCCCATCTTCTTGCTATACGAAGGCATTCGTCGCTTGGGGGCCGGGCGGGCGAGCCTGATTTCCCTGGCCGGACCGGCGGTCACCATGGTCGTGGCCTGGGCGGTGCTGGGCGAGACACTGTCCATGGTTCAGGGCCTGGGTTTTGCCATGGTGCTGCTGGGAGTGGCGATCCTTGAGGGGGTGATCCGGCTGCCGCGCGGGATCATTTTGGCCCGATAGGTCACAAAACTGCCTCAATTGGCGCTATACTTGGGGTCTGATTCTCCCAGGAGGGATCCCGATGTTCCGCATACTGGCCCTGTTTCTTCTCCCGTTATTTGCCCTTTCCGCCCAGGCCGCCGATATCCAGGTATTTAAGTCGCCCACCTGCGGCTGCTGCGGGGCCTGGGTAGAGATCATGCGTGACAAGGGCCATAGCGTCTCGGTGGTGGATCGGGACGATCTGGACCTGATCAAACAAATGGCCGGGGTGCCGGAAGAAATGCAGTCCTGCCATACGGCCATGGTCGACGGCTATGTGCTCGAAGGCCATGTACCGCCCGAGGATGTGGACCGGCTGTTGAGTGAAAGGCCCCGTGCCCGCGGTCTCGCGGTACCGGGTATGCCCGCCGGATCCCCCGGCATGGAAATGCCCGATGGTGCCAAGGACCCCTATGCCACCATCCTTTTTGACAGGGACGGAAAGGCCAGGATTTTTCAACGGCATTGAGCCATCTGCGCCAAAATCCCGATAAGCCATTGATATGATTTTTGTCTGTCTCGCTTCAAGAGCTGCGCCTGGGTTTGCCCTGGTAAAAGTCAGACGGCTGTCTTATGATCTGGGGATTGATCGCGTCCGTGGAGGGAAACAATGGTACAGACCAGGACATTCGATGGATCAGCCGGGACCGGGGCGGCGGTCACCAAGGCCGATCCGCAAGGCGAGGAGGCTTTGAATACCGTTGTGGTCACCGGCGCCACGGGTTTTGTTGGCGGCCATACTTTGCAAGCCTTGGCCGATGGTCCTTGGGAAGTGATCGCTGCCTGCCGCGATCCGGCCCGGCTGCCGCCCGGTTTCTCCGGCGAGGTGATGGCCGGGGACCTGCGCGATTCCGCCTATTGCCGCGCTTTGGCCAACCGCGCTGACGGTCTGATCCACGCGGCGGCCTGGTCCTCCCTGTATGGCCATCAGCGACGCTCGGCCAGATTATTCCGCGAACCTTCCTTGAGCCTGATCGAAGAGGCCCGTCGGGGCCGGGTCTCACGGTTCGTGTTCGTCAGTTCCACGGGCGCCGCGCGGCCCGGACAGGGTACCGACGCCAACCAAGCAGGCCGCGTAACCGGATTCTGGCCACACCTGGATAATGTGGTCACCATCGAAGAGGCCTTGCGAGAGGCGGCACAGGACGGCCTGGACCGGTGTGTTTCCATGCGTCTCGGTCTTTTCGTCGGCGAAAACTACGGCCTCGGTCTCCTGCCGATCCTTGTCCCGCGATTGAAAACCAGATTGGTGCCCTGGGTGGCGGGCGGCCGCACCCCGTTGCCGCTGATCGACGGGGAGGATATTGGTCGGGCATTGCGGGCCGCCCTGGAAACGCCCTTACCGAGTGGATACCAGGGATTCAACGCCGTTGGCCCCACGGTGCCCACGGCGCGCGAAGTCATCACTTTCCTGCATGAAGAGTTCGATCTGCCCAAACCCTGGTTCTCGGTGCCGTTCTGCGTCGCCCATCCTTTTGCCGCGGCCATGGAGGCCCTGTCCCGGGTTACGCCCTGGGATCCGCTGGTTTCCCGCGCCATCATTCATCTGCTCAGGGATTTCAAGGTCGACAATGACAAGGCCAAACAGATGTTGGGCTACGATCCGCATATGGACTGGCGCGGTGCGATCCGCCGCCAGATGGCCGAAATGGCGGATCGTCAGAAACAGCCCATGCGGATGATCAAGGTCTCGCGCGCGTCGGGTCCAGCTGGACCCGTTGGACACAAACGATCTGATCAAGCGCAAGATCCGGGTGGATTGCCGCCCACAAGCGTCCTACCCTTTTCTGAACGATGAAAGAGGAGGCCGCGCATGGCTGTGATTCCGTGGATATTCCAAATGGTGGCGCGATATGACCAATGGCGGCATCGCCGACAATCGCTGCGACAACTACAAGAAATGGACAGTCGCAGTCTGAAGGACATGGGCATCACCCGTCAGACCATCGAGCGCGAAGCCGCAAAGTCGTTTTGGCGGAGCTGATCGTGGATTACAGCGAACCGAGCCGGGACTACGAACGCATCGCCACCGCCATCCGCCATATCGAGACCCATTGGCGCGACCAGCCGGATCTGGAGGAGCTCGCCCGGGTGGTGCATCTCAGTCCCTATCATTTCCAGCGCTTGTTCACCTGCTGGGCCGGAGTCAGCCCGAAACGCTTCATGGGTTATCTGACCCTGGATCACGCCCGGGCCATGTTGGAAGAAAGCGCCTCGGTGCTGGATGTGGCGCTGGAAACCGGCCTGTCGGGTCCGGGACGCCTGCATGATCTGTTCGTTTCCTATGATGCGGTGACCCCGGGCGATGTCAAACGACGCGGCGCGGGCATGGAGATCTGCTATGGCTTCCATGAAAGCCCCTTTGGCCAGGTGCTGCTCGGCGTCACCGATCGCGGTATCTGCCGACTGTCTTTCTGTGATGACGAGAAGGATGATGAAAAGGTGGCGGATCTGACCCGTCGCTGGCCGGCGGCCCGGTTGATCGAGGATCCCACGGTTACCGCCCCTTTCCGCGACCGGGTGTTCGGCGACGGCGACATGGAGGATCCGCTGCCTTTGCATGTCACCGGGACCAATTTTCAGATCAAGGTCTGGGAGGCGATCTTACAGCTCCCCCTGGGTCGGGTGGCGACCTATGCCCAAATCAGCCAGGGCATTGGCCATCCGAAAGCCGCGCGGGCCGTGGGCAGCGCGCTGAATGCCAATCCGGTGGCTTTTCTCATTCCCTGCCACGCGGTGATCCCCAAGCTACGCCGCAACGTCGCTTTCGCGCCCTATGCCTATGGCACCACCCGGCGCGCGGCGATGTTGGGATGGGAGGCCGGACGGGCCGAGACGCGCGAAAGGCTTTAGTCCAAGTTCAGGACATCTTGCATACTGTACAGACCGGCCGCCTTTCCCCCGGTCCACAGGGCCGCATGAACGGCACCCCGGGCGAAAACGGCCCTTGAGCGGGCCTGGTGGGTCAGCATGACGCTTTCCATCTCGCCGGCGAACATAGCGGTGTGATCGCCCACCACATCGCCGCCCCGCAGGGTGGCAAAGCCGATGTCGCCCTTCTTGCGGGCGCCCGTATGGCCGTCGCGTACCTTCTGCGCCACGGTATCGAGATCCACGCCGCGTCCCTTCGCCGCCGCCAGGCCCAGACCGAGGGCGGTGCCCGAGGGGGCATCCACCTTGTGACGGTGGTGCATCTCGACGATTTCGATATCGTAGTCTTCGTTCAAGGTTGCCGCGACCTTTTCGGTCAGCGCCATCAACAAGTTAACCCCGAGGCTGAAGTTGGGCGCCTGGACCACGGGCGCTTGAGCCGCCGCCGCCTCGATCAGGCCCTGTTGCGCCGAGTCGAGGCCGGTGGTGCCGATGATCAGCGCCGTATGGAGGTCGGCGGCGATGCGGGCATGCTCGGCGGTAGCCGCCGGAATGGTGAAGTCGATCACCACGTCGACCCGCTCGAATAACTCCCGGGGATTGTCGGTGACCAGCTGACCCGAGGGCATCAGCCCGGCCAGTTCGCAGCAGTCCTTGCCGATCATCGGGCTGGACGCCGTCTCCGAGCCGCCGCCGAACTCGGCGCCCTCGGTGGAAAGCACCGTCTGCACCAGCATCCGCCCCATGCGCCCCGCGCAGCCGACAATTCCGATTTTCATTCCACTCTCCTGGGACTCATGCACCAATCATGGGGAAAGTCATACGGAACCCAGGGCCACTTGACCAGACGTTCTTGAGCAAAGGTGAGTTGTCAGATGACAACAATACCATGGCTCGGAAGAAGATCGCGTAGGACGAACGTCCGATGCAGACGGGCAGCTTGGTAGAACCGATAGATGTTGGCCTCTGAAACCGATGCACTGCTGTTTGCCGCCTTCAGATCCTCAATTTGCCCAATCCAATTCATGGGTCTGTAGCGTGCGACATGATCTTGAATTGGGGCAAACAGCGAACCATCACTGAGCGCCTGGCGCCACTGTACGATCCGCTGTTCCGTGTCTCCTTCGAAGGATAGGATCTCGCGAATCTTTGGCTCCATCCCCGCGAACTCAGCACGGGCTGCCCTATCTTGAAAAGATGGATCACAACCATCGGCAAAGCTTCTGAAGCGCCCATGGAGCTCCCGGCACGCTTCCATAAAGTCCTCGAGATTATCACGTGTCTGAGTATTTCCAGATTGCTCGGCTTTGTACGTCCATTCAATATAGGGGATATCCGGGTAGACCATGACCCCGCCATGGCCCAACGCTCCCGTCGCATCCTCGATCAGATCGTTGATTCCCGCGCGGATATTTCGAAACTTCAAGAGCTTGCCGAATCTTGCTTTCCATCCCGATTTTTCTGTCGGTTCCATGGGATCGGTGCCCCTAAGAACACGAATACTGTCGCCATCGACTTCGTTGCGTCGCGAACTGACACCTGAGAAACCATAGTGGGCAAATGTATCAGCGTAGACATGGGCCATGATGCCCATGAGTTCCAAGGCATAATCAGATTTTGCATGGGCTAGATGATGCGCTACCATTTGTTGGGCAATCTTGCTGTTTTTGGTACAAACCAATCGCTCGGTCCAATCTATTCCAGCTCCACCTGGCAAAAAATGGAATGGCACCCAGATCAGTCGTTGATCCTCGTCGTCATGGTCCAGCTTGCTTTCGAAATAGTCCAATACCGCCTGGACACTATGATGCGCGGTCACTTCGCTGACGATATGTGCGCCATCACTAAGTTGGGTGTGGTTGGCTTCGTGGGCAGCGGAATCATCGACGAACTGCGATGCATAGGCGATTGTTCGCGCCGCTTCTTGGGTCAAACCTGCGGTGCGGGCCATGGCATAAGTGCCATAGAAATGCATATCGATTTTCATGATTGGCAACCTTTCCTATCAATCCCTCAGAAAGATTAGAGGAATGATTGCCAAAATACAACTTATATGAGCGTTCCTACTCCGTCAGGTCATCCCATAATTCCTTGACCTTCTTGAAAAAGCCAGTGGATTCCGGGTTGTTGCCGTCGCCGCCTCGGGTTTCGGCTTCCTGTTCGAACTCGTCGAGCAGTTCCTTTTGGCGTTTCGACAGGTTGACCGGGGTCTCGACCACCGCCTGGACGAACATGTCGCCCCGGGCCGTGGAGCGCAGCACGGTCATGCCCTTGCCCTTGAGCCGGAACTGATGGCCGGACTGGGTGCCATCGGGAATGGAAATCCGGGCCCGTCCGCCGTCCACCGTCGGCACTTCGAGGCTGCCGCCGCGCGCCGCCGTGGTCATGGGGATGGGCACGCGGCAGAAGATATTGGCGCCCTCGCGTTGGAAGATGCGGTGCGGTTTGAGGCTGAGGAAAATATAGAGATCCCCCGGCGGGCCGCCGCGCATGCCTGCCTCGCCCTCGCCGGACAGGCGGATACGGGTGCCTTCCTCAACGCCCGCCGGAATATTCACCGACAGGGTCTTTTCCCTTTCCACCCGTCCGGTGCCGCCGCAGGTGTGGCAGGGATCCTTGATCACCCGCCCGGCGCCATGACAGCTGGGGCAGGTGCGTTCGACGGTGAAAAAGCCCGATTGGGCCCGCACCCGGCCGGTACCCTGGCAAGTGGTGCAGGTGACCGGCGGCTTGCCACCTTCGGCACCGGAGCCATCACAGGACTCGCAGGGCACCGCCGTGGGCACCCGGATGGTGCTTTTGGCGCCCTTGTAGGCCTCTTCCAGGCTGATTTCCATGTTGTAGCGCAGGTCGGCGCCATGGTTCTGGGCCCCGCCGCCGCGCTGGGCGCCACCGAAATTGCCGAACATTTCCTCGAAAATATCGGCGAACCCGCCGAAACCCTGGGCGCCGCCGGGGTGGAAGCCGCCGCCGCCACCGCCCGGTCCGCCCTGTTCGAAGGCGGCGTGGCCGAACCGGTCATAGGCCGCGCGCTTTTGTTCGTCCTTCAGCACGTCATAGGCCTCGTTGACGTCCTTGAAATTCTGCTCGGCGGCCTTATCGCCCGGATTGCGGTCCGGGTGATACTGCATGGCCATCTTGCGATAGGCCTTTTTGAGCTCGGACTCGTTGGCCTCGCGATCCACGCCCAGCAGTTCGTAATAATCTTTTTTGGACATGACGATCCCTCTTAAAACCGGAAACGCCGGGCCGAAGCCCGGCGCTCAAGCCTGTTCAGATTAATTCTTCTTGTCGGGATCCACTTCCTCGAAGTCGGCGTCGACCACGGTAGAGTCATCGGACCCGGCATTTTCGCCCGAGGCCGGGGCATCGCCGCCCGCCGCTTCGGCGGCCGCCTGTTCTTCCTGCTGGGCCTTGTACATGGCTTCGCCCAGCTTCATGGACGATTGGGTCAAGGCCTCGGTCTTGGCCTTGATGTCGTCCAGGTCTTCGGATTCCATGACCCCGCGCAGCGCTTCCAGATCGCCTTCGATGGCGGTCTTGGTCTCGGCATCCACTTTGTCGCCGTAGTCGGCCAGGCTCTTTTCTGTGGCATGGACCATGGCGTCGGCCTGATTGCGGGCTTCAACCAGTTCCTTGCGCTTCTTGTCGGCGTCGGCATTGGCCTCGGCGTCGCGCACCATCTGGTCGATGTCGCCATCGGACAGGCCGCCGGAGGCTTGAATACGGATCTGTTGTTCCTTGCCGGTGGCTTTGTCCTTGGCGGTCACATGGACGATGCCGTTGGCGTCGATGTCAAAGGTCACCTCGATCTGCGGAATTCCGCGCGGCGCCGAGGGCAGACCCACCAGATCGAATTGGCCGAGGATCTTGTTGTCGGCGGCCATTTCGCGCTCACCCTGGAACACCCGGATGGTCACCGCCGTCTGGTTATCCTCGGCGGTGGAGAACACCTGGCTCTTGCGGGTCGGGATGGTGGTGTTGCGGTCGATCAGGCGGGTGAACACGCCGCCCAGGGTCTCGATGCCCAAGGAAAGCGGGGTCACGTCGAGCAGCAGCACGTCCTTGACGTCGCCCTTCAGCACGCCGCCCTGAATGGCGGCGCCCAGGGCCACCACCTCGTCGGGATTGACCCCCTTGTGGGGCTCACGACCGAAGAATTCCTTCACCTTCTCCTGCACCTTGGGCATGCGGATCATGCCGCCGACCAGGATCACCTCGTCGATCTCGCCGGCGGTGACGTCGGCGTCCTTGAGGGCCTTGCGGCAGGGCTCGATGGTGCGCTCGATCAGGTCTTCCACCAGGGCTTCCAGCTTGGCGCGGGAAAGCTTGATGTTGAGGTGCTTGGGGCCCGAGGCATCGGCGGTGATGAACGGTAGGTTGACTTCCGTCTGTACCGAAGAGGACAGCTCGATCTTGGCCTTTTCGGCGGCTTCCTTGAGCCGTTGCAGGGCCAGCTTGTCCGAGCGCAGGTCGATGCCCTGCTCCTTGTTAAATTCATCGGCCAGATAGTCGATGATGCGGGCGTCGAAATCTTCACCGCCCAGGAAGGTGTCGCCGTTGGTGGATTTCACCTCGAACACCCCGTCGCCGATTTCCAACACCGAGACGTCGAAGGTGCCGCCGCCCAGATCGTAGACCACGATGGTGCCGCCGTCCTTCTTGTCCAGGCCGTAGGCCAGGGCCGCGGCGGTGGGTTCGTTGATGATGCGCAGCACTTCCAAACCGGCGATCTTACCGGCATCCTTGGTGGCCTGACGCTGGGAATCGTTGAAGTAGGCGGGCACGGTGATCACCGCCTGGGTGACCGTCTCACCCAGATGGGCTTCGGCGGTTTCCTTCATTTTCTGCAGGATAAAGGCGGAAATCTGCGACGGGCTGTAATTCTTGCCGTCGGCGGCAACCCAGGCATCGCCGTTATCGCCCTTGACGATGCTATAGGGGACCAGCTCCTGATCCTTCTTGGTCAGGGGGTCGTCGAACCGGCGGCCGATCAAACGCTTGATGGCGAACAGGGTGTTTTCCGGGTTGGTGACCGCCTGGCGCTTGGCCGGCTGGCCGACCAGACGCTCATCGCCCTCAGCCATGGCGACCATGGAAGGGGTGGTGCGGGCGCCCTCGGCGTTTTCGATCACCTTGGCATCCTTGCCATCCATCAAAGCGATACAGGAATTGGTGGTTCCCAAGTCGATTCCGATTACCTTGCTCATCGTCTTTAGTCCTCTTCATTGCGGCGGGCGTTTCCGGGCCCATTGGCGCCCGATGTCGCCCCCTGTGTCATCTCTTCATCACGAAACGGTGAAACCTGGCGGTTATATAGGCCGGAGGAGCGGGCGGCGCAACCGCCAGTCCTGCTCAAGGGTAATTTCCTGGTCGGCGCGTTGCCGTTAATAGGGGTAAAACCCTCGATAATCAATATATGGCGGTAATAAGCCTCATAAAGATTATTTTTTCCTTCTTATACGATGAATGTTCTTGACATAATCTTTTCATGCCCGGTATAGAGGAGGAATATCTGTTATCTCGTGGGAAATACCCCCAGGAGATGGCATCAAATCCAACCTCAAACCCAAAGGAGTTCCCCATTGGAAGCCTCGATAGCGCAATGCCAGATTCCGCCACCAAGGGCGCCAAGGGCGCCAAGGGGGTTTCTTCGTCGGACAATTCCCTGTTTTCCTTCGGCGAAAGCCAGCCCAGCGCCCCGGCACCTCTTCCAGCCCCGCCCTTGCCCGCGCCGTCCCCGGACTTCGGCACGACGCCCGATTTCGGCGGCGGCCTGTCATCTTATGGCTCGGACACCTCCCTGAGGGGTGGGTCGCTGTTCGATGAGGTCCCAACCCTTCATCCTGAGCCCGTCGAAGGAGCCCCCGCGCCCTTGCCAGCGCCGACCCTTGCCGATCCCCTTGGCCAAGTCCGATGCGACCCCGACCCTCGGCGCCGATCCCACCGACCGCCAGACCCGGGCCTTCAACAAGCGCCAGGAGGCGGCCAACCTCAAGGCGGCCCGGGCCGATTCCGATGCCGCCTGGAAGTTCCATCAGGATAAGAAAGCCGCCGAGCAAAAAGCCGCCAGCCAGCGGATCCAGGCCCGCCGCCAGGCCCAGGCCGCCGAACGCCAACAAGAGGCCCAGGCCCGGCAGGTCCGCTGGACCCAGCCCAATCTTCGTCCTTCCCTGGCCAACCAGCCCAAGGGACCCAAGCCGGTGGGCTCGGAAGAGGACTACAAGCGCGATTTCCAACGCCACCCGGTGACCGCCCAGGCCGAGGCCGACCGGATCGTCGACACCATCCCGGTGGAAGATTGGTCCAGCACCCAGGCCCTGATGGCCCAGACCTCGCCGGGCTATTTCCAGAGCGGGCACCCGGCCAACAACAAGGTCCGCCCGAAAGTGGACCGATGGTACAAAAACACCTACCCGGGCAAGATCGATCTCTCCTCCGGCCAATCGGCACGGGGCGGCGGCGGTATGCAGGCCGATGACCGGCGCCAGGTGGATGCCCATATCAATGCAGGTTCCGGCACCCGGGCCAAGGCGGTAGCGGCCTATGATCCGGATGTTCTGCTGCCCTCGGCGGGCGACTCCACCCGCGCGCCCGATCTCACCAAACGCCTGGAAACCCTTGGTCGCGACAGAGACTGGACCCCCGGCGAGATCGAGGACTTCAAGGACCAGTTCGACGCCCTTGACGGAAGGGAACAGGAGTCCTACCTCCGAATGCTGGAGGGGGATGCCGGTCCGGTGCAGGAGGGCAATAACGACCCTCAGACCAGGGAAGACCGCTCCCACATGGACCCGTTCACCCCCCGGAAGAAGCCCCATCGCCAGGGTGACGACCCGGCCCGGTTGGCGATGTTGGTTCAATCCCCGGAGACGGGAAACCGCGCCCAATCATCCCTTCCTCCCGGCTATTCCATGGATGAGCAGGGCAGAATTTATGATCCCCAAGGACGCCGGGTGCCCAACCCCCATAAGGATCCGAATATTCACAACGCCGGGGGCGTCGTCCCCGTGCCGGGGCCATTGCCTTTGCCGGTCCCACCCGAGATGGTTCCCGGACACAAGGAGCGGACCGAGCAACTCAATACCCTCGGTCAGTGGGCCAATGAGAAACTCCAGCAAGCTTTCCCCAAAGGCTTGCGCTACAAGGCCATTCCCATCGTTCCGCCTAGCAAGAACGGCAGCGCTGCACCACGGACCGATATGGCCGCGCCGCAAAAGCCCATGCCGCCATCCCCGGCCCCGGCGCCCGAGCCGCCTCTTGCCGAGGGCTATCCCGCCGATCCGCCCGGACGAGACGACGGCATGATCGTCGATGAGATTCCGGAGGCCATGGACAGCCAGACGCCCGGGCGACCGATCCATGAGACGCAGCCGGAAGACACCTATGTCACCATGAACAGGCCGGAGGACACCGGATTTTTCAATGGGCAGAAGGGTCGGCAGCGTCAGGAAGCGCTCAATAACTACCTGAACAGCGACCGGGCCAAGCAGGATCGGAAGCGCTTGCAGGAGGTTCAGACGGACCAAGCCAGCGGTCATGTACCACCGTTCGGCAAAGCCTGGGAGATGATGGACCGCCATCCAAAAACAACCATCAGATCGCGCCCTGCCCGCACCAATGGGTTGACGGGAAAGAAGAAGCGCTACTACGTTTGGGACAGTCAGCACGGAGAGATTGAAGTGCATGACGCCAGGGGCAGGCACCTCGGCGCGGTTGATCCGATTACCTTGAAGCCCAAACCGGACAAACTTCGGGATAAGAGAAAGGACCTCAGGCATGGCGAGATTGCAAAAGCCGATCGTCCTGATCAACCAACCTATGGGTGATACGCTAGCGGCGGCGGTGGAAGACCCCACCGTCGCCATCGGACACCGTCAAAGTAATATCCTTTTCCAGATTTTCCAGACTGGATGGGATTGGAAAGTAGAAGAACTCGTTGAATTCCTCCCCAAACCAAGGCAGGAAGGCTTGTCGGGCTGGGGTATCGCATTCTGTCCCTGGACCGGCAATTACCTTCCAGGTGATCTCACCGATATGCTGAGCAATATTCTTCAACGGAGGTTCGGCGTCATCCCACTCGAGCACAGTGTTCCCCTGGAGGACATTCCCATCGAATACCGCACGGACAAATGGTGGCGGGACCGAAGATTGCGACCAAAGCCAGAGGCACTGAAACCGGATTGGAAAAAACCAAAACGCGTTCGCCACTGCCGGATCCTGTCCGGGGACAAATGGGGTGGCCAGCAAATATATGGGTTCAGGAACAAGGGGCTGAACGTCATTTTAACCGATTGCATCAATACTGATCGGGTTCGGAATTCCGGCCTACGCCGCTTCGAAGGGCGTCCACCGCACATGTGCAAGGTCATGTTTGATTTCATGGAATATCCCAACGCCATGCTTGCTTACCTCCCCTGGGTACGTGAATACGGAATCCGCAAGTTCGAGGCGGGCAAACCGGTGGGCGAACAGGACCCAGCTTCCATCGTACCCATTCATTATTGCCCTTGGTGCGGTACCCGTTTGCCCACCTCCCTGCGCCCCAAGTGGGAGACTGAACTGGCCAGTCGCGGTCTTTCCCCGAACAGCCCGGACATTCCCGAAGACCTGATGTCTGAACTTTGGTGGCGCGGCCCGGACCCGATCATACTCCCCAAAACCGGTGAAATTGTTTGCGGGCCCTAAGGTCCAGCAGCGCCATGGGTGATTACGGTAATGGCATGGACGCCCCCTTCGGCTTCGTGATGAGCCATACTGGGTTACGGTGTACTGGGTTACGGTGTACTGGGTTACGGTGACGCTGGGGTTACGGTGACGCTGCATTAATTAGGGGTTACGGTGACGCTGCATTAATTAACCCCGTCTCGTGCATGCCCGAGGATACCTGGGATGGCATGGCCCCGCCCAAGCCGGGGGAGATCCGGGCCATCCGCGCCAAGTCGGTGGCCGAGCGCACCCATGCGGATCAGCGCCGCCTCCATTGGGCCGAGGATTACTGGACCAACGAGGATATCCAGACCGAAACCACCGCGTTCTACAAGCTCAACAGCGAAGTCGGCGCGCCCACGGGCCATGCCACGGGCCATGCCCCCTTCGGCGCCGACAGCGCCCGTACGGAAGACGCCAAGATCAACCGCCAGCGCGCCGACCATGCCATCAAGAGCCTCGGGCCCGACGCCGATCCGGACCATGTGCGCCTGGTCGAGGCGCACTATGGGGTGGGGGAACCGGCCCAGGCGATTTCCATGGACGAGCAGGGCAATTGGTATGATGCCCAGGGGAATATCTTTGATCAGGACCGCCGATATGAGAAGACCATTGACAGTACTCAAGATGCTCAGCATCACCAGGAGTGGGGTAGTGTCTCAGAGTGGGACAATCGAAATGACTCCAAACATAGCCAGCCTGTTCTTCGCGAGTTCGAAATCGCAAAGAATCCTGGTCACTGGGATGGAAAACCAAACGGGCGGGTCGAGAATTTCCAAGGTCTCGAAAACCGTCGTCCCGACATGGTCGTAAGCCACCAAGGGCACTTTTTCGAGTCACGCGCTTACGGTTCTCAGCGCCTACAAGCATTGGATTCTCATAACTCATTGCAGCAAGCGCCTCATACCCAGGATCAAGGAGGTTTCCAACTTGCCAACGCAACTGGTTCTCAAGCTGGCATTAAAGGTAATTTCATGCAGCCTACCGCTTCACAAGTTGCTCAGGCCGGAAATCAGCAATCCCCATCTCAAGCTTCAAACCGGAAACCACCTCAGCTTGCCTCTCCGGTTCCAGGAGGCGCCATTCGCTCTCCAGACGCCATGGGGGATGGACGCTACGGTGCAAGCCGGGATGGTGGAAAGCGCAATCACCAAGGCGTGGACATCGTAGCCAATCCCGGTCAGGATGTAACAAGTACCGTTGATGGAACAGTGACTAAGCTTGGATATCCATACGCGAATGACAAAAGCTACCGTTACGTCGAAATTCAGACCAAAGATGGCTACGTGGTTCGGCATTTTTACGTCAACCCTGGAAATCTGAAGCCCGGTCAAGCAGTGGTCGCGGGCAAAACAAAGATTGGTACCGTACAAGATCTGTCGAAAAGGTATCCAAAAGGCATGACAAACCATATCCACGTAGAAATCCGGGATCGGAATAAAGTTGCTTACCCGAACAAATCCGGTTCGCGAAAATTCCAGGATCTGGACCCGACGTCATTGCTTCAGGCGCCGGGACCGCAAGGTGGGGGAACGCCATGACCTGGCTCCGATTGACGGTTATGGCATTTGTCGCGTGGTTTTGGTCAGGGATCATTTCATCGTCAGCATCGGCTTTGGAGATAACCGTCTACGATCCGCCATTGATCCAGGTGGAAACGCAGGACCCTCGGATCAGTAATTGTGTCGGGAAACCGATAACGCCTCTCTGTGCACTTGATACATGGCGGGTCTGCTTGGGACGACAACGCCCTGATATTTGCAAAGCAATTGGGCTCAAGGACATGGTTTTCCGAGACCCCCCCAATATGGAAACTCAGTTCGACAAAGGTTTTGTACGGGAGAATGTTATCCTGAAGCAGATGCGGATTACCTCCGAAGATCTTAACAAGGTTTCAACACCGGCATGGGCGAAATTTGGGGACGTCGGCTTTGAGTGGGAATCCCGCTCATGTTCCGAAGGAGGTGTTCCGTTCAGGGATTGTCGGCCAAAATTGCCGAATTATCTGGAGACTGTCTATTTCCGCAAGGTCGATCAGTTTTGGCAAGTGGTGGCTTGGACAAACGATGTGGGCTGGGAATTTTCCTGCGAACCGGAAGTTGAACCTTATGGGCGGGAATGCCGCTTGTACGTCGATGACGTCCCATACTGACTGCATTTGGGCGGAAAACTCCTTGTATAAAACCAAATGGGTACTGATGCTTTTCTTGGGAGTGATGGCCGCCTTGGTTATCAGCTCCCAAATTTCCGCCCTTGAAATCAAGGTTTATGACCCACCACTCACCCGCACAGATGAATCCCAAATAAATGGATCAACTGTTACGCCAGATTCCCCGTTGTCCGCGTTTGACACATGGCGAGTGTGCCTGAGCCAAAGAAAACCGGCGATCTGTGCGAAAATCGGCCTTCACGAAATGGTCTTTCGCGCCACGCCTTCTGGGAAGGAAAAGAAGCTTGAAAACTACTCTGAGAAAACGATTGTCCTCAAAAAAATTGTCGTCATGCCCGAGGACCTCGGTCGCCCAACCATTCCGACCTGGGCTCGATCCGGTGATGTCAGAATTGAATGGAAATTTGAATCTTGCTTAGATTCGGGTAAGAAACTTGAGAGCTGTCAAGGTCGAGTAGCTAGGCTCAGGACTCATAACCAGAAGATGACGGTTGCGGCGATGCAGATTGCGCTCATGAAGGTATGGGCGCAACGGTCGTAGCGGGTGGCGATACGCCGCCAGTCCTTGAGCCGACCGAACATGCGCTCGATCAAGTTTCGCTGCTTGTAGAGGGCTTTATCGTAAAGGATTTCCTCTTTGCGGTTCGAGCGACCTGGAATGCAGGGCTCGATGCCGAGATCAAGCAGGGCCTGGCGGAAACGGTCGCTGTCGTATCCCCTGTCGGCGATCAGGTCGTCGGCATCAGGGAATGCAGGGAGCATGGTGTCGGCGCCGCGATAGTCGCTGACTTGTCCTTCGGTCAGCAGCAGGATCAGGGGCTTTCCATCGGCATCGCAGGCGGCATGCAGTTTCGAATTCAGGCCGCCCTTGGTGCGCCCGATACGGCGGGGAACAGCCCCTTTTTGAGCAGGCTCGCCGCCGTCCTGTGGGCCTTGAGATGGGTGGCGTCGATCATCACCGTATGGGTGGCCGTGCTTTCGGCGGCCAGGGTGGCGAAGATCCGGTCGAACACTCCGGCCTCGCTCCAACGGACGAAGCGGTTGTACAGGGTCTTGTGCGGTCCATAGGCGACGGGCGCGTCACGCCACATCAAGCCCTGGCGAAGAACATGGATGATGCCGCTGATCACCCGCCGGTCATCGACGCGCGGGACGCCTCTTGTTTTGTTCGGCAGCAACGGTTGAAGGCGTTCGAATTGTTTGTCGGACAACCAGAAATGATGGCTCTGCATCGGCTTTCCCCTCCCTAAAATTCCAGGGAAGGGAATCATGTCCACCGACTATTGGGAATCCCTTTTATGGGTCCTGAGCCTAGCTACTGGGAGGTTGTTTTTTTTCGCAAAAAAGATTCCCATTGGCACATCATTGCTTGGACAAATGATGTTGGCTGGGATCCTTGCGACCTCGAAAGTGAACCGTATGGACGGGAGTGCCGTCTATATGTTGATGAAGTCCCCTACTGAAACCCAAGCAATCTAAGGGTTACGGTAATACGGGTTACGGCGACGCTGCATTAATTAACCCCGGGTTTCGGTGACCCCCGGGTTACGGTGACGCTGTATTAATTAACCCCGTCTCGTGCATACCCGAGGATACCTGGGACGGCATGGCCCCGCTCAAGCCGGAGGAAATCCAAGCCATCCGCGACAAGCCGGTGGCCGAGCGCACCCATGCGGATCAGCGCCGCCTCCATTGGGCCGAGGATTACTGGACCAACGAGGAGATCCAGACCGAAACCACCGCGTTCTACAAGCTCAACAGCGAAGTCGGCGCGCCCACGGGTCATGCCACGGGCTATGCTCCCTTCGGCGCCGATGGCGCCCGTTCGGAAGACACCCGGATCAACCGCCAGCGCGCCAATGATGTGATCAAGCGCCTCGGGCCCGACGCCGATCCGGACCATGTGCGCCTGGTCGAGGCGCACTATGGGGTGGGGGAACCGGCCCAGGCGATTTCCATGGACGAGCAGGGCAATTGGTATGATGCCCAGGGGAATCTGATTGATCAGAATACCGGGAACGATTCCATGCATAATGCAAGAACGCTGGAGTATGTTCCCGGCCGAGACAATGCGCCGCCCATAGACCTTCTCTATCGCCCCGGCGAAGATTCCGGCACCGGCATGCCGATGGACACGAACGGCGGGAAGGGCGATAGCGGAGACACCTCGACGACTTCGCCGCCAAATACCCATAAACCGGCCATGAACGAATATGGACGGTGGACCTATCCAGACGGCAGCCCTGCGCCCGATCCGGATCATAATCCGCTCATCAAAAAGGCTCAGTATGTCCCCACGGCAGACGGTGTTGCAGCGGGAAATGCGGCTTCATCCAATGGCGTCATCACCGTCACGCCCGGCAAAGGCACCGGTGCCGGAGACGCCTTGGCCAAGGGCGCCGAGAAAGTTGCTCCCAAAGTCCTGGGTCGGGCAGGCGGCGCCATTGGTGGCGCCGTCATTCCGGACAACGAAGGGCGGCAGACGCACGACGTACAGGTTGGGGGCCAGGATCTGAGCTTCGACCATGGCCCCGGCGATCTGTACAACCCAGTCTATGGAAAAGATCCGGCGACCGGTGAAAGGGTCGATACCGGGATGGTCGCGGTTCCCAACGGCCGTGACGCCGATGGCAATCCTCGGTTCGACCTGATGCCCCAATCCAATCTCGGCAAGTACCTCGACGGCAAGATGGCCCGCACGGATATGGCCGACCCCATGCCGCCGGCACCGGGCCTTGAGCCGACCCCCATGCCCGAAGGCCATGGGATCGAAACCTATCCGGCCCGCCAGCCTGAGAAAGACGATGGCACCAACGTGTATCCCGATCAATCCGAGCAGTCAGGGCCTACGGCTCACGTGAATCCGGACCAGTCTGATGAGCTTGAGCAGATGATGATTGTCGAGATGGGTCGCAAAGATGACTTGAAACAAATGGATGCGAGGGCAAAGGCTCTGGGGATGGAACGAAAACTATTCGGAAAGCGGCTACATGCCATTAAAGGTAGCATGAAAGGTGATGTCGAGGTAAAGGACAACGGAGATGTCATCGACGATGAAACCGGTGAATATATTGGAAACGTGTTTGATGAGTACTGATCGACTACCGGAATCCATCGAGGTGTTCCCCTTTATAGATCACCCTTCGCAAGACGGGTGCTTCGTGACCTATTGGGGATGCGAAATTTCCACGCCCAAGCTCTCGGTCGATGAACTATCCAGGATTTTCGGGCACGATGACTGCGGGGTACAGTTTATTGGCGCCTATGGTCGACTCCGCAAACTATCATGTCGGTGGTATGCGGGACGAGACCATGAAGCGCATTTCCAAGTGCTTGTAGAACGATTGCCCCCTTCGGCTACACTGTACCAGTTAAAAACCAAATATGATCTAAAGCTCGAATTTTATAGATTTTGGCTCCATTCTGACGGAGTCCCCGTTCCGCATCCGTCAAAGGAAATTCTATCCACGATCCAGGGTCTGGGAGGCGAGTACGAAGACGTTCCCGCCATCAATCAAGGCGATTTTTCAGCCGAAATATCTCGGGTCTCTTTCATTGTTCGAGGCAGGACCATGAATTTTTCCGCTATCTCTGAAATGATTGGCGAACCTACCAAGATTCTCAAACCAACCGACATCATTCGCCGAAAAGGAAAGAGAAATCGGCGAGATGGGCCGCCACCATCCTCCGTACTAAGCCTAACTAGAGACCGTGCCGTTTGGATGATCGAGTCCGGTACACTTACAACGTCAACCGATTGGGATGTAACTCTGGATGCATTGTTTCAGCATATGAAACCGCCACCCCCGGATTGGGTGGAATACCTCGAAACGAACAATCTCCAGGCAGAGTTCTCAGCCCTTTGGATCGGCAAGGAAGGGGCGACGGAGCCCCTTTTGAGTGCCGAACAATTTGATCGTATATGCTCGTATCGGGCGGAATGGGACATGACCCCCACTTACCATGACGGACATGATCTTGGATGGTATTGAAGTCGCATGATAGCAATTACGCAATTACGAATTACGCAGAACTACGGCGACAGTCCATTAAATACTGCCACCTCCCGTTCGAGATGACGGCGGATTGGGACCATGGCAATCATCATGGCCCCATACAAGACGTCTCATTCTGTGTTTATGGCCCACACCCGGACGAAGTTTCGTCTTTTTGGGGTTTGCCGACGCGTGCACTGGTCAAAGGCACGACATCCGTATCGAAGGTCACGGGCAAAACACGCGTCCAACGGGTGAACGCATGGCTGTTGGGTTACGGTGTGGTTACGGTGACGCTGAGGGTTACGGTGACGGTTACGGTGACGCTGTATTAATTAACCCCGTCTCGTGCATGCCCGAGGATACCTGGGATGGCATGACCCCGCCCAAGCCGGAGGAAATCCAGGCCATCCGCGACAAGTCGGTGGCCGAGCGCACCCATGCGGATCAGCGCCGCCTCCATTGGGCCGAGGACTACTGGACCAACGAGGATATCCAGACCGAAACCACCGCGTTTTACAAGCTCAACAGCGAAGTCGGCGCGCCCACGGGCCATGCCACGGGCCATGCTCCCTTCGGCGCCGACAGCGCCCGTTCGGAAGACGCCCGGATCAACCGCCAGCGCGCCGATGATGTGATCAAGCGCCTCGGGCCCGATGCCGATCCGGACCATGTGCGCATGGTCGAGGCGCACTATGGGCTGCGGGAACCGGCCCAAGGGGTCTCCATGGATGAGCAGGGCAATCGGTATGATGCCCAGGGGCGACGCATCGCCAATCCCAACCAGACCCCGAATCTGCACAAGGCCAGCGACAGACGAACCAATGTTAGCCAGCCGACCTCCCGCGATGGGGAACCCACCGGCGGCATGATCGGGGATGATGGGGCCCTTGGCGGATCGGGGGAACCGGCTACCTACCAAGACCGCTTCCCCATGCAATCGAATTCATCCGCCGTGCAAAGAGATCTACATGCCTACCTGGCACGGATGGACGAAAGAGGCCTTCAAGATCAACAACACACTCACAAAAAACAACGGGTCCCGATTGCCACGGAGCACAAGGCCTGGCTCCTCGAACATGGGGGCAGAGCGGTGGGTATGGAACAGTCGGCGCGCGCCCTCAAGCACTACAATGAAGGTAGCGGCCAGGATCTGCAAATGCCGACTGAGTGGTTGCGGAGCAACAAGGAAATCACCGAAGCGGAAGACACAAATCATACGGCTATTGGATCCGAACTGATTTCCGATCCCGCTGTGAATCAGCAGCTTTCCAGTTTGAAGGATGGCCAGTCGGTCACCATTCCCATCGGCAAAACCCTTGACGAAATCGATGCCGATGGCATCAGTGATCTCCATTTCGCCAGCGGAAAAAGCAACCTGCAAACGACAGGTGAAGTGACCGTCACACGCCAGGGAAACCCAGTTGCATGTCACCGGCCCAGCAGGATTATCACTGGTTTGACGACTATGACTGGCATAAGAATACGCGTTTCTTTGGTGGGTTAGTGACCGGAGAGCAGATGCAGCAGCTTAAGACCCTGGGATCGGCCAAGGACTTCAAGATGGTCGGCGATTGGACCGGCACGGTGAGTGGCACCATTCCCCTAAACCCTGGAGGGGGACTGGGCAAGCCCAGCCTGACGTGGACACCTGGGCAGTCCTCTCCGGGACCTTAAGCGTCAGTCGGCAAGGAAAGGAATGAAGAGCATGGTTCGGAAACTTTTTGGTCTCATGCGTAAGGCGGGTCACCCGGTGCTCTGGACGGCGCTGTTCATCGCCCTGATCGGCAATCTCTATTACCGGGACCGCCTGTACTGGGAAACTCCTTCGATTCCTTTCCAGCCGTTTTGCAATCCAGACAATGACTGGGAAGACCATCGACCGGTCAGGGGAGATATCGAGATTACTGACGAGTTCTTGGTAGAAGTTGCTCATGAATTGGCAGTTTGGGGCGTTACGTTGAAAACGAATCTGTCTCGTAGAATTTGGGGTGGGCCTGAGAATTCCAGTTTGCCACCCATTCTTATTGCACCGAAAGATCAAGGGCGGCAAACAATAGCATCGGCTACCGAAAAAGCCCTGTTCGCCCTGAGAGGAAAGCCGCCTGGACTGACGAGATGGAAAGATGGTGTGCTTACAGGCCGATCCGCCCATTGCGAAGACATTGAGGGCGTTTACAAGAAATTCTAGGTCATCCTGGTTATGTGGTTACGGTGACACTCCACTAATTATCTCCACTGCACCTCCTTCGCGGTCACTTCAGCCACCAGGCATGGCCTTCGACCCCCAGGCCTACCAATCCTTTCCCGAGGTCGAGCGGGTGGCCAACCAGGCCTATTGGGAGCATCGCGCGGGTGGTGGGGAGACCGCCAGCCCCAACAGCAACGAAGCGGCGCGGGCGGAAGATCCCCGGCACCTACGACAATCCCTGGAGGCGGTGCGGCAGGCCCGCGAGACCCATGCCGATCCGGAGAAGATCGCCTGGGAAAAGGACTTCAAGCAGCGGGTGATGGATCACCACGGCCTGTCGGAGACCCAGGCCGAGGCGGCGGCGATCATGGTCTCGGTAACCCCCGTCGGGATCGGTCTCGGCGGCCCCATGCGGGCCGATGGCCGACGCCAGCTGGGCGCCAACATCGACGGGCTGCAAGCTCTTAACAGGCTGCTTCTGTAATCGAGTCATTTGAGTCAAGCTGATTTCCAAGCCGTCGGTTTGAACCTGGGTTATGTGGCGCCCTTTGCTTCTGTCCGCGGTCGACGTCGTCGCCGCATGATGGGGATCAAGGGGGATCGGGTGCAGCAATCTGAAAAGCGTGGTCTTACGCCACTGCAGCCTGCGCGCTGTCATCCGAGCCCCGCGCGTCGCCACGCGTCCTGGCCGCCCTTCAGGCGGTCTCGGTTTTCGTTGTGTTTAGATGGCGGTCTCCTCCTTGCGGTACTGGAAGTCCGTGCCGTCGATCCACATGCGATGCATGATTACGGCGAGACGCCGGGCAACGGCTACCTTGGCGCGTTTCATCCCGCGCCTTTTGGCGACCGCGAGCCCCCAGTGTTTGAGCCAGGACCAACGGCGGGTTCGAGTGAGAAGTGCATTGGCGGCCTCGAACAAAAGCCAACGAACCATGGCATCTCCGCACTTGCTGATGGGGCCGCTTCGGTCCTGCTCTCCCGAGGCGTATCTGCGTGGGACAAGCCCGAAGTGGGCGCCGACCATGACCGACTTTTGAAACCGTTCCGGCACGTCGAGTCCTGTCCTGAAAGCGAGGGCGGTAACCGGGCCGACGCCGGGAACGGTCATCAGGCGCCGGCAAACGCTATCATCGCGCGCAGCGGCATGAACCTGCCGGTCGAGCTTGTCGAGTTGTTCGAGCAAGGCTTGGCGCGCAAGCAAGAGCGGCTCGGCGGCTGCGCTGAGGTGCGGGTTATCAGCCGTCAATTCCCGAACCCGCGCCGCGAAAAGGCGTCCGCGCGCCATACCGACCTTGAGGCCGAAAGCTTTCAATGTTCCTCGTACCGTATTGGACAACTGACGGACCTGATGAACCAGGGTCTCCCGATGGGTCAGCACCATCCGGAGCTCCTGACTGCGCGCGGTCTTGACGTGGGTCGCGCGGTACAAACCGGTCCGCATCGCCTGGCTGATCAAGCGGGCGTCGCGACGGTCCGTCTTGACTGGGCTGGCGCTGGCAAAGGCCTTCATTTGCCGGGTCTCGATACAAATCACAGGGAGGCCCCGACTGGACAGTCCTGCGTACAGCCAAGGCGCCAGAGGGCCAGCTTCCAACCCAATTCGCGCAAAGCCACGCCCGCTTTCCTCGAGCCAAGTGGCGACCGCCTCGGGTGTGCTTGACACCTTGCCTTCGCGAATGACGGTTCCCTTTGCATCAATCTCACAGATCGAAATGCTTGCCATCGATACGTCCATTCCAACAAAATACTCCATGGCTGGTCTCCTCTGTTCCATGTCCAGGAATTGACCCGGATCCTTGATCAAGACCGAGTGTGGAGACCAGCTGACTGTCTAGCGCGTGTCGGGTCCAATCGGACCCGCTAGACACGCGCGACCTTATTGGAATCGATCACGTTTTTCATGTTTGATCGAATCCGATCAAACACGACGTGATCTAGGCAATCCCTGACTGCTCGATTACCGCCATCTGAAAAAATCCGATTTCGAGCCTGTGGCGAGACATGCTTCGACAAGCTCAGCATGAGGGCCTTTGAATAGCCTCACCCAGAGCTTCCTCATCCCGAGCTTGTCGAGGGACGAAGGGCGAGGCGGGCCGTCGGACAACACTTTTTCAGCAGCCTGTTAGAGGCGAATTTAAAAGTATCCTCTAGATATCAAGGCAGTAGATTTTTGATCTGGCCAGGAAAGGCCGACGATACGGGGCGGCGCCCCGTTAGGAGGTCTTGACGCCGCCAGAGCGGAAATATACGCCCTGAGATCAAAGGAATACTTTTGAATCAATGGCCGCGATTTCGCCGCCTGGCTCGGCCTCGTCCCGCGCCAGTTTTCTTCGGGCGGAATGGCCCGGCTGGGGCGTGTCTCCAAGGCGGGACAGTCCGATATCCGCAGGCTTCTGATCGTCGGGGCGATGTCACGCCTCAACTGGCTGGGACGACGAACGATCCCGGAGGGGTCCTGGCTGTCGCGGATGCTGGCGCGCAAGCCGAGAATGCTGGTCGCCATCGCCCTTGCCAACAAAATGGCGCGAACCATCTGGGCCATGCTGATGAAGAACGAAGACTACCGGATTCCTGCACAGGCCGTGACGGTCTGACGTTGGAAAACGGGGAGGTGTGAGAAGGCAACGATTGGAATGGGCAACAGGATCGACCAGATCGGGATCGGGAAAACCCGTTAAGAGTCCAGAGCCAGCGAGCTCGAGAATCAGTTTTGGACCCGATCCGCGGATCACCATACCGGCCGGCGGCTTTAAGGAAACGCCGTGTT
This sequence comes from Magnetospira sp. QH-2, assembly GCF_000968135.1. Lineage (NCBI taxonomy): Bacteria > Pseudomonadati > Pseudomonadota > Alphaproteobacteria > Rhodospirillales > Thalassospiraceae > Magnetospira > Magnetospira sp. QH-2. The sequence continues at coordinate 3,940,457 of NZ_FO538765.1, read as the reverse complement.
CAAAGGCCTTACAGAGGACCGCACTCGATCACTCGCTCGGACAATCAGAATCTTCTTGCATCAACCGCGGCAACCACAGACGACTCTTAAAGCTCCTCGTTCAGCTGGCTGCCCGCTTCCGGGCGGGTAGCGGCGTCCTGGGCCTTGTCGTAGGCACCCGCGCCCTCGGTGGGGGCCTCATCGGCGGCACTGTCGACCGGGGTCGGCACGGCTTCCGGCTTCGGGCCGCCCTTGGAGACGCCGACCCGGGCCGGGCGGAGCAGGCGGTCGGCGATCATGTAGCCTTTCTCCAACACTTGCACCACCATGCCCGCGGGCTGGTCGGGCAGAGGCACTTCGTACATGGCCTCGTGGATCTTGGGGTCGAAGCGCTGGCCCTGATCGGCAACCGGGGTGACGCCGAATTTCTCCATGGCCTGCACCAGGGCCTTGCCGGTCATCTCAACGCCTTCATAAAGGGCCTTGACCGCCTCGTCGTTGGCGCGGGCCTCCTCGGGCACATGATCCAGCGCCCGTTGCAGGTTGTCGGCGACCCCCAACATGGCCTTGGCAAAGTCAGCGATGGCGTACTTGCGGCCCTGCTCGATCTGGATGTCGGCGCGGCGGCGGACATTTTCCATCTCGGCGGCGGCGCGACGCCATTTGTCGTCCAGTTCCTTGTTCTGGGCTTCCAGCTCGGCGACCCGGCCGGTGACGGCGCCGGCGAAATCAATGGGGGCTTCGTCGGCGGGGACCTCGGCGACTTCGTCAACAGCCGGTTCGGGCTCAGGTTCTGTTTCGGGCGCCTCTGCGGAAGCTGCCACGACCTCTTCGGATGCCTCTGCCTCTGGGGCCTCGGGCGCCTCGACGGTCTCTTCGGGTTTCGGATCCTGGGTGGGGGTTTCTTGAGTCATCTTTGCGTTCTCCGTCATCCGATTAGGCGGCCGATGATGCGCGCCGTGTAGTCGACCATGGGTATGATACGTGCGTAGTTCATGCGGGTGGGGCCGATGACCCCGAGGGCACCGACGATACTTTCGGCGCCATTTCGATAAGGGGCGACGATCATCGAACAACCGGCGGCCCCGAACAACTGATTTTCCGCGCCGATGAAGATCTGTACCCCTTCGGCCTGGTCGGCCTGTTCCAACAGGCGCAACAGCGTCTCTTTTTGCTCCAAGGCGGTGAACAAGGAGCGGATGCGCTCCAGGTCGGCCACCGCCTCAACATCCTCGAGCAGATTGGCCCGACCCCGAACGATCAGCGAGCGGGCCTGTTCCTCGCCACCCCAGACCGCCAGTCCGGCACCCACCACCTTGGAGGTCAGCCGATCCAGCTCGCCGCGCTGGCATTCCAGGTCGGTCAGAATCTCGGATTGGGCATCGCCAATGGTGCGGCCCAGCAATCGCGCGGAGAGGAAGTTTCCCGCCTCCACCAGGGCCGAGGGCGGCAGGTCCAACGGCACCTCGATGACCCGGTTTTCCACCAGGCCGTTCTCGGCCACCATGACCACCAGCACCCGCCCCGGCGACAAGGCGACGAACTCGATATGCTTGAGCGGGCTTTCGGTCTTGGGAGCCATCACCAGTCCGGCGCAATGGGTCAGCCCCGACAGGGTGGTGGAAGCCTCTTCCAGCAGGCCTTCCATGGACTTGCCGGAGCCCGCCACCCGTTGTTCCAGGTCGCTGCGCTCGGCCTCGCCCAGATCGCCGATTTCCAGCAACCCGTCGACGAACAGCCGCAGCCCCGCCTCGGTGGGCAGCCGCCCGGCGGACGTATGCGGCGCCATGAGCAGGCCCATGTCTTCCAGATCAGCCATGACGTTGCGGATGGTGGCCGGCGACAACTGCCCGTCGATCAGCCGCGCCAGGGTGCGCGAGCCCACCGGCTCCCCGGTTTCCAGGTAGCTGTCGACGATCTGGCGGAAGATCTCCCGCGAACGGTCATTGAGGTCGGTAATCATGCTGGCCGGAATGTAGGGGCGCGGGGAGGTGGCGTCAATGAGCCGCCCGCCTTGCCCAACCATCTTGCAGCCGTTAGGGTGCGCGCAACCATTCATTCGTTTAAAGGATTCCCCCCATGAGACCGTCCAACCGTACGCCCGAGCAGATGCGCGAGGTTATCCTCGAACCCGGCTTTTCCCGTCACGCGGAGGGCTCCTGTCTGGCGCGCTTCGGCAATACCCATGTGCTCTGCACCGCCTCGGTGGAAGAGAAGGTGCCCGGCTGGATGCGCGGCTCGGGCAAGGGCTGGGTGACCGCCGAATATGGCATGCTGCCCCGCTCCACCCATACCCGCACCAACCGCGAGGCGGCACGCGGCAAACAATCGGGCCGCACCCAGGAAATCCAGCGGCTGATCGGCCGCTCCCTGCGCGCCATCACCGACCTCAAGGGCATGGGCGAGATGCAGGTCAAGGTGGATTGCGACGTGATCCAGGCCGACGGCGGCACCCGCACGGCCTCCATCACCGGCGCCTACGTGGCCCTCTACGAGGCGTTTCGGAAGGTCGTCGAGATGGGCATCCTGCCCGACGTGCCGCTGACCGACTCCATCGCCGCCGTGTCCTGTGGCATTTACAAGGGCACCCCGGTGCTGGACCTGGACTATGACGAAGACTCGGCGGCCGAGACCGACGCCAACTTCGTGCTGACCGGAAAAGGCGGCATCTGCGAGATCCAGGGCACGGCGGAGGAGGAACCCTTCTCCGAGGCCGAGTTCATCCAACTGCTCAATCTGGCCAAGTCGGGCATCGCCACCCTGACCGAGGCGCAGAACAAGGCATTGGGCCTGTGAGTCGGAAGTTCACCGACAACAAGCTGGTCATCGCCAGCCATAATCGTGGCAAGGTGCGGGAAATCGCCGAACTGCTGGCACCATTTAGCGTTCAGGTGATTTCCGCTGGTGAGCTGGACCTGCCCGAGCCGGTGGAAGACGCCGAGACCTTCATCGGCAATGCCGACATCAAGGCCCGCGCCGCCGCGCTGGCCTCCGGCCTGCCTGCCCTGTCCGATGATTCCGGGCTGGCGGTGGAGGCCCTGGGCGGCCAGCCGGGCATTTATTCGGCGCGCTGGGCCGGGCCGACCAAGGATTTCACCATCGCCATGGAAAAGGTCGAGGCGGAACTGGCCGGTCAGGACGACCGCCGGGCTCATTTTGTCTGTGCCCTGGTGCTTTGCTGGCCCGACGGCCACGCGGAATCCTTCCAAGGCGAGGTGCATGGGGACCTGACCTGGCCACCGCGCGGCGAGAAAGGCTTCGGCTACGACCCGGTGTTCATCCCCACCGGCCACGCGGTCACCTTCGCCGAGATGGAACCGACGGAAAAACACGCCATGAGCCACCGGGCCGACGCCTTTCGGCAGATGGTGGCGGCTTGTTTCGAGGGCTGAAGACATTGGCGGTTTCTTCATGCTTCGACAGGCTCAGCATGAGGTCGCTCGCAATGGACCCTTATCCTGAGCCTGTCGAAGGATGGGCTTGTCGTGAGACGAGAGGGGCGATCAGGGGGGCCTCATGCTTCGACGGGCTCAGCATGAGGTTGCCTGCAATGGACCCTTATCCTGAGCCTGTCGAAGGATGGGGAGGTCGATGAGGTCGCCCGCAATAAATCCTTATCCTGAGCTTGTCGAAGGATGAGGTGCGAGCAACGCGAGCCTCGAAGCATCGCCCTCTACATTCATTGGCCGTTCTGCCTGGCCAAGTGTCCCTATTGCGATTTCAACAGCCATACCGTCGAGGCCATTGATCAGGCCCGCTGGCGGCGGGCCTTGTTGGACGATCTGCGGGCCTCGGCCTCTGAACTTGCAAATCGCAAGCTGGTGTCGATCTTTTTCGGCGGCGGGACCCCCTCGTTGATGGACCCGGAGACCGTGGCGGCGCTGATCGGGCAGGCGCGGGCGCTTTGGACCCCCACCGCCGACCTGGAAATCACCATCGAAGCCAATCCGGGGACCATCGACGAAGGCCGCTTCGCCGCCTTTGCCCAGGCCGGGGTGAACCGGCTGTCCTTGGGGGTGCAGAGCTTCGATGACGATGCCTTGCGCGACCTGGGCCGTATCCACGACGCGGCGGCCGCGCGGCGGGCGCTGGAGATGGCGAAACGGCTGTTTCCCAGGGTTTCCTTCGATCTGATCTACGCCCGCCCCGGGCAGTCACCGGCGGATTGGCGGGCCGAATTGACCGAGGCCCTGGCCTGGGAAACCGAGCATCTGTCGCTCTATCAACTGACCATCGAGCCCGGCACCGCCTTCGCCAAACAGGGCCGCGCCGCCGCCGGGGAAGACCGGGCGGTGGCCTTGTTCGACCTCACCCAGCACCTGACCGCCCGGGCCGGGCTGCCCGCCTACGAGATTTCCAATCATGCCCGCTCCGGTGCCCAATCGCGCCATAATCTGGTCTATTGGCAGGGGGGCGACTATCTGGGCATCGGCCCCGGTGCCCATGGACGGCTGACAATCGGTGGGGTCACCCATGCGGAACGCCGCACGCCGAACCCCGAAGGCTATCTGACGCGCCGGGTATTGGACCGGGTGGCCCTGAGCGCGCGGGAACGGGTCGAGGAACGGCTGATGATGGGCCTGCGCCTGACCGAAGGAATCGACCGGAGTCTCGCTGATTTCTGCGATTCCGAAGCCCTGAGCATGCTGATCGACGGCGGCTTTCTGGAACTCGACGACCGCTACCTGCGTGCCACCCCGGCAGGGCAGCGGCGGCTCAACGGGCTGTTGGAAAAGCTGTTAGCCGATCCTTCGACAAGCTCAGGATGAGGATGTCCTTGCTCCAACAACCCTCATGCTGAGCTTGTCGAAGCATGACTGCCGGGCTCAACGGACCGATCCTTCGACAAGCTCAGGATGAGGATGTCCTTTACCCCAACAACCCTCATGCTGAGCCCGTCGAGGCATGACTGCCGGGCTCAACGGACCGATCCTTCGACAAGCTCAGGATAAGGAATTCCTTGCTCCAACAACCCTCATGCTGAGCCTGTCGAGGCATGACTGCCGGGCTCAACGGACCGATCCTTCGACAAGCTCAGGATGAGGATGTCCTTTACCCCAACAACCCTCATGCTGAGCCTGTCGAAGCATGACTGCCGGGCTTAGATCACGTCGTGATTGGTCGGATTCGATCAAACATGAAAAACGTGATCGATTCCAATAAGGTCGCGCGTGTCTAACGGGTCCAATTGGACCCGACACGCGCTAATAGGCCGGATCGTCGAAGCTCTGCGGTGCCGGGTCGAGGATGACGTTGGTGCGTTCGCGCACTTCCATGATCGCCAGGCCGCGCTCGCCGAGACCATTGGCATTGAGCCGGAATACCCCGTCGGTGCCGATGAATCCCTTGGGCTGGGTCAAAGTCGGATCCGAGTAATCGGGGCCATCCTGGGCCCCGCGCACCAGCACGGCGGCCAGGGCGGTGGCGTCATAGGCCAGGGTGATCAGACGCGGCGGCTTGGCGCCGAAAGTCTGCTCATAGCGGGTCATCAATCCGGCGCGCAAGGCGGGATCGGCAGCGGCGAACCAGCCACCCACCAGGGCCGGTTCGACACCGATGCCCTGGGTATCCCACTGACCGGTACCGAGCATTTTCACCACCTTGGGGTCCACGTCGTAATAGGGCAGCAAGGCCGCCACTTCCTGTAACCGCCGACCGCCATCGGCCACCAACAAAGCATCGAAATCCGGATCGCCGATGGTCTGTAGGTTTTCCAGCCGCTTGAGGGTCATCTGCGACACCTCATCGGTGCGCACTTCCAGTTGCGCCCGCTGTTCCATCAATGCCTGATGGCGATAGTCATAGTCGGCCAGGTCGCGAATCACGTCGTTATAGGAATCGGCGCTGGTGCCGTAACGGGAGACGCGGCTGACCTCGGCGCCCAAATCGGCGACCACCGAGCGGAACTCCGCCACCACCCGGTCGCCGTAGTGATTGGACGGGGCGAGCACGGCAAAACGCCGCAGTCCGGCACTGGCGGCATAGGAAACCACCCGACGGACTTCCGTTTCCGGCCGGAAGCCGAGAATATGCACGCCGGGAAGGGCCGCCGCGGCATCACTGGAGAAGGAGACCAGCGGAATCTGCGCCTCGCGGGCAATGGCCCCGGCGGCGCGGGTGGATTCCGACAGCAAGGGCCCAAGGATCAGCGCCGCGCCGTCGGATACGGCGGTGACCGCCGCTTCCCGGGCACCATCGACGCTGCCACCGGTATCCAAAAACATCAGTTCGAAACTCTTGCCAGCAAACTCGAACAGCGCCAATTGCGCGGCATTGCGCATGGCTTTGCCGATGCGGGCATGGCGGCCCGACAGGGGCAGCAGCACCGCGACCCGCGAAACGCCGCGGGAATCCACATAGATGGGCTTGTCGCTGGCGGTGGAGGTCGCCACGACCTGCGGCGGAATTTGTTGGATCTCGGAAGCCGGAACCTGTTGCTGCAAGGCCTGGGTGCGGCGGTTATGCACCGCCCAGCGCGACGGCGGGTTACGCCATACGGGGACGGCCGGCACGGTCTCTTGCGCCTGAGTACTGGCCGCCGGTGCCGGATCGGGCGCGGCAACCGGTGCCGGATCCGGCTTTGCGACTTGCGTCTCCAAGGACATCAGGGGAGACTGGCAGCCCGCCGTTCCCATCAGCAACAGGGCGCCTGCCCATGCCGCGATCACCTTTCGCCGGATCATTCTTTTCCTCGTCTCCAATATTCTCACCGCCCGACCCTAGCGGTAGCGGCGGCGGCTGTAAACCGTTGGTGCCGGGCCTGTATCTGGTGGCCACGCCCATCGGCAATGCGGAGGATATCACCCTGCGCGCCCTTCGGGTGCTTAAGTCGGCCCATGTGATCGCCTGCGAGGATACCCGGGTGACCGGCAAGCTGGCCAGCCTGCACAACATTCAAACCCCGCGCACCGCCTATCACGAACACAACGCCACCAAGGCCCGCCCGAAACTTATTGAACGCTTGAAGAATGGCGAAACCGTGGCTTTGGTTTCCGATGCCGGGACGCCGTTGATCAATGACCCGGGCTATAAATTGGTCCAGGCCTGTCAGGCCGAGGATATTCATGTGACCGCCCTGCCCGGTGCCTCGTCCATCATCGATGGATTGGTTTTGTCGGGACTGCCCAGCGACCGATTCCTGTTTGCTGGATATGCGCCGCCCAAATCAGCCGCCCGCAAGACCTGGCTGGCGGAGCTGGCCGAGATCCAAGCGACATTGGTACTTCTGGAATCGCCGAAACGGCTTCCCGCCGCTCTGGCCGACATGGCAACGGTGTTAGGTCCGCGTCCGGCAGCCATGACCCGCGAACTGACCAAGCTGTTCGAGGAAGTACGCCGGGCGCCGCTGGACGAACTGGCGACCCACTATGCCGAGGCCGGGCCACCCAAAGGGGAGGTGGTGATGGTCATCGGCCCGCCCGACGCGGCAAGCGACCAAGATCTGGACCTGGACGGCCTGCTGAAACGGGCGTTGGAGACCCAAAGCCTGCGCGATGCGGCGCAGACCGTCGCCGTGGCCACCGGCCTGCCGCGCAAGAAGGTCTATGCCCGGGCCCTGGAACTGGCCAAGGCCCCGTGAAGAATCGCCAGGCAAGAGGCCTGAAGGCCTGGACTCTGGGTCTGCGCGCCGAGACCATGGCCGTCTGGCTGCTCCGGTTCAAAGGCTACCGGATCCTCGCCCGACGGGAAAAAACCCCGGTGGGGGAACTGGACATCGTCGCTCGGCGGGGAACGGTGCTGGCCATCGTCGAGGTCAAGGCCCGAGGCACCCTGCAAGACGCCGCCGAGGCCCTGACGCCGCGACAACGCCAAAGACTCGAGCGGGCCACCGAAGCCTTTGTCGCCCGACGGGATGATCTGGCGCATCTGGATATACGATTTGATCTGGTGCTGATTGCTGGCGGCCGGGCAACCCATGTGGTGGATGCCTGGCGTCCCGGTCTTTAAAACGAATGCACCAAAACCGACCGGCCAGCAACGACAGTGGCCCGCTGTTTCAGGCGGCCCAGGGGCGCGCGGATCTCGATGATATTGGGATTGTTGAAAAGCAGCCGTTGGATCACTTCCTGGCTTTTCAGGCTGTCCGGTCGCCCGAGTAGGAAGGTCGGGTAGGAATCCATGGTGAGGGCAAGGAACTGAAAATCGGTGTCGGCGACGAATCGATCCACGGCTTCCACCACACCGAAATTAGCCGATCGGGCCGTCGGGCCATTGGCATAATCGTGACCCAGGATCAGCCCATCGAACCGGATCAGGCGGCTGTATAGAGTCAGGTCCTCGAATACCGCCGCTTGGGTATGATTGCCGTCCAGATAGACCCAGTCCAGGGAACCGGGCTCGAACGCGGTCGCGGCAGCATGGGCATAGGCGCGGTGGATAACCACCTGACCAAACGTGATTTGGGAGGCGAATTTGGTCCGCACGGCCGCGGCCCGTTGGTCCTGTGTCGCGGTATCCAAGTTGGAGGGGTCAAGCGCATAGGCCGCGTCGTCCTGATACTCCCACGGATCGATCAGATGCAGTCGGTCCGGCTGGGTCCGTTGCAGGATTTTTTCGGAAAAGGCGCCTTTGGCCACGCCGATTTCGGCCACGCTACCGCCTTTGGGGAGGTAGTCGAGCAAATGGGACCGGGAAAACGGCAGTACGTACATGAGGGCTCCGGCGTTTATTGGGGGAACCTTAACCAGTTCACGGCTACAAACCTAGAGAGATGTGATCATCGGAGTCGACACCATGCGACCTGCATACGCGTTCCTTGTTTTGCTCCCCTTGCTCGCTTCGGCAGCCTGTAGCCCCGTGGGCATGGCCGTGGATGCCGGATCACAGGCCGCCATAGCCAGCCAAGAAGAAAGAGGCCTGGGTGGCGCGGTGGATGATCTGAAAATCCGCGCGACCTTGTTCGAGGCGTGGTTTTCCACCAACCACACCTGGCCCTTGGCCCTGACCGCCGATGTCTATCAGGGACAGGTCTTGGTCACCGGCGTGCTGACCGATCCCGATGACCGGGCCGAAGCCTTGCGCGTGGCCTGGGCCATTCCGGCGGTGGCGGCGGTCTACAACGAAATCCAAAGCGAAGAGCGGGGCATTCTCGATACCGGTCGGGACAAATGGATCAGCGCCCAACTGAGCACCCGCCTGACTTTCGACAAGGAAATCCATGCCATCAATTTCCAAGTCACCACGGTCAATGGCACGGTTTATCTACTCGGCCATGCGCGCAACCGGGTGGAACTGGAAAAAGTGCTGGCCCATGCCCGCGACATTGATCATGTGAGTAAGGTGATCAGCCACGTCCGGATCGCCTCATCGACCGTGAAACAGGCGCAAAAATAAGCCCGACTGGTTATCGGCGACCATTGGGATAAGATGCCGCGTCAACTTCCCCGAAAGGACAGCCCATGACCCTGACCGTCGCCATCCAGATGGATCCCATCGAAAGCGTCGATATCGATGCCGATTCCACCTTTGTCCTGGCCCTGGAGGCACAGAAACGCGGCTATGAGCTGTTTCACTATCTACCCAAGGATCTGGCCTATGTGGATGGCCAGGTGCAGGCCCGGGCCTGCCCGCTGAGGGTCCGGCGCGACTACGGCAATCATTTTACCCTGGGCGAGCCCCGGCTGATCAATCTGGCCCAGGATGCCGATGTGGTGCTGATGCGTCAGGACCCGCCCTTCGACATGGCCTATATCACCGCCACCCATCTGTTGGAGCTGGTGCATCCCAAGACTTTGGTGGTCAATGATCCGGCCCATGTGCGCAATGCGCCGGAAAAACTGTTTGTCACCCGCTTCGAAGGGGTCATGCCGCCGACCCTGATCACCAGCGATCCGCAGCAGATCAAGGCTTTTCGCGAGCAATATCAAGACGTCATTCTCAAGCCGCTGTTCGGCAATGGGGGCGCCGGGGTATTTCATGTGAAGCCCGGCGACGAGAACCTCAATTCCCTGCTCGAACTGTTCACCGAGCTCTATCGCGAACCGATCATCGTGCAGCAGTATCTGGCCGATGTGCGGGCCGGGGACAAGCGGATCATTTTGGTGGATGGCCGCCCGGTGGGTGCCGTCAATCGGGTCCCGGCGGAAGGCGAGGCCCGATCCAACATGCATGTGGGCGGCCGCCCGGAGCGCTGCGCGCTGACCCCGCGCGAAGAAGAGATCTGTGCCATCATTGGTCCGGCGCTGAAGGAACGGGGACTGATCTTTGTCGGTATCGACGTGATCGGCGACTATCTGACCGAAATCAACGTCACCTCGCCCACGGGCATCCAGGAGATCAACCGCTTTGACGGGGTCTGTCTGGAATCCGAGGTCTGGGACGCCATCGAGGCCCACTATCAATCAACCCGGGAGTCCTGACCCATGGCCCTACGCCTGTTGGCGCTTTTATCGGCCTTGCTGATCGGCGGTGTTGCCATTGCCCAGCAAGGTCAAAACAGTTTCGAGATTTCCTGCGCTCAGGCCCCCAAGGATGCGGTCAGAACCGTGCCGCCGTCCCTCGCCACCTTGGGCCGTGTCATCTGTTCGCGCCTGGGCCATGTGCTGGTGGCCAAGCAGCCGGTCTGGTGGCTGGTGGAGCAAAACCTGCATCGGGTGATCACCGCCACCGATCCCATGACCACCAAGCCCACCGACTACGTGGGCCATTCGGCCTATTTCACCGCCATCACCGATCTGCCCATGGATGAGGCGCGCCATCGGCGGGTGACCCAGGCCTTCCGGGCACTGATCCCCGCCCGGGAGAACGCCCTACCCGACCAAGCCGCCGGATACCGGCTGGTTTCCAACGATGGTCGGGTTACCGAACTTTTTGTTTTGCGAACGGGCGTGAAAGGCAGCGATGTTTATAACCTTTGGGGCATGACCTGCACCCGGCTGACCTGTGCTTTCAATAAAGAGACCATGGATGGCGTTCCGTTCCAGATTGTCCACCTGACCAAGAAATAGCGTTGCCCCTGCGTTCTCGATTGATATAGGATGATTTCTACACTTTTAGGTGGGAATCATGGTTACGCGGGTATTCACGGTCGCCTTCCAAGGCGCCGACGTAGTGGACGTGGATGTCCAAGTCCAAATGGCCTCCGGGCTGCCCACATTTTCCGTCGTTGGTTTGCCGGACAAGGCGGTGGCCGAAAGCCGCGAGCGGGTCCGGTCGGCCTTGGCGGCGCTGGGTCTGGCCCTGCCGCCCAAACGCATCACCGTCAATCTGGCGCCCGCCGACCTGGGCAAGGAAGGCAGCCACTATGACCTGCCCATCGCCCTGGGCATTCTCGGCGCCATGGGGGCGGTGCCATCGGAAGAGCTGCCACAGTACACTGCCCTGGGCGAATTGGCCTTGGATGGGCGGTTGACGCCGGTGGCAGGCGTGCTGCCCGCGGCGGTTCAGGCGGCCAGCCACGGTCGCGGTCTGATCTGCCCCGGAGAGCAAGGCGGTGAGGCGGCCTGGGCGGGGGGATCCAACCTCATCGCACCCTCGGATCTACTGGCCTTGATCAATCACCTGAAAGGCCAACAGAGTCTCACGCCGCCCGAGGCCCGCCGCGCGACCGATGCTCTGCATGGCGGCCCCGACATCGCCGAGATCAAGGGCCAGGAGACCGCCAAGCGGGCTTTGGAAATCGCCGCCGCCGGCGGGCATAACCTGTTGATGAGTGGTCCGCCGGGCTCGGGCAAGTCGCTGCTCGCCGCCTGTTTGCCCGGTTTGCTGCCGCCGCTGACTCCGGGAGAGGCCCTGGAAGTCAGCATGATCCATTCCCTGGACGGACGGCTGAAGGATGGCCGCCTGCTCACCCGGCGCCCGTTCCGTGATCCGCATCATTCCGCCTCCATGGCGGCGCTGGTGGGCGGCGGTCACAAAGCGCGTCCCGGCGAGGTGTCCCTGGCCCATTTGGGGGTGTTGTTTCTGGATGAACTGCCGGAATTCCAGCGTCCGGCCCTGGAGGCCCTGCGCCAGCCGCTGGAGACCGGGCGGGCCACCGTGTCGCGGGTCAATCATCAGGCCACCTATCCGGCCCGGGTGCAGCTCATCGCCGCCATGAACCCCTGCCGCTGCGGCCATCTGGATGATCCGGCCCAGGCCTGTACCCGTGCGCCGCACTGCGCCGACGAATATCAGAACCGTCTGTCCGGGCCGCTGCTCGACCGCATCGATCTGCATGTGCAGGTGCCCGCTGTCTCTCCGCAGGATCTGATGCTGCCGCCGCCCGCCGAAAGCTCGGTGGATGTGGCCGACCGGGTGGCCCGGGTGCGCGGTCATCAAATCAAACGCTATGAAAACCACAAGGTGCGCAGCAATGCCGAGGCCGATGGCAAGCTGTTGGAAGCCGTCGCCACCCCCGACCGGGAGGGACAGGCCCTGCTGGTCCAGGCGACGGAGAAACTCCGCCTTTCCGCACGCGGCTATCACCGGGTTTTAAGGGTGGCGCGGACCATCGCCGACATGGATCACAGCCCTGATGTACGCCGACCTCATGTGGCCGAGGCCTTGGCGTTCCGCAGGATCAGGGCGGGGCGGTGAGGCTCAGGTGGAGGTACTGAATTCGACGATTATTTTGTTGGCCGCCATGGTCTCGGCGCCATCGAAAACCGCCACCTGGGAATAGGATGTCTGGGTCGCGGCATTGGCATTGGCATGCCAAAGCTCGGTGTCGCCCGTGGTACCATTCAAGTAGAACAGGAACACATCCCGATTGGCATCGATGCCACTGACCGCCTGTCCATTGATGGAACTGGCGGCAAAGGCATTAAAGGCACCGGTGAAGCTGGTATAGGTGTTCTTGGCGATGAAATTGCCCGTCCAATTGCCAGTTCCCGTGGTGTAGTTGATATCCTTTAATTGGTGATTGGTGGCGGTGACGCTCAATCCGCTGACACTCACCGCCGCGGTGTAGAAGCGGAATACATCGGTGGCGGGCAGAATATCCATGATGACGTCGTAATTGCTGGTGCCACTGCCATTAAAATCGCTGAGCAGGAAATTGAAGATGTCATTGCCGCCGCCGCCGGTCAGGGTATCGTTTCCGGCATCGCCGTAGAGCGTATCATTGCCGGCGCCTCCTTCCAGGGTATCGGCGCCGGTGCCACCGAACAGCGTGTCATTGCCATTGAGACCCTGCAGGGTATCGGCGCCGCCGAATCCCCATAGGCCGTCGTTGCCGTCCTGGCCCTTGAGCAGGTTAGCCTGGCTGTCACCATTGAGGATGTCGTCGCTCGCCGAGCCATCCAAATTCTCGAAGCCGCTCAAGGTATCGGTATAGCCATTGTAGCTCACCGTACCGGTGGCAAGGTTGGCGGTCACGCTCATGCCCAAATCGGCAAAACTCAGGGTATCGTCGCCGAGACCGCCGCTGTAGAGGGAGCGTTGCGTGGATGCCGCCGCGCTGCCCGCGTTGATCCAGTCATCGCCCAGGCCACCAAAGATGGAGTCCACGCCGCCCATGCTGGTCAGTACATTGTTACCGTCGTTGCCGACGATGGTATTGTCGCCGCTATTGCCGATCAGGGTGTGGTGGGCGGAATCGGGATAGAGCTCGCCGTTCTCCACGTTGGTCGGCAGGGTAAAGGATGTCGCGGTGGACTGCACGTGGTCCGTGCCTTCACCTGCCGATTCGATCACCGAATCACTGATCTCGTCGACCTTGAAGAAATCATCGCCCAGATTGCCATACATGGTGTCGGTCCCGGCACCGCCGTCGATGGCATCGTTCCCTGCGCCGCCGAAAATATCGTCGTTGCCCAGGCCGCCGTCGAGGGAGTCCGCACCCAGGCCGCCGCTGATATAATCGATGCCGTCATCGCCCGAGATCGAGTCGTCGCCATCGTCGCCGTAGAGTGTGTCGTTACCCCCGTCGCCACTGATGTCGTCATTCCCGTCGCCGCCATAGATAGTGTCGTTGCCTTCTCCGGACGTGCCCCAATAGGTAATGCTGTTGGTCAGGATATCCAGGTCAGTGCCATCGTTGCCGCCGGTGGTGTCGGGAATGTCGCCAGTGATGGTATCGTTGCCGCCGCCGCCCCAGATCACATCGTCGCCGCTGCCGCCGGCGATGGCGTCGCGCTCACCCGCGCCGACGAAAACCGGGGTTTCAGAGAGCGGATCGGTGGAGGCATTGATGGTCGCGGCGTTGCTGATCGGGTCGGAAACGATCATATCATTGCCGCCCAGACCCAAGATGGCGTTGCCATAGACCTCCCCGTCCACATCTTCCACCAGGCCGGTGATAATCACGCCGTCGTTGTCGCCGTCTGGGTCGGCAAGCAAGGCCCAGCTACCGGTCTCGATAACGCCGGGGACTGGAACATCATCATCTCCAGTTTCCGTTCCTTCAGGCGGCTCTGGGCCGATCGGGCCCAGATCAATGAAATCCAGGAATCCACCCGGAGCGAGGGGGTCCTCACCGCCACCGAGCGGGTCACCACCACCGCCCAGCAAATCACCGCCGCCGCCGCCAATCAGTCCACCACCACCGCCGCCGAAGATGCCGCCACCGCCAAAGTCGCCAAAGCTACCGAAACCACCATCGGTTCCACCACCCTGACCACCCGATCCTGGACCGGTAGGAGCGGTGGGTCCGGCCGGACCGTCCGGGCCAGCGGGACCAGCGGGCCCATCGACCGGGGCGCCCCCATCACCAGGGGCCTCGGCAACTTGTTCACCGTCCGCAGCCCCTTGGGGAGCGTCTTCACCAGGCGCGCCGTCGGCTGGACCGCCTTCACCAGGCGCGCCATCCACCGGGGCCTCGCCATCCACGGGGGCCTCGCCATCCACGGGGGCCTCGCCGTCCACCGGGGCCTCGCCGTCCACCGGAGCCTCGCCGTCAGCCGGGGCTTCGCCGTCAGCCGGGGCCTCGCCATCCGCCGGGGCCTCGCCATCCGCTGGGGCCTCGCCGTCAGCCGGGGCTTCTTCGTCCGCAGCGGCGTCTGCCTGCTGTTGCTGCTGCGCCCGGGCCTGACTGTGGGACTGACTGACCGTGTCATTGAAGGCAGGCGGCAGATGTTGCGCGGCGCCGGGCAGGCTGGTCAGGGCCGAGCCAAACTGGGCACCGAAATCCGAAGCGGAGAATTGCAGGGATTCATGGCTGTTGTTGGTACCCTGGCCTGGTTGGTTCAGGGTGGTGGAACGCCCGTCGGGGGTGCTGAACACCGCCTCGCCGGTCACTCCGCCTGCTTCCTCGGCCAGGGCGAAGGTGGTGCCGCCGCCGCCTTGGCCACCGCCACCCTCGACACCGCCCGCGCCGGCGGTGCCGCGAATGCCGATGGTGGCCGTGGGTGTGGTCACCGTCATGGCGTCTTGCTTCATCTTTGAAATCTGCCCGGATACCAGCGAAAACACGCCGGTAACCACGGAGACATTCAACGATCCCTCGCTGGCGCCCGGGTCAAAGACCATTTCGTCAAGGACCATGCGGCCCTTGTCACCGAGAGAGAAACTGGTGTCGTCGGCAAACAACACACCGATGGCGGAATCTTCTCCGGTTTCCACCACGTCGCCCTGATAGACAGCGGTGCCCTTTTCCGCCGTGATCCGGGTCCCGTCGGTACGGATGACGGTTACCTGCCCGGCGATGGTATCCACTTGACCGATGGGTTCTCCGGCCACCACCGGACCGGCCTGCGCCACCTGGCTCGGGGCCAGCGGCCCGGCCAGCTTGGACGCCAGCTCGCCATTGATGCGGGCACCGTTGGGCGCCACCAGGTCGGGCAACTGGTCCTGGGCGAAGAAGTCGCGCACCAGGGTGACATTGCCTTCCTTATCGGCCAGGACCAGATGATCGTCGTAACGGATATAGCGAGCCGAAAGCATGAAGCCCACATCGGCCACCGCCACCGTGCCGTCGGGCCCGATGGACAGGGTCGATTCCCGAGCCCCGTCGCCGCCCACTTCGGGGCGGAATGCCTGTTTATCAGGAATGGCTGTGGCGACCATTGCTCAAATCCTTCTGGGATCTGTTCCCGTCACTCGGACATGGGAACGCTTCCAAGTCCCATTCTGGGCCCGTTTATCCTAAGGAACAGTATACCGCCGAGTCGTTCCATTATCGAAGCGAAAAAAAGCACCGGTTTTTCAGCGCCGGACGACCATCGGCCCCATGGGTTGTCCTCCCATCACATGCATGTGGAAATGGAACACTTCCTGACCGCCGTCGGCGCCATGGTTGGCGATCAGCCGATAACCGCTTTCCACCAGCCCGGCGTCGCGGGCCACTTGGGCCACAAGGGCGTGGAATCCGCTGATTTCCGCTGGTTCGGCGGTGCTGTAAAAATCATCCGAGGACACATAGGCACCCTTGGGAATGACCAGAATATGCACCGGCGCCTGGGGGCTGATATCGTTGAAGGCCAGGGCCTGATCGTTCTCGGCCACCCGGTCACAAGGGATTTCGCCGCGCAGAATCTTGGCGAAGATATTGTCGGAATCATAGGCCATGGCTGTCGTCTCCCTAGATTACGCGGTTTTGCGGGACTTCTTCTCCTCGATTCCCGAGGTCCCCCGGCGGTGCGCCAGTTCGGCCCAAACGTCCTGAGGGTCCACGCCCTTGTCGGCCCAGAGCACCAGCAGATGATACAGCAGATCAGCGCTCTCGCTGGCCACGTTGTCGGGGCTTTCGTCCAAGGCGGCGACCACCACCTCGACGGCTTCCTCGCCGAGTTTCTGACAGATCTTGCCGCGCCCGCGATGGAACAGCTTGGCGGTGTAGGAGGTTTTGGGATCATCGCCCTTGCGCTTGACGATCACCTTGTGGAGTTCCTCGAGAACTTTGGGGCTGGCGGTGGTTTTCTTCGACATGATGGGCTTGGTTCCGTTGATGGTCAGTAATCCAGCCGCACCGGGACCCCGGCGGCGGCCATGTGTTCCTTGCACTGGCGAATGGTGAAGGTGCCGAAATGGAAGATGGAAGCGGCCAAAACCGCCGTCGCATGGCCTTCGGTGATGCCCTCGATCATATGATCCAAGGTCCCCACGCCACCGGATGCGATCACCGGAATGGGCACCGCATCGGCAATGGCCCGGGTCAGGGGCAGATTGAATCCCTGTTTGGTGCCGTCCCGATCCATGGAGGTCAGCAGGATCTCTCCGGCCCCGTATTCGGCCATGCGCCGGGCCCATTGCACGGCATCGATACCGGTGGGCTCGCGGCCCCCGTGGGTAAAAATCTCGAACTTGTCCGGACCCACGGATTTGGCGTCGATGGCCACCACGATGCATTGGCTGCCGAACTTCTCGGCTGCTTCGCGGACGAACTCCGGTCGATGCACGGCGGCGGTGTTGATGGAGACCTTGTCGGCCCCGGCCAGCAGCAGCTTGCGGATGTCCTCGTTGACCCGCACCCCGCCACCGACGGTCAGCGGCATGAAGCATTGCTCGGCGGTGCGGTTGACCACGTCATAGATGGTGTCGCGGTTTTCGTGGCTGGCGGTGATGTCCAAAAAGGTCAGCTCGTCGGCGCCTTCGCGGTCATAGATCTTGGCCTGTTCCACCGGGTCGCCGGCATCCACCAGATCAATGAAGTTGACTCCCTTGACCACGCGACCGTCCTTGACGTCCAGGCAGGGGATGATGCGCATTTTCATCATGGTTCAGGCATCCAACAGCTGTTGTGCTTCGGCGGCATCGATGCGTCCGTCATAGACCGCGCGACCGCTGATCACCCCTTCCAGGCGCTCCGCGCCCGGCGCCGCGATAACCGCGCGCAGATCATCCATGGAGGACACGCCGCCGGACAGAATCACCGGCGTCGAAATCGCTTGGGCCAGCGCCGTTGTGGCCTCGATATTGGGGCCCTGCATGGCGCCGTCGCGGGCGATGTCGGTGTAGATAATCGCCGCCACTCCGGCATCTTCGAATTTCAACGCCAAGTCCAAGGCCGTTATTTGCGAAACCTCGGCCCAGCCTTCCACGGCGACGAAGCCGTCGCGGGCATCAATGCCCACGGCGACGCGGCCCGGATGACGCTTGCAGGCCTGCTTGACCAGCGCCGGATCACGTAGCGCCACGGTACCCAGGATCACCCGCCGCACACCCCGATCCAGCCACATGTCGATGGTTTCCATGTCACGGATGCCACCGCCCAGCTCAATGGGAAAATCGCTGTTGGCCAGGATCTCGTCCACCGCCGCGCCGTTCACCGGTTTGCCTTCGAAAGCGCCATTCAGATCGACCACATGCAGCCAGCGCATGCCCGCCGCCTTGAACTGGCGCGCCTGATCACCGGGGCTGTCGTTGAACACGGTGGCCTTGTCCATCTCGCCGCGCAACAAGCGCACGCATTGGCCGTCCTTCAGGTCGATGGCGGGTAAAAAGATCATCTTAAGGCTTCCACTTGAGGAAATTGGTGATCAGGGCCAGACCGGTGGCCTGGCTTTTCTCCGGATGGAACTGGGTGCCGACCATGTTGTCGCGCCCAATGACCGCCGAGACCGGCCCGCCATAGTCAACCGTCGCCAGCACCGAGGCTGGATCCCCGGCTTTGAATCCGAAGGAATGGACGAAATAGGCGTGCGCGCCGGGGGCCAATCCATCGAACAACGGATGGCTGCCCCTCTCGAAAGCCAGCTGATTCCAGCCCATGTGGGGGATTTTCAGGTCCTTGTCCGACGGGGTCAGGGGCACCACCTCGCCACCAATCCAATTCAGGCCCTGGTGATCGCCATGCTCGCGGCCCACCGTCGCCAGCAGCTGCATGCCGACACAGATGCCAAGGAACGGCTTGCCGTCGTCCTGCACGGCCTTTTCCAGGGCGTCAGTCATGCCGGACAGGGCGTCCAGGCCGGATTTGCAATCGCCAAAGGCCCCGACTCCAGGCAGCACCAGATGGGTTGCGTCCGCCACATCCTTGGGATCGGCGCTGACCACCACCTGGCCCCTTAGACCCGCTTCCGCCTCGGCCCGCTCAAAGGCTTTGGCCGCCGAGCGCAGGTTGCCCGAGCCGTAATCCACGATAACAATTCTCATGCTTCCAAATCCATGGGTCTCTCATTCAGAACACGCAGCAGCGCCGCTTCTTCGTCGGCGGCCGCGACCACCGCCGAAGCCGGTCTCCCCTGACGCTCCAGCAGGCGGCGGCGGCGGTCGTTGGCGGTATAGCCGACCACGAGGAAAAAAGCGAGCCACAGCGGTCCCTGAACCAATGGCCCCCAAGCTTCCCATTTGGACAGCAAGGACAGGCCCGCCGCCACGACAAACAGGACAATGGCGTCCAGCCAGAGTTTCCGGCTCAAGGCCCAGAGAAAACCGAATAGCGCGGCCAGCCAGTTGAAGCCCTCGCGGACCAACAGCGGCGGATCGCCTGGGGCGCCGGGATGGACGCTGTAATACCGCATGGCTTTTTAAAGTGACCCGCCCAGCACGCCCTTGGTGGACGGGATCGCATCGGCGCGGCGGGGGTCGATTTCCAGGGCCTGACGCAGGGAGCGGGCCAGGGCCTTGAAAGCCGCCTCGGCGATATGGTGGTTGTTTTCCCCGTACAGGCATTCCACATGCAGGGTCAGCCCGGCCGCCTGGGCAAAGGCCTGGAACCATTCCTTGAACAGTTCCGTATCCATTTCGCCCAGTTTGTCGCGCTGGAAATCCACCTTCCAGATCAGATAGGGACGGTTGGAGCAATCCAACGCCACCCGCACCAGGGTTTCGTCCATGGGCGCATAAGCGCTGCCATAGCGGGTAATCCCTTTGCGGTCGCCCAGGGCCTGTGAAAAGGCCGTGCCGATGGCGATGCCCACGTCCTCGGTGGTGTGGTGGTAATCGATATGCAGGTCGCCCTCGGCCTTGACGGTCAGGTTGATCAGGCCGTGCCGGGCAAGCTGTTCGAGCATGTGGTCCAAAAAGCCGATGCCGGTGGACACGGCATACTGCCCGTCCCCGTCCAGATCGACAGTGACCGAAATGGCCGTTTCATAGGTATTGCGCTCAACTGTGGCGGTGCGCATAGGAGGCTCCTCGCGTGGCTGGTGCCCTTTAATTACCAGCCCGAAGCGCTTCGACCAACCCCAACTGTCCCCCAACCTACAAAAAAGGGGTTCCGTCGCCGTGGGGACCCGCCTAGAATGCGAAGAAATCCCGGATTTTCAGCTATTTTATTCCTTTGCAGGACTCCTGATCCGTGCCCCGCGCCTCCAAAGCCGTCGTCGAGAAAGCCCAGACTGACAAACCGGTCAAAACCGAGGTGACGCCGATGATGGCCCAGTACATGGCCATCAAGCAGGGCCATCCGGACAGCCTGTTGTTCTACCGCATGGGCGATTTCTATGAATTGTTCTTCGATGACGCGGTGACCGCGGCAGCGGTGCTCGACATCACCCTGACCAAGCGCGGCAAGCATCTGGGCGAGGACATCCCCATGGCCGGGGTACCGGTGCATAGTCACGAGGCCTATCTGTCACGGTTGATCCGCGCCGGGCACAAGGTGGCGGTCTGCGAACAGACCGAGGACCCCGCCGAGGCCAAAAAACGCGGTGCCAAATCCGTGGTCAACCGCGACGTGATCCGGGTCATCACCCCGGGCACCATTACCGAGGATACCCTGCTCGATGCCCGCGCCGCCAATTACCTGGCCGCCGTCGCCCGCCTGCGCGATAGCTGGGGCCTGGCCTGGCTGGAGATGACCACCGGTGAGTTCAACATGCAGCCGCTGGAAGCCGGTGCCCTGAGCGCTGCCGTCGCCCGCCTATCGCCGGGGGAATTGCTGGTTCCCGACCGGTTGCTGGAAGACCCGGACCTGTTCGAACTGTTCAATGACTGGCGCGCCGCCCTGACACCCCTGCCCGCCGCGCGGTTCGACAGTGAAAACGGACGCAAGCGGTTGGAAAGCCTCTATCAGGTCTCAACCCTGGAAAGCTTTGGCTCGTTTTCGCGGGTCGAACTGGCCGCCGGGGGGGCGCTGGTGGATTACGTGGACCTGACCCAGAAAGGCAAACTGCCCCGCCTGACTCCGCCGCGCCGTCTGGCCCAGGGGGCGGTGCTGGAGATCGATGCCGCCACCCGCGCCAATCTGGAGCTGACCAGGACCCTGTCCGGACAGCGGCAGGGCTCGCTTCTGGCCAGCATCGATCGCACGATTACCGGCCCCGGTGCCCGGCGGCTGGCGGCCCGGTTGGCGGCGCCCCTGACCGACCCGGCAGCCATCGACGCGCGCCTGGATGCCTTGCGCCATTTCATTGATGACCCGGCATTGCGTGAGCGACTGCGCGACCAACTCAAGAGCTGCCCGGACATGGAACGGGCCCTGGGGCGCCTGACCATCGGGCGGGGCGGCCCCCGGGATCTGAAGGCCCTGTGCGACGGTTTGAGCGGGGCGGGGGAGATCCGCAGCCTGTTGGGCGAGGATATTTTGCCCGAGGCGCTGGCCGGGAACCGCACGGATCTGGGTTTTCATGGGGTTCTGGTGGATCGGCTGACCCGCGCCATCGAGCCCGATCCGCCGCTGCTGGCCCGCGATGGCGGCTTCATCGCGATGGGCTACGCCGAAGAGTTGGACGAACTGCGGACCCTGCGCGACGAAAGCCGTCGCCTGATGGCCGAGTTGCAGCACCGCTATGCCGAACAGACCACCGTTTCCAGCCTTAAAATCAAGCACAACAACGTATTGGGCTATTTCGTCGAGGTCCCGGCCAAACAGGCCGACAAGATCGCCACCGATGGGGAGAGCCCCTTCATCCATCGCCAGACCATGGCCAACATGGTGCGCTTCACCACCGTCGAACTGGGCGAGCTGGAAAGCAAGATCGGCAAGGCCAAGGACGCCGCCCTGGCGTTGGAACTGGGCCTGTTCGACGATCTGGTGACCGAGGTCCTGGCCCAGTCCGAGCCCATCGCCCTCGCTGCTGCGGCCATCGCCGCCCTGGACGTGGCCTCGGCCCTGGCCCAGTTGGCGGTAGAGCGGCGCTATTGCCGTCCGGTGGTCGAGGACGGCCTGGCCTTCGAGATCACCGGCGGGCGCCATCCGGTGGTCGAGGCCTCGGTGACCGAGCCCTTTGTCGCCAATAACTGCGATTTGGCGCCGGACAGTCGGCTGTGGCTGCTGACCGGCCCGAATATGGCGGGTAAGAGTACCTTTTTGCGACAGAACGCCTTGATTGCCGTGTTGGCTCAGATGGGCGGCTACGTGCCCGCCGAGCACGCGCGCATCGGCGTGGTGGACCGATTGTTCAGCCGTGTGGGCGCGGCGGATGATCTGGCCCGGGGCCGTTCCACCTTCATGGTCGAGATGGTGGAGACCGCGGCCATCCTCAATCAGGCGACGGACCGCTCTTTGGTCATTCTCGACGAGATCGGGCGGGGAACGGCCACCTTCGACGGCCTGTCCATCGCCTGGGCGGTGATCGAGCATCTGCACGAAGTCAACAGATCCCGCGCTTTGTTCGCCACCCACTACCATGAACTGACCAGCCTCACCGGCAAGCTGCCATCGCTGGCCTGCCATTGCATGCGGGTCAAGGAATGGCAGGGGGATGTGGTGTTCCTGCACGAGGTGGGCCCCGGCGCCGCCGATCGTTCCTACGGCATCCATGTGGGTCAGATGGCCGGATTACCCCCGACGGTGGTGACACGCGCCGAACAGGTGCTGGAAACCCTGGAACAGGGCGAGCAGTCCTCGGCCCTGACCCGTCTGGCGGACGATCTGCCGCTATTCGCCGCCCTGGCAGACCCGGCCCCATCCCCCGTGGCATCGGGCCCGAGCCCGGCGGAACAGGCCCTGGCCGAAACCAACCCGGACGACCTGACCCCCCGCGAAGCCCTGGATGCGCTGTACCGTCTCAAGGCGTTGATCAGCGGTTGAGAAGAGCGTTCAGTTCCGATACCACGCCATCGGCCGAGGTGAAGCGCGGCGCATAGCCCCAGTCCGCCGCCCGATGGTTTTCCGAATAGTAACGGCTCTTGGCCCCGCCGGTGGCCAGGGTGGCGGTCTCGTCCTCGACCCGGACCTGCAAAGGCAAGGTCCGCTGCACCGCTTCGATCAATTCAAACTTGCCCACCGGTGCCTTGGAATAGAAATCCAAGGCATCGTTGACGACTTGCTCGTCCCGGTCGGTCCAGCGGGTCAGGCAGCATTGGACCATTTGGGCCAGATCGTCCGGCACCACGTAATCCCGGTCCATTTCGCCGCAATTGGTGGTCAGGGGCACGGCGTCACGCAGGCTGCGGGCCAGATCGACGGTGAAAAACCGGCCTTCCAGGTCAATAAAGCGGCTGAAATAAGAGAAAATACGCAAATCGACGATATTGAAAGCCGTATGAGCCCGATGTTTGGCTTCCGCATGGCGTTTGGCCATGGCATAGGCATCGCCGGGCCCCAAATCATTGACCGGTACCGCCGCGATCGTGTCTTGGCGCGCCGGTTCGGCAAACCCGGCCCCATAGACCGCACCGCTGGATATATTCAGGTACAGCCGTTCCGGATGATCGGTCAGGAGATCCAGAATTCGGTTGTCGACGGTCTCGGTCAGCCGAAAGATCCCGGCGCCCAGGGTCCGCAAGCGGGCTGGATCCCCCGCACCGGTGGCATTGACCACCGCGTCAAAGGGATGGCGACCAAATTCGTCCATCGGATGAACGACCCTATCGTGATCCGACAACTCCCAGGTTTTGAGAAAGTCGAGCACCCGATCCGGATCCCGGGCATAGAGCCGCAGGGTATGGCTTCCGCCTTGGGCCAGGGCATAAGCCAGGCCCTTGCCCACATGGCCGGTGGCGCCGAGAATGGCGATAGTGGCCATCAGGCCTGCTCCCGGACGAAGGTGTGAACAATGTCCAGCATGCGGTCCGTATGGGCATCGGTCAGACCCGGATAGACCCCGATCCAGAAGGTCCGGTCCACCACCCGGTTGGCGTTGGTCAGATCTCCCACCACCCGGTGCGGACGCCCGATCATGTAGGGCTGGCGCAACAGATTGGAGCCGAACAGCAGCCGGGTGCCGACCTTTTGCTCATTGAGATGGATCACCAGTTGGTCCCGGCTGAACGGCGCATCCTCGCGCAGGGTCAACGGAAAACCGAACCAGGAGGGATCGGAGCCCGTCGTGGCCTCGGGCAGGATCAGGACCTCTTCCAGATCCGCCAATCCCTGTTTCAAGCGGTCGAAGTTGGCCTTGCGCCGGGCGATGAAATCATCCAGATGGTCCATTTGCGCTAGACCCACCGCAGCCTGCATGTCGGTGATCTTCAGGTTATAGCCCAGGTGGGAATAGACATACTTGTGGTCATAGCCCTCCGGCAGATCGCCCAGCTTCCAGCAAAACCGTTTGCCACAGGTATCGTCCTTTCCCGGCGCGCAGTAGCAGTCCCGGCCCCAGTCGCGGAGGCTCTCCATGGCCCGGCGCAGGATCGACCGGTCGCAGAATACCGCGCCGCCCTCGCCCATGGTGATATGGTGGGCGGGATAGAACGACAGAGTGCCGATATCGCCGAACGTCCCGACCATCTGACCGTCGAAGGTGCTGCCCAGGGCGTCGCAACAGTCTTCGATCAGCCATAGACCATGGTCGTCGGCGATCTTTTTCACCGCCGCCACGTCGAACGGGTTGCCCAGGGTATGGGCCAGCATGATCGCACGGGTCTTCGGCCCCACCGCCTCGGCGATGCGCTCGGGCAGGGCGTTGTAGGTGGGTATGTCCACATCCACGAACACGGGTGTCATGCCGTAGAGCAAGGCCGGGTTGACCGTGGTCGGGAAGCCGGTGGCGCAGGTGATGACCTCGTCGCCGGGCTGTAGCGCCCGGTCCTTGAGCAGGGGCGAGGTCAGCGCGGCAAAGGCCACCAGATTGGCCGAGGAGCCTGAATTGACCGTCAACAGATGCTTGCGACCGATGACCCCGGCCAGCTTTTCCTCGAAGGCATCGTTGAACCGTCCTGTGGTCAGCCAGAAATCCAGCGAACTATCCACCAGCGCCGCCATGTCCTCGGCACCGAATACCCGCCCGGACACGGGCATGGGGGAGTCCCCGGGCGTGAAGGCCTTGTCCGGATAGGCCGCGGCATGATAACGCCGGGTCAGATCAAGGATTTGCGCCCGCAGGGCTTCGGGATCATCGCTCATGTCATATAGTCCTTGATTTGCCGCCGGGTCAGGGCCGCCATGTCCGCGCCGTCATGCCAGGCCCGGTACCAGCCAAAGGTCTTGTCCAGGGTCGTCGATAGATCCCAGCGGGGATTCCAACCCAGTTTGCCCCGGGCCTTGGAGACATCAAGCTTCAAATAAGTGGCTTCGTGGGGCTGTGGTTCGTTTTCCGTGGCCCATTGGGCATCGTCCCCCCACAGGGTCAGGCCCCGCTCCACCAAGGTCCGCACCGGTTGCTCGCTCTCCGGACCGGGACCGAAATTCCAGCCGTCGGCGAAGGACGCCCCCTCGGTGGCCAGCTTCTGTGCCAGTTGCAAATAGCCCGACGTGGGCTCAAGCACATGCTGCCAGGGCCGGATGGCATCCGGATAGCGGATGCGCAGGGTCTCGCTAGACGACCAGGCACGCACCATATCGGGAACCAGTCGATCCAGGCCCCAATCACCCCCGCCGATCACGTTGCCGGCCCGCGCCGAGGCCAGGGCAACGGTTCCGCCGGGCGCGAAAAAGCTGTCCCGATAGGCCGCGGTCACGAGTTCGGCGCAGCCCTTGGAACTGCTGTAAGGATCATGGCCGCCCATGGGATCGCTCTCGCGATAGCCCCAGTCCCATTCCCGGTTGGCGTAGCATTTGTCGCTGGTCACCGAGACCAGGGCCTTGACGGAGCCGCAGGACCGCACGGCTTCCAGCAGATGCACGGTCCCCATGACGTTGGTGGCATAGGTAACCACCGGATCGTCATAGGACGGACGCACCAGCGCCTGGGCCGCCAGATGCAGCACGATTTCCGGTTTGAAGTCGGTCACCGTCCTAGTCACGGCCTTGATGTCCCGCAGATCCCCATGGACGTGATCCATCAGAGATTCCACCTGGGCGATGGTGAACAGATTGGGGGTACTGGGCGGCGCAAGCGAGAAGCCGCGCACTTGGGCCCCCATTTCGGTTAGCCACAAGCTCAGCCAGCTACCCTTGAACCCCGTATGGCCGGTGACCAGCACCCGCCGTCCGCGCCAAAAATCCGGGTCTACTGATCCGCGCGCCATGGTCATTCGAGGCTGCCCAGCATGGGAACTTCGAACGCTCGCAGCGGCTCATTGTTTTCAAAGCGTTTCGGCAGATCCGCATTGGCGATCAGGGCACGGCCCCAGGTGACCGCATCAACCCAGCCCTCAGCCAGTTCCGTTTCCGCTTCTTCGGCACTCAGCGAGGCCCCGGCCATGATGAAATGGGGCCACAGGGATCGGATCTTGCGCACCATGCGCCCGCCGGTCTGATGATAGTCGGCGCGGGCATTGGTCACCGACAGCATGCGCAGCCCCAATTGGTCCATGGCCGGAATCAGATGACCGAGCATGGCGTCCAGGTCCGGCCATTCATAGAGTCCCCCCATGTCGCGAGCCGGGCTTATGCGAACGGCCACTTTTTCAGCGCCCACCGCCTTGATCACGTCTTCCAGGCATTCCAGGGCGAAGCGGCAGCGGTTTTCCACCGACCCACCGTACTTGTCGGTACGATCATTGATATTGGCATCGAGGAACTGATCGGCCAGATAGCCATTGGCGAAATGCAGTTCCACCGCGTCGAACCCGGCGGCCAGGGCCTGTTCCGCCGCATGGACATAATGGCCGTAGATTTCCGGCATCTCGCCGGTTTCCAAGGCCCGGGGCACGCCGAAGGGCTTATCGTTCTGGCGATTGTGACCCTCGGCCTGGCGATTGGTGGAAGACACGGGCGGCCCGCCGGTGAAGTCCTCGTGGCTGATCCGCCCGCAATGCCAGAGCTGGCAGAGGATCTTGGCGCCCGCCGCCTGAACCCGAGAAACCAGCGGGGCCCAGGCCTTGGTCTGATCGTCGGTGTCGATATAGGGCACATCCCGGTACCCATCGCCGCTTTGGTGGATCACCGTGCCCTCGGTGACGATCAACCCGACCCCGCCTTCGGCCCGGCGGACGTAATAGTCGGCCATGTGCTCGGTCGCCCGGTGGTCGGGCGCAAAGCCCCGGGTCATGGGCGCCATGACCACCCGGTTGGCCAACGGGCCCAACGGCGGCAGGTCGCAGGGGTCAAGCAGCTTCATCAGCGTATTCCTTAAACATGTCTTTAAAATAGGGGCGGGCGAGATATTCCTTGAGCGCTGTACGCCAGGGCCGCATGCGGTCCAGTCCGTCGGCGCGTAGCCGGGTGTTTTGAAGCACCGCGCGGGGCGGACGTTTGGCTTTTTCATTGCCCGCCACCTGCTGTTCGCTGGCGCGGGTGACGGTGAAGGCCCGAGAAAGCCCCAACTCCTCCATACAAGCGGTGGCCAGATCAAAGAAGCTGGCCTCGCCTTCGCAGCCCATGGTGTAGAGGCCGGATTTTGCTTCGGCCATCAATAACAGGCTATTGCGGGCCAGATCGACGGTCCAGGTGGGCTGCCAGACTCGATCCCCCACCGCATAGCTGGTCTCGCCCCGTGCCAAAAGACCACGCACATGGGGCAGGAACTTGCCGACAAAGTTTTTGTCCTTTTCCTCCCCGCCGAAAAACCCGGCCATGCGCACGCACAAAGCATGATCTCCCAGGCGATCGCGCAACAAGGTTTCGGCTTCCCACTTGCAACGGCCATAGACAGACAACGGATTGGGTGGGGTGGATTCATCGATGGGCAGATGGGCGCCATCGAAGATCAGAAACGATTGCGGATAGAGCACCCGCGCGCCGGTGGCCACGGCCAGGGCGGCGATGTTCTCCGCTCCGCCCACTTGGATGCGTCGGGTTTCTTGCGGTTGAATCTCGCAGCGCTCGGCATTCACATCGGCGGCGCAATGGATGATCCAGGCCGGCCGATCCGAGGCACGATCCATCACCGCCTGTCGGTCGGTGACATCCAATTCCTGGTGGGATAGGGCCATGACCGGCCCGGACTTCTTCAAGACTTCCCCGAACGCGCGGCCCAGCATGCCCGAGGCACCGGTGATCAGAATGGGTCGATCAGAGAGGGACGGCTTTAACATGAATAGGGGATCTTAGGGTTGCGCTACGAAACTGGAGTCGAAGCCTAATATGCATGAACCCCGACGGTGATACCAGGGGGCAGCAAAGCGGGATTTTAGAATGGCACGCCCGGTTCACCGTCCTTGGAGGCCAGGTTGGCTTCGACCTCGTCGATGATCCAATCAATGACATGATCGGGCAAGTCGGCCATATGCAGGGCCATCAGGTTGGCCAGCCGCGTGGCCTGGGGGCTGAGCCCCGCCGTATCCACCACCACCCGGGGATGGGACAAGGCCGCCAGACGTTTTAACTCCTCGGCATCGTCCCAAATCAGATCGAAATAGGCGCAGATCTGCATCACCATCCCCGGCGCGGGACGACCGCGCCGGCCATGCTCCAATGCCGACAGATAGGCCGGGGTGACCTGTAAATCCGCCGCCATGCGCCTTTGGGTCACCTGATTGGCACGACGCAACTCGCGAACTTTGCGGCCAAACGGGGTCATCCGGACCTCTTGCGGCGCAACAGCACATAAAGCGCCCCTTCGCCGCCGTCTTGGGGCGCGGCATAGTGAAAGGCATGGACCAAGGCGCGCATTTCATTGAGCCACTCGGGCACCGCCCGGCGCAGCACGCCGATCTGTCCGTCCCGTTGCAGGCCCCGCCCGGTGACCACCAGGACGCATTTCTTGCCTTGGGTCTGTCCCCGGTGCAAAAAGCCATGCAGGGCACCACGCGCCTGATCCCTTGTCATGCCATGCAGGTCCAAGCGACCCTCCACCACCACCTTGCCACGGCGCAGCTTGGCCGAGGTACGCCGGTCCAGGCCGGGCGCACTGCCATGGCTCAGTTCCGGTAAATGGTTGGCCGGTTTGGAGATTTCAGACGGCGGCGTCCAATGTCGAGGGGCCTTGGGCAAAGGGAGCGGCCTTGAAACGGACCGGTCTTCAAACTCATTCGAAGGTTTGTCCCGCAAGGGTGCCACATCGCGGGTGACGAAATGCCATACATCCTGATCATCGCTGCTCAAGCGACGGAAGCGGCGGTTCTGGGAGGGACGTTGGCTCATGGTCGGCAGAATGCGGTCTTCACGGACCAAATTCAAGACCCGGGCGGGCGGGGCAGCAATAACCAGATGCCGCCCGTTTGCTTCATCAGCCCCGCCTTGTGCTCGGCCACCTGCCCATGTCCCCAGAAAAGATCGCCGCGCAGGGGGCCGCGAATGGCGCCGCCGGTATCCTGAGCCACCACCATTCGCCGCAGAGGCTGTTCCGGATCCACCGGGTCGGTGGTGTCCAGCCACAGGGGCACGCCATAGGGGATGAACTTGCTGTCCACCGCCAGGCTACGGCCCGGAGTCAGCGGCACGCCCTGGGCTCCCAAGGGTCCGTCACCCTTATAAGCCTTGAGGAAAACATAGGACGGGTTCTCATTGAGCAGCGCCAGTCCCTGATCCGGGTGGTTGGTGATCCATTGGCGGATGGCCTGCATGGACATGGCCTCTCGCGACACCTCGCCGCGCTCGATGAGGATTTTACCGATGGATTTATAGGGATGGCCATTGGTTCCCGCATAGCCAACCCGCAAAACCGAACCGTCGGGCAGCAAAGCCCGCCCGGAACCTTGTACATGGAGGAAAAACAGATCCACCGGATCATCGGCCCAGAGAAAGGCCAGATGCTGATCTTTCAAAGCCCCGCGCGCAATTTCGTGTCGGCTGGCATGGGGGATCAGGCGATCACCCTTGACCCGGCCGGCCAAGGTGCGACCTTTCCAATTCTCGCGGAACTGGCCCAGGTTCATGGTCACCAGATCGCGCGGCTTGCCCAGCACTGGTACCCAATAGCGGGCCGAGGAGACCCGAGCGGCACGGATTTCAGCTTCATAGTACCCGGTGAACAGCCCCTCTTGCTTCAATCCGCCCTCGGCGACCACTTGGAACGGTCGAAAGTTTCGCACCAGGAAAGCCCGGGCCAATCCGTCATGGGCAGCCGGTTGGCGCGCCGCCTCGGCACAAATCAGCCGCCAATCCACATAACGTCCGAAGCGAGGATCGTTTTTGACAAACAGATTGTCGCCCAATCGGTTATCAAGCTTCGCGCAGGATCTCAGAAAAGCGCCCAAGACCCCGGCCTGACGCCCACCGGTCCAACCGGGTATTTCGGTGAAAGAAGCGGGCTGCAATAGCAGACCTTCGTCCCCGGTAGCGGATTCGGGCACCGATGAGGGGGATTCCGGGGCCAAAGGCGCGCAGGCGGCACTCAGAGTTAGTACGATTCCGGCAACAAGATGCCGAACAAAACTCAATTTACGAATCGAGGCTGCGGGTGGCGACGAGGGCCCAGTTGGGATCGGGCGACCGCACATCGCGGGCAAAGGTCCAGAAGTCGGTAACTTTGTCCACATAGTTGGGATCCCCCTCGACGACCTTGCCGTCTTCGTCGCGCACCACGTTAACCTGTTCGCTGACAAATTTGACCGTTACCCGGGCCCAGTCGTCCTGCATTTCCGCTTCCAGGATCTCTGGCTTGCGCAAGCCGACCAGCTCATGCTCGACCGTTTCCTTGGCCGATTCCCGCTGATCGATAACGGTTTCGAAGTTGGACAGTACTTCCGGGCTGAGTAGGGTCGCCAGGGTCTTGCGATCCCCGGCGGCAAAGGCCCCGACAATCATCTCAAAGGCCCCCTGGGCACCGCCAACGAACCCTTGTGGATCGAAAGTCGGATCGGCGATGCGGATCTGCACCAGACCGGCTTCCAAAGGATTGTCCGGATCAATGATCTCTTCATCATCAAGCCGGTCTTCGCGCGGCGACCGGTCTGGCAACGGAATGACATTGTCATTGTCGCGTCCGGGGTCATCCGTTTCGGAGTCCGCCTTTGGATCGGGCTGATAGGGATCCTTGTAGTTCCCTTCGTGGCCATCCCGGCGCCCCAAGACGCTCCGCAGGCGAAAGACCAGAAAGCCCGCCACCAACGCAAATAGAATAATATCAAAAAACTGGAAACCGCCGCCCATCGCTCATCAACAATTGTTGTTCCGACGTTCTATCCCATTGTCGTCCCGCCGTTGTCCTGGACCGGGGCGTCCCGATCCTGTACATGTGTTTTGTTTTCCGGCGGGAGCCGAGAATGTTGATGGTTAGATAAGCCCTATTCTCACAAAGAGCAAGCCAACATGGGACTTCTGCTCGTTTTTGCCTTTTTGTTGATCCCGGTCGCCGAGATCGCTTTGTTCATCGAAGTGGGCGACGGCATCGGCCTGTGGGCCACGCTGGGTCTGGTTTTAATGACGGCCATGGTCGGCATATCGATCATGCGCATGCAAGGCCAAAGCACCTTTGAACGGGCTCGGCAAACCTTGGATCGCGGTGACATGCCGGTGGATGAAGCCCTGGACGGGGTCTTGCTCATTCTGGCCGGCGCCCTTTTGCTGACGCCCGGCTTTTTCACCGATACCATCGGCTTTTTGTTGCTGTTACCGCCTTTGCGCGGCTGGCTGAAAACCTTGTTCCGCACCCGGGTGGATACGCAGCAGGGATTCTGGGTACGCGGTGGCGGGTTCGAAGCCACCGGCAATCCTCACCCCGGTTCGAAATCCGCACCCCCCGGAGACAAGGTTATCGATGGCGAATTCGAGGATATGACCGATATCTTGGAAGATGAGCGTCCCCGTCGAGACGCCGGTTGAGCGCCGGAGCAATCCGTGATAGCCACCTTGCAGTAACCAATTCACCTTTAAGGGACGGAGGATATCCATGGCCGAGACCCCAACCGGCGACGCACCCGAGCAACAGAACCCGCCGCTGGTCATCAACGGACAATACATCAAGGATTTGTCCTTTGAGGCCCCCAACGCACCGGCGGTCTTTGGCGCCCTGCAAAAGGGTCAGCCGGATGTGAATATCGGCGTCGACGTCAACGCCCGCCCCCTACAGGACAACCTGTTCGAGGTGGAACTGCATGTGCGCGCCCAGTGCAAAGCCGAGGATTCCGTCGCTTTCATCGCCGAGCTGGTTTACGCGGGTCTGTTCAGCCTCAATGTTCCCGATGAGCATCGCGAGCCGGTGTTGCTGGTGGAATGCCCACGCATGCTGTTCCCCTTTGCCCGGTCCATCCTGGCTGATGTCACCCGCGACGGTGGATTCCCGCCGCTGATGCTGTCGATGATCGATTTCGTTGCCATGTATCAGCGCAACAAACAAGAAGCCGCCGCAAAGGCCGAGGGGGGCGATGCCGCCGCCGATATGGTCACCGAAGGCGAGGCCTAAC
The DNA here is from genome assembly GCF_000968135.1 of Magnetospira sp. QH-2. Taxonomy (NCBI): domain Bacteria; kingdom Pseudomonadati; phylum Pseudomonadota; class Alphaproteobacteria; order Rhodospirillales; family Thalassospiraceae; genus Magnetospira; species Magnetospira sp. QH-2. The sequence goes on along the minus strand of NZ_FO538765.1, from coordinate 3,908,183 downwards.
TCAGCCAGATCGGATCTTTGAGTTTGCCGAGGAATTCCGCATGGGCGGCCCGTTCCTCGGCGCTCGGCTCAAAGCAGCGGGCCTGACGGGAATGGCGCGGTGAATCCACCGTTATTTCCGCGGCTTCCTCGCCTTTGGAATCCATCAAAAGGCCCGGTTGGCGACCGCCAATCAGCTCCAAATAGACTTCCGCCAGCAATTCTGAATCCAACAGCGCGCCGTGATAGGTGCGGTTGGAATTGTCGATATCGAAACGGCGGCAGAGGGCATCCAGGTTGGCCTGAGCGCCGGGAAACTTCTTGCGCGCCATGACCACCGTATCCACCGCCCGCTCCATGGGCAGAGCGGACCGTCCGGCACGCACCAGTTCGGCGTTGATGAATCCCATGTCGAAGCCAGCGTTGTGGATGATCAACCGATCATCGCCAATGAAATCCAGGAAAGCCTGCGCCACATCGGCAAATACCGGGAAATCGGCCAGGTATTCCTCGGACAGCCCATGGACATTGAAGGCCTCCACCGGCATGTCCCGTTCCGGATTGATATATTGGTGATAGGTTTTGCCGGTGGTCACATGGTTGACCAACTCCACACAGCCAATTTCGACAATACGATGGGCATTGGGCGGGTCCCCCTTGGGGCTAAGGCCGGTGGTTTCCGTATCCAGGACAATTTCACGCATGGGAACTCCTTTTCCGGCGCCGAGTGTATCCGGATTTCATCCCCGCGACGATGCGTTTGATGGCCAGCAGGCTGAAACGCCGTCCCAAACCGGTTTGAATCACAAAGTCGGCCCGATGGCGTTTTTCCCCATCGGGAACCTGGCGGGCTAGAATGGCGTGGAATTTTTCTCGGGTCATGCCCGACCGCGCCAGAACCCGCCGGGACTGGACAAAGGGTGGTGCCGTCACCACCGCCACCGCGTCGCAGCGGCTTTCCCCATGGGTCTCGAACAGCAGGGGGATATCCAACACCACAAATGGAGCCTGTCGGGCCATTTGACGGCGCAGAAACCCCTGTTCCGCCCGCCGCACCAGCGGATGCAGGATGGCTTCCAGTTTCTTCAACCCCGTTGGATCATGGAATACCCGGGCTCCCAAGGCCTGGCGATCCACCCCCGCCGTCCCGACCACGCCGGGAAACAAGGAATCAATGGCCGTTAGGGCCTCGCCACCGGGGCCGAGCAGCCCATGCACCACCGCGTCGGCGTCATGTACGGCGATGCCCAAACGGCGGAAATCCGCCGCCGCGGTGCTTTTGCCCATGCCGATAGACCCGGTAAGCCCGAGCACCCTCATCCCAGCGAATCCAGCATATGGCGGCGCAGGGCATCGCTGACCTCGGGGCGCGGACCGAACCAGGCCTCGAAACCCGGCACTGCCTGATGCAACAGCATGCCCAGGCCGTCCACCGTGCGATGGCCCCGTTCCGCTGCCTGCCGCAAGAGCACGGTTTGCAGCGGGGCATAGACGATATCGGTGACCACGGCACGGCTGGATAATCCATCCAGCGGCATTTCCAAGGGCGGCTGCCCGGCCATGCCCAGAGTGGTGGTATTGACCAGCAGCGCGGCCCCTTCGAGGGAGTCGCTCCGCCGGTCCCAATCGGTGACGGTGATAGGTCCGGGGATATCCCCCGCGACAGCCTCCGCCCGATTCCGGGTACGGTTGGTCAAACGGATTTCCGGACAGCCGGCATCCAGCAGGCCGACGATGACCGCCCGTGCCGCACCGCCCGCGCCGAGCACCACCGCCGGACCCTGTGCCGCCGACCAATCCGCCAGACCCGCCTGAAGATTCGCCATGAAGCCATAGGCATCCGTATTGCGGCCCAACAGACGCCCGTCCTCGGCCACCACCACCGTGTTGACCGCGCCGATGCGTTGGGCCTGATGATCCACCTCATCAACGGTGGCCAAGGCGGTTTCCTTGTGTGGCACGGTGACATTGCAGCCTTGAAACCCCATGCGGGGCAGGGTCTTGAGAACCGCGGCACAGTCTTCGGGTGTCACCGCCAGAGGCACATAGGTGCCATCGATACCCAGTTCACGCAGCCAAAAGCCATGCAACAAAGGGGACAGCGAATGACCCACGGGCCATCCCATTACCCCGGCCAGTTTTGCCTTGCCACTGATCATGCCTCCAGAACCTCCAGATCCCGCAACGCCGATTGCAATGGCAACAGAGGCAGCCCGAGAATGGTGAAATAATCGCCGTCAATGGCGGAAAACAGCTGCGACCCGAGACCTTCCAGCCGATAACAGCCTACCGTCGTGGTCACGTCATCGCCCACTAAATCCAGATAGCCGTCGAGAAAATTATCGGAGAAATCCCGCATGGTCAGGGTCACCGTTGCACCCATATGCCAGATCACCCGATCTCCACGCATCACGCAGACCGCCGTTTGCAGGGCATGGGATCGACCGCGCAAGAGCCGCAGATGGTCCCGGGCCTCGGCGGGGGAGTCCGGTTTATCCAACCAATGATCGCCGCATTCCAGCATCTGGTCCGCACCAATGACCCAGGCGTCCGGATCATCGACGGCAATGGCGCGCGCCTTGGCTTCGGCCAGGGCCACAGCGGTTTCCAGCGCCGATCGACCCTGATCCCGGCAGTGGGCCTTGATCCCCGATTCATCCAAATGGGCTGGCTTGATGGTATGGGGAATATGAGCCTGACGCAGAATATCAGCCCGTGAGCGACTGGCCGAAGCCAATATCAGCCGGTGATCCCCGCGGATCATGCCCGGCTTTCGTCCCGATCGGCGATCAGACGGATGATCTGTGCCGCTGTTTCCTCGATGGAACGGCGGGTCACATCAATGATCGGCCAGCCGTTGCGCGCGGATAGCCTTTTGGCCATCATCACTTCCTCTTCCACCCGTTCGGTATCCGTATAATCTGTCTGTTCCTCCTGACCCAACAGCCGCAGGCGGTTGCGGCGGATCTGTGAGAGCAATTTCGGATCCTTGGTCAAACAGACCACCAACGGTCCTTTGAGCCCATCCAATTCCTCGGGCAGGGCACAGCCGGGAACAATGGGAAAATTGGCGGCTTTGACCCCTCGATTAGCCAGATAGATGCAAGTGGGGGTCTTGGAGGTGCGGGAGACACCCAACAAAACCACATCGGCATCATGCAATCCGCGGGTAGATTGGCCATCATCGTGTGCCATGACAAAATGCAAGGCGTCGATGCGGCTGAAGTATTCCGAATTCATGCCATGGTGACGCCCCGGGCGGCCGCGCATGGGCACATCCATGAAATTGGCAATGGCGCCAAGAATCGGGTCCAATACCGGGACGCTGGGCACACCCAACTCGTCGCAGCCCGTTTCCAGGGCCTCGCGGATCTCCGTATTGACCAGAGTGAAGATGCACAGACCGGGATAACGGGCGATGCGATCGAGGACTTTGTCCACATCGTCTAGATGGCGTACGAGAGGAGAAAGATGTTCGACGGTTTCGAATCCATCGAATTGCAGCAGACAAACACGGGCAATCCCGAGAACCGTTTCACCGCTGGCGTCGGAAACCAGGTGAAGATGAAGCTTTTTAAAATCGTCTTCGTTATCCACTATTCCCTCGTCTGCCTGTGGACAGTTCGACCTTTTGGGCCAAAACCTCTTTTTCATTCCCTTAAACGGTTTTTCGGTCCGTCCACTTGTCCCCAGACGGATAAAATCATTCAGGATGCGGGAAAACCATCAAACAAACGGAGCAACGCGTGCTTCATCCCCCTTATCCACAATGCGGGTATATCAATTTTTTGCCTGTCTGTCCTTGGTTTTAGCATGGGATCGTGGAAAACGAGTCCCAGGACCAAAGCCCACCCCGGCAACCGTGGCACGGGTTTGTGGATAAGATCCCTGAAAGCGGGGATCCACAGGTTTCCACCCCCCAACTACAACAACAGCCCCTTTAATCTTAAGATATTAAATTGTATGGGTTGGGGACGAAATCGAGGAGAGCCATCCAGCCCATGATCCAGTCATCCGAGAAGACCATGCTCCGCGCCTTGGCCGGGGAAACCCTGACCCGTCCCCCTTTCTGGCTTATGCGCCAGGCGGGCCGCTATCTGGCCGAATACCGTGAAGTCCGCAAAAGTGCGAAAAACTTCCTGAATTTCTGCCATTCGCCGGACCTGGCCGTGGAAGTTACCCTTCAGCCCTTACGGCGCTATCACATGGACGCGGCCATTCTGTTCAGCGATATTCTGGTGATCCCGGATGCTCTGGGTCAGAAAGTTCAGTTTCTCGAAGGCGAAGGGCCGGTGCTGGATCCCATCCGCTCCGTGGCCGAGCTGGAGCAGTTGGACCTGGAACGCCTGCATGGCCATATGGCGCCGGTCTATGAGACCGTCGGGCGGCTATCCAGGGAAATTCCCGAGACCACGGCGCTAATCGGCTTTGCCGGGGCGCCTTGGACCGTGGCCACCTACATGGTCGAGGGCCGGGGGTCCAAGGATTATCCCGTGACCCGTTCCTGGGCCTATGGCGATCCCGAAGGCTTTGCCAAACTGATCGATCTGTTGGTGGAAGCCACCGGTCGGTATCTGATCGAGCAGGTGAAAAACGGCGCCGAGATCATTCAGATTTTCGATAGCTGGGCCGGGGTGCTGCCACCAGCGGAGTTCCGGCGTTGGGTCATCGATCCGACCATCAAGCTGGTGGAAACCCTGAAAGCCGCCTGTCCCGGCGTGCCGATCATCGGTTTTCCCCGTGGCGCCGGGATGATGTATCCCGATTTTGTCCGTGAAACCAATGTCGATGGCGTGAGCCTGGATTCGACCATTCCGGTAACCTGGGCAGCAGACAATATTCAGCCCCACTGCACGGTGCAGGGCAACCTGGACAACATGCTACTGGTGGCCGGGGGAGAAGCCATGGAGCGGGAGTTGAACACCATTCTTGACGTCCTTGGACAAGGCCCCTTCATTTTCAATCTGGGTCATGGCATCGTGCCGCAAACGCCGCCAGAGCATGTGGCTCGGGTGGCCGAGATCATTCAGCAGCGCGGCTAATCCGGGGAGAAGGTCGTTTTGGCCAAACTGGCGGTGGTTTTGTTCAATCTGGGAGGACCGGACCGGGTGGAATCCATCCGTCCGTTCCTGTTCAATTTGTTCAATGATCCGGCAATCATCACGGCCCCGGGACCGATCCGCTGGCTATTGGCCCAATACATTTCCCGCAAGAGGGCGCCGGTGGCGGCGGAAATCTACCAGCATCTGGGTGGCAAATCACCGCTGCTTGATCTGACCTGGGATCAGGCCAATGCCCTAAGAGATGTTCTTTCCAGCGAGCACGAAGTTCAAACGTTCATCGCCATGCGTTATTGGCATCCCATGAGTGATGAAGTGGCCTATGAGGTGAAGGATTTCGATCCGGACGAGGTCATTTTGCTGCCGCTCTACCCGCAATTCTCTACCACAACGGTCGGTTCCTCCATTGATGACTGGAATCGTGCCGCCAAGGCCGCCGGATTGGATAAGCCGACACACTCGATCTGCTGTTATCCATTGCAATCAGGCTGGATCGAGGCGGTGACGGAATTGACGCGAAAAGGACTGCAAGAGGCGGAATCCAAAGGAAAACCACGATTGTTGTTTTCCGCTCACGGGCTGCCGAAAAAGATCGTCGATGCCGGAGACCCCTATCAGTGGCAGGTGGAACAGACCAGTGCCGCCGTGGTCGAGGCCTTGGGGATCGACGATCTGGATTGGGCGGTCTGCTACCAAAGCCGGGTCGGGCGTCTGGAATGGATCGGGCCGTCCACCGAACAGGAATTGCAACGGGCGGGAAATGATGGGGTGCCGGCGGTCATCGTGCCCATTGCCTTTGTCTCAGAGCATTCCGAGACCCTGGTGGAACTGGATATCGAATACCGTGAAGAAGCGGATAAACTCGGCGTGCCCGGTTATGTGCGGGTACCTGCCGTGGGTACCCATCCGGCCTTCATCGGCGGACTGGCGGATCTGGTGGGACAGATCCGGACCGGGGATAGCCCACCCCGGGGAACACGGATCTGTGCGGCCAACCTGGGGCAATGCCCCTGTGGCAAGGGGGACTAGAGCATGTTGTGGGATCTGAGCGGCGAGGCCTGGATGTGGACCAAGGCGTTGCATATCATTTGTGTCATGGCCTGGATGGCCGGGCATTTCTACCTGCCCCGGCTCTATGTCTATCATGCCCAGGAACCGGCGGATTCCGCCACCGGCGAGACCTTTAAAATCATGGAACGCCGTCTGCTCAAGGCGATCATGAATCCCGCCGCCGTGGGTTCCCTGGTATTCGGTCTGATCCTGCTGGGCAATCTGTATGAAGATGCCTGGTTGAGTATTTGGCTGTGGGTCAAGCTGGTCTGCGTGGTCGGGCTGTTCGTCATGCATTTTCTCAACATGAAGTGGCGCATGGAATTTCTCGAAGACCGCAATCAGCGCTCGCACAAGTTCTACCGCTATGCCAACGAGGTCCCCACGGTGCTGATGATTGTGCTGATCATCATGGTGGTGGTGAAGCCTTGGGAGTGACAGTCTCTTGATACAAGTCAATAACAGCGCAACAACGATTTCATAAAATCCCATTTGACTTGGAACCGGCCTATGGGTAATTCTATTCGCGGTTCCGAAATTATTGTCTTTCCCAGCGGGACCACCGCCTCCACTTTCAATAACGGATAAAAGTCCAAAGGCGTAACCGCCTATCGTAATTCGGTTTAATCCGGATGCTTAAGGACCGCCGTTCCCCCTTCTTCCGATCCGTTCCCGGGTCGTCTCCCTTTCACAATTTACGAACCAAAGTCATGAATCTTCAGGAACTCAAAGAAAAAACCCCCACCGAGCTGCTCGCCTTTGCCGAGGAGCTGGATATCGAGAACGCCTCGACCCTGCGTAAGCAGGACATGATGTTCGCCATCCTCAAGCAGTTGGCGGAAAACGACGTGGCGATCTTCGGATCGGGGGTGCTGGAGGTTTTGCAAGACGGGTTCGGATTCCTGCGCTCGCCGGAGGCCAACTATCTACCGGGACCCGACGACATCTATGTCTCGCCCAGCCAGGTGCGGCGATTCAGCCTGCGCACCGGCGATACGGTGGAAGGCCAGATTCGCTCGCCCAAGGATGGCGAACGCTATTTCGCCCTGCTGAAGGTCAATGATATCAATTTCGAGGACCCCAACGCGGTCCGCCACCGGATCAATTTCGATAACCTGACACCGCTCTATCCCACCGAGCGCATCAAGATGGAAAACCCCGATCCCACCACCAAGGACACCACGGCGCGGGTCATCGACCTGATTTCCCCCGTGGGCAAGGGCCAGCGCGCGCTGGTGGTGGCGCCGCCGCGCACCGGCAAGACCGTGATGCTGCAAAACATCGCCCATTCCATCTCGGTCAATCATCCCGAATGCTATCTGATCGTGCTACTGATCGATGAACGACCCGAGGAAGTCACCGACATGGCCCGTTCGGTCAAGGGCGAGGTGGTTTCTTCCACCTTCGACGAACCGGCGGTGCGTCACGTACAGGTGGCCGAAATGGTCATCGAAAAGGCCAAGCGCCTTGTGGAACACAAGAGAGACGTGGTGATCTTGCTCGATTCCATCACCCGTCTGGCGCGCGCTTACAACACCGTGGTGCCCAGCTCGGGCAAGGTGCTGACTGGTGGCGTGGACGCCAACGCCTTGCAACGCCCGAAGCGTTTCTTCGGCGCGGCGCGGAATATCGAGGAAGGCGGCAGCCTGACTATCATCGCCACCGCCCTGGTGGATACCGGTTCGCGCATGGACGAGGTGATCTTCGAAGAGTTCAAGGGCACCGGCAACTCGGAACTGATCCTCGACCGCAAGCTTTCCGACAAGCGCACTTTCCCGGCCATCGATATCACCAAATCCGGCACCCGCAAGGAAGAGCTGCTGGTGGAAAAGGGAACCCTGTCGAAGATGTGGGTGCTTCGCCGCATTCTCATGCCCATGGGCACCACCGATGCCATGGAGTTCCTGCTCGACAAGCTCAAACATGCCAAGACCAACGACGAATTCTTCGATGCCATGAACAGCTAGTGCGTGCCTTTCGCGTTTGATCGGCTTCGATCAAACAGGAAAAACGGGATTGATACCAATAGGGTCGCGCCTGTTCGATTGCTGATCCCGTCAATCGTTATGCAGGTTGGTATTCGGTCTTTCCGTTCCCGGCAATTCCCGCAGTCCCCAGCGCAGGATCCCGCGCATCACCGGCTCCAGGGTCCAGCCCTTGGAGGTCACTCCATAGGCGCGGCCCCGTTTTTCGATGAATCCCGCCTGACATAGCCGATCAAGCCGGTCGGCCAGGATATTGGTGGCGACGCCTTCGGGGGACTGGAGCAGATCCCCATAAGTGGTTTTTTGCCGAAACATCAGGTCCCGCAGTACCAGCAGGGTCCATTTGTCGCCGAACAGGTCCAGGGCGCCGGCGATGGGGCAGGAAGAACGCATGATCCGGTCCATTTACTTGCAGTTTGCAAGTTATAGCCGAGGACGGCCTAGGGCAGCAAGATCGTTGACCCGGTGGTCTGCCGCGCTTCCAGGGCTCTGTGGGCCTCGGCGGCGTCGGAGAGCGGGAAAGTCTGGCCAATGGCGATATCCACCACGTCCGCCGTCACCACTTCGAACAGTTCCTCCGCCGTGGCCAGCAGTTCCTCGCGGGTGGTGATGTAGTGGAACAAGATTGGCCGGGTGAAAAACAGCGATCCTTTTTGTGCCAGCAAGGCTGGTTCGAAAGCCGGGACCGGGCCCGAGGCATTGCCGTAGGAAACCATGGTGCCCAACCGGTGCAGGCAGTTCAGGGAATCTTCAAAGGTATCCTTGCCGATGGAATCATAGACCGCCTGAACCCCCTCACCGCCGGTGATATCTTTGACCCGGTCGGCGAAATTCTCGCTTTTGTACAAGATCGTATGGTCGCAGCCCCGGGATCGGGCGATTTCGGCTTTTTCATCCGACCCCACGGTGCCGATGACCGTCGCCCCCAAATGCTTGGCCCATTGCACGGCGATCTGGCCCACACCGCCCGCCGCCGCGTGGATCAGGATGGTATCTCCGGCCTGCACTTCGTAGCTGCGGCGTAAAAGGTAGTGGGCGGTCATGCCCTTGAGCATCATCGCCGCCGCCTGTTGATCGGAAACGGCATCGGGCAGGGGAACAAGGCGATCCGCGGGATAAAGCCGGGCTTCGGCATAGGCGCCCACCGGATGACCGTTGTAGGCCACTCGCTGGCCAATGTTCAGGTCCGTCACGTCGGTTCCGATGGCTTCCACAACTCCGGCGCCTTCCATGCCCAACACGGAGGGCAGCTCCACCGGATAGAGGCCGGTGCGATGATAGACATCGATGAAATTGACTCCCACGGCGGTGTTTTTCACCCGCACCTGGCCGGGACCCGGATCGCCGACTGTCACGTCTTCCCAGGTCATGGCCTCGGGGCCGCCGGTTTGATGGATGCGAATGGCCTTGGTCATGGGTCGTCTCCTTGAAATCAGGGGAATCGCAGGCCTTCGAAGGCCAGCAGGCGGCGTTTGGTATCCAGGCCCTGGCCACCGGAATAGCCGGTCAGGCGATTGTTGGCGCCGGTGACACGGTGACAGGGAATGACGATGGGTAGGGGATTGCGGCCACAGGCACCGCCCACGGCGCGGGGTCCGGAGCCGATGGCATAGGCGAGATCGCCATAGGTCCGCACTTCGCCGAAGGGGATGCGTTGCATTTCCGACCAGACACGCCTTTGAAACTCCGTGCCCCGGGGCTCCAACGGCAGATCGAAATCCTGCAGGTCGCCCTCGAAATAGGCATCCAATTGCCGTTTGGCTTCTCCTAGCACAGCAGGAACCCCATCGCATTCCGGTACCCGGCCCCAGTCCAGCGCCACCAGCAGGCCGTCCTCCTCGAACAGGGTCAAAGAGCCAACGGGGCTATGGAAGGACAGATGCGCCATAGGAAGGATCTTACAACCGGGCCAGGGCCTCGCTCAAGCCGTTCGGATCGGTTATGGGGAGACCGCAGGTTTGGCCGACGCAGATATAGGCCGTGGGGAGTCCGTCCACCTGGTCCTTGCCGTTGGCCGGGTGGCCGTCGGGCAAGGTGGTGCCGGGGGCGAGCCGCTGGAAGATCCGGTGCGGCAGGGCGGCCTCGAAGACCCGGTCACGGAACGGCGGGGCTTGGTTTTCCTCGGCGATAAGGATTACCTGAGCACCACGATTGAGAAGATCCAGCGCGCCCAGGGTGGTCGGTTGATTGACTAGACGGTCCCTGGGACCGGCGGTTACCGCCTCGATCAGGGCACCGGCGGCGCGGCCTTTGGCTTCGTTGCCGGTCAACAAAAACAGCCGGGCCAGGTTCTCCGCCATGGTGCCATTGCCTGACGGGGTGACATTGTCGAAGATTGGTCGCGGGCGGGCGATCAGATCCGTCGTATCATCGGCGGACAGGGCGTAAACCCCGTCGGTGCGGTGATGGGTTTCCACCAGATCCAACCAGGTCGTGGCCTGATCCAGGTATTCTGCCTGTCCCGTGCATTCATAGAGGGTCAGGGCGGCGCGGATCATTTGTGCGTAATCATCCAGCACCGCCGGGTGGCGGGCGCGGTCGTCTTTCCAGGTATGGCGCAGGCGTCCGTCGATGGTCAGGTTGCGGGTGATAAACCGATAGACCGATTGGGCCTTCTCCAGCCAATCGACCCGTCCGAAGGCTGTCCCGGCAAAGGCCAGGGCGGCGATGGCTAGGCCGTTCCAGTCAGCCAGTACCTTGTCATCGCGACCCGGACGTTCCCGCTTTTCGCGGGCCGCCAACAGGGTCGCCCGGTATTGCGCCAGCTTGCCCTCTAGCACCTCGGCCTTGATTTCCGGGTCGGCGCTGCGATTGAGGATGTTGGTGCCTTCCCAATTGCCTGCCTCGGTAACCCCATAGGCTTCCTTGAAGATCGGCGCATGGTCTTGCAACAAGTCGTCAATTTCCAATGACGACCAAACATAGAATTTGCCCTCTTCGCCCTCGGAGTCGGCATCAAGGGTGCCGGCAAAGGCGATATCGCCGCCTTCCTCAATGGTCATTTCCCGCAATAGCCAGTCCACGGTCTCGGCGACCCGCTGGGCATAGAGATCACTGCCCGTGTCCTGCCAGACCATGGTCAACAGTTCGATCAGCTGTGCATTGTCGTACAGCATTTTTTCGAAGTGTGGCGCCAACCAGATTTCATCAGTGGAGTAGCGCGCGAAGCCGCCGCCCAGGTGATCATAGATGCCACCCTGACAAATCCGGTCCAGGGTGTTGACCACCGATTGCTTGTACAGGGTCGACTTGGTGCGGTGATAGGAATTCCAGACAAAACGGAACAAGGTGGGTTGCGGGAATTTCGGGGCGCCTTTGAGGCCGCCTTGCACCGGATCAACCATGCGCAGCACCGCTTGGGCGATAAAATCCAAAGAATCCGGGGCCACCGCTTCCACTTCGCCGCCGGGTGCGTCGTTGGTGGCTTCCTCCAGCGCGGCACGCAGGGAGGTGACATTTTCAAGAACCTTGGAGGTCTGGGTATGATAGGCACTGGATATGGATTGCAGCACCTGCGGAAAACCCTGACGCCCCCAGCGCGGTTCCGGCGGGAAGTAGGTGCCGCCCCAAAACGGCGCGCCGTCCGGGGTCATGAAAATGGTCAGGGGCCAGCCCCCTTGTTGCCCCATGAGCTGCAAAGCGGTCTGATAGATGGAATCCACGTCCGGGCGTTCTTCCCGGTCCACCTTGATGTTGATGAACAGCTTGTTCATGGTTTCCGCAATCGCGGGGTTTTCAAAGCTCTCGTGAGCCATCACATGACACCAATGACAGGCCGCATAGCCAATGGAGAGCAGCACCGGTTTATTGGTCTCGCGGGCCAGATCCAGGGCTTCCTGGCCCCAGGGTTGCCAATGCACCGGATTGTCTTGATGCTGCAAAAGGTAAGGGCTGGTTTCGTCGGCCAGTCTGTTTTCGGTCATGATGTCCCAGAAATGTTTAAATAGGAAAATCGGATAGCATTGCGCGGGCCCGTCGGGCTGCCTAGGATGTGGGGGGAATCCCCCCCGGTTACAAGCGCTTCCGGTGCGATGAAAAAGGAATCCTTATGAAAGTTACCATCAATATAGACTGTACTCCGGAAGAGGCCCGGGCCTTCTTCGGTCTTCCCGATCTGAAGCCCATGCAAACCCGGTTGATGGAGGAGATGGAAGAGCAGATGAAATCCAATCTGCATGCCATGGATCCGGATGCGCTGTTCAAGACTTGGTTGCCCGCCGGAATACAGGGTTTCGAGCAATTGCAGAAGGCCTTCTGGACCCAGTTTGGTGGCGGCAAGAAGGGGAGCGACGATTGATGAGCGAGGCGCCCTATTACCGCAGCCACGTTTTTGTTTGTTCCAATCAGCGGGTCGAAGGACATCCCAGAGGCTGCTGCGCCGACAAGGACAGCGCTTCCCTGCGCACCTATCTCAAGGTGAAGACCAAGCAACTGGAATTGAACGATGTCCGGATCAACAACGCTGGATGCCTGGATCGCTGCGAGAATGGGCCGGTGATGGTGATTTATCCCGAAGGGGTGTGGTATAAGGTCGCCACCCGGGCCGACATGGATGAGATTCTGGAATCCCATATCCAAGGGGGCAACCGGGTTGAACACCTAATGTTGTCGAACGAAGACTAGGAACCTACTAGATATAGGTTCAAGGACTCCTCATGCGCGATGATACCATCTATGCCCTGGCTTCCGGCGGCGGGGCCGCTGGTCTGGCTGTCTTCCGGATTTCAGGGGTCGGCGCCGGGCAGGCTTTGACCCAGATGATTGGCGACGATCTGCCGGAGCCGCGCAGAGCGATGCTGAGACGCCTGATCGATCCGGTCAATGGCGAAGAGGTGGACCGGGGACTGGTGCTCTGGTTCCCGGCCCCGGCCAGCTTCACCGGCGAGGATGTGGTGGAGATCCATGGTCATGGTGGAAGGGCCATGACGGCGCGTCTGGCCAGGCTGCTGGGCGAGGGGTTGGGGCTACGGCAGGCGGACCCGGGGGAATTCAGCCGCCGTGCCTTTGAGCATGGCAAAATGGATTTGACCGAGGCCGAGGGCCTAGCCGATCTGGTGGATGCCGAGACCGAGGCCCAGAGGCGCCAGGCCCAAAGGCAGATGCAGGGCGCCTTGGGCACGCTCTATGAAGATTGGCGGCAACGGCTCATGGGACTGTCAGCGCACCTGGAAGCGACCATCGATTTTTCCGACGAGGATCTCCCCGACGATCTCTGGAGGACTCTGCGCAGGGATCTGACCATCTTGGAAACCGATATTGACCAACATCTGGCCGATGGTCATCGGGGCGAAAGACTACGCGAAGGTCTTTCCATTGCCATCGTCGGCCCCCCCAACGCCGGTAAATCAAGCTTGCTGAATACCCTGGCCAAGCGGGAAGCGGCCATTGTTTCGGCCCAGGCCGGGACCACACGGGACGTGATTGAAGTGCATATGGACCTGGACGGATTTCCCGTGGTCATGGCCGATACGGCGGGTTTACGTCAGGCTGCCGATGAGATCGAGGGGGAAGGCGTTCGCCGCGCCTTGGCCCGGGCCCGGGAAGCGGATCTCAAAGTGGCCGTCCTGGACGGGGTCCATTGGCCAGAGGTGGATCCCCAGACCGCCGCTCTGGTGGACAAGGATTCCATGGTGGTGGTCAACAAGTTGGACCGGGGGCTTCCCGAGGCTCCCTTGAATTGGGGCGACCATCGGGTCTTCGGTCTCTCGGTGCATACCGGGGCCGGGCTCGAAGATTTCCTCGCTGCCCTGAGCGAGGCCGTGGCGGCGCGGTGTGGCGATGGCGGCGGCGCCCCGCCTTTGACCCGACGGCGGCACCGGGAGGCCATCGAGACTTGCCGTCATGCCCTGGAACGGGCAGGGGCCGAAAAGGATAGCGAACTCATGGCCGAACATGTGCGGCAGGCGGCCCGGGCCCTGGGCACCATTACCGGGCGGGTGGGGGTTGAGGACATGCTTGACCTGGTGTTCCGCGACTTCTGTATTGGGAAATAGGGCAATGTTTCACGTGAAACAGGACCGGTACGATGTGGTGGTGGTCGGTGGTGGCCACGCAGGCTGCGAGGCGGCGGCCGCGGCGGCGCGCATGGGCGCGCGCACGGCCCTGGTCAGTCAGCGCCTGGACAGGCTGGGGGAGATGTCCTGCAACCCGGCCATTGGCGGCTTGGCCAAAGGCCAGTTGGTGCGGGAAGTTGATGCTCTGGATGGGCTTATGGGTCGGGCCATCGACCGGGCCGGGATTCAGTTCCGCATGCTCAACAAAAGCAAGGGCCCCGCTGTCTGGGGGCCCCGTGCCCAGGCCGACCGAAAGCTCTATCGTCAGGCCATTCAGGCCCTCTTGCGAGAGCATCGACACCTGACCCTGATTGAGGCCTCCGCTGAGGATCTGCTATTCGACCACAGCGGCGACCTGAGTGGCCTGCGGCTTATGGACCGGGACCTTGATACCCGCCAGGTGGTGATTACCACTGGCACTTTCCTGCGGGGCCTGATCCATGTGGGGAAGGTGATGTTGCCCGCCGGGCGGGTGGGGGATCTGCCTTCGGTGGGCCTGGCCTTTACCTTCAAGCGCCTGGGTTTCCCCTTGGGTCGCCTTAAGACCGGCACCCCGCCGCGCTTGGACGGACGGACCATTGACTGGGACCGCTTGGAGGCGCAACCCGGCGATGATCCACCGGTACCCTTTTCGACCCTGACCGATACCATCACTGTGCCGCAGATCCCCTGCCATATCACCTGGACCACGCCCGAGGCCCATGCCCTGATTACCGATAACTTGGACCGGGCGCCGCTTTACTCCGGCCAGATCGACAGCACCGGTCCGCGCTATTGCCCCTCCATCGAGGACAAGGTGGTCCGATTTGCCGACAAAACCCGGCATCAAATCTTCCTGGAGCCCGAGGGGCTCGACGACCCGACGATCTACCCCAACGGGATCTCCACTTCCCTGCCCAAGGATATCCAGCTTGAACTCCTGACCCATATCCCGGGCTTGGAGAAGACTCACATGATTCAGCCCGGTTATGCCATTGAGTATGATTTCGTCGATCCCCGAGCCCTGAAGCCCAGTCTCGAAACTTTGCGCCTGCCTGGTCTGTTCCTGGCCGGCCAGATCAATGGCACGACAGGCTATGAAGAGGCAGCAGGGCAGGGGCTGGTGGCCGGAATCAATGCCGCCCGCCGGGCCGCGGGCGCGGACCCGTTGATCCTGGACCGGGCCGATGCCTACATAGGTGTAATGATCGATGATTTGGTCAATCTGGGTACCCGGGAGCCCTATCGCATGTTTACCTCCCGGGCCGAGTACCGGCTGTTGCTGCGCGCCGATAATGCGGACCAGCGTCTGACTCCCATTGGCGAGGCCGTGGGCTGTATCGGAGAGCAACGTCGGAAGGCCTTCGCCACCAGCCAGGCGGCCTTGGTTCAAGGTCGGGAAATCCTGCAAAGGGTAAATGGGACGCCCAATGATCTGCGAGACCACGGCGTGGCGGTGAACCAGGATGGCATTCGCCGGTCGGGCTATGATCTATTGGCCTATCCGGATATGGATATGGTTCAGCTGCGTCGAATCTGGCCAGAGGCCTTGGCCCCCGTTTCGGCGGTTGTGGGTCGTCAGCTGGAGATCGAGGCGCTCTACAGTGCTTACCTGGATCGCCAGGCTGCCGATATCAAGGCTTTTCGCCGGGACGAGGCCCTGGCCCTGCCCGAGGACCTGGACTATGGCTCCCTGGCGTCCCTGTCCAACGAAGTGCGGCTGAAATTGGAGGAGGCCCGCCCGGCGACCCTGGGCGCGGCATCAAGGATCTCCGGTGTAACGCCCGCCGCCTTGACGGCTTTGCTGGGTCATGTCAAAAGGCGGGCATCCATCCGCTGACCCGGAGGTCCCGCCGTGGCGGACCCACTCGCCCTAACACCCGAAGCCTTTCAGACCGAGACCCATGTTTCACGTGAAACAATGGCCGCTCTGGAAACCTATTTGACACTGCTGACCAAATGGCAGGCACGGATCAATCTGGTCTCCCGGACGACTCTGGCCGATCCTTGGCGCCGCCATTTCCTGGATTCCGCCCAACTGGTCCCCTACCTACCCGAGAAAGCCGCGTGTCTCGCCGACTTGGGATCAGGAGCCGGATTTCCCGGCTTGGTGCTGGCGATCATCACCGGCAAACCGATCCATCTGGTGGAAAGCGATCAAAGAAAAAGCATTTTTATGCGCGAAGTGGCCCGGGAAACGGGAGCACCGGTGATTATCCACACAAATCGCATCGAAAAATTATCCCCGTTGCAGGCCGATGTGATTACCTCCAGAGCCTTGGCATCCTTGCCCAAATTGATTCAGCTATCGCTTCCGCATCTAAAAAACGACGGTATTCTACTCTTTTTGAAGGGAAAAAACGTCGCTTTTGAATTGACGGAATCACGAAAAAACTGGAAACTCGCCGCAGAGGCTTACGAAAGCCGAACGGATCCGGATGGCCGGGTCCTCCTGGTGCGGGAGATTTTTGATCAAAATGGGCGAAAAATTGGTGATCGAGGGGCAAGCGCGCCCCCGGATTCTGGCCATCGCTAACCAAAAGGGCGGCGTCGGCAAAACCACCACAGCCATTAACCTGGCAACGGCTTTGGCAGCGATTCATAAAAAAGTTTTGATCATTGACCTGGACCCCCAGGGCAATGCCAGTACCGGATTGGGGGTGGATCGATCCGAGCGGACGGTCAATTCCTATCATGTGCTGCTCGGTGAAGCGCAGTTGGCCGACGTGGTGATGGAAACCCGCATTCCCGGCCTGCATCTTGTGCCATCGGGTGTTGATCTGGCCGGTGCGGAATTGGAGCTTGTCGACATGGCCAGTCGCGAGTACCGCTTGCGACGGGCGCTGGAAGGCGGTTGGGATGGATTTGACTACGTCCTGATCGATTGTCCGCCCGCCTTGGGTTTGCTGACCATCAATGCCTTGGTGGCGGCACAATCTGTCCTTGTACCCCTGCAATGTGAGTTCTTTGCGCTGGAAGGGATAAGCCATCTGGTGAAGACCATTGAGCGGGTCCGCCAAAGCTTTAACGCGACTCTGGACCTACAAGGTATAGTGTTAACCATGTTTGATAAACGCAATAACTTGTCGGATATGGTGGCAGCGGATGTGCGCGGCTATTTCGGAGACAAGGTCTATCAGACCGTGATCCCCCGCAACGTTCGCGTGTCCGAGGCCCCGTCTCATGGTAAACCGGTGTTGCTATACGACACCCGCTGCGCCGGATCCATGGCCTATCTCAACCTGGCCAGCGAAGTGCTGCGCCGTGAACAAAGGATTGCCGCGTGATGGCTAAAAAACCGAGCAATCTGGGTCGGGGCCTCTCCGCCCTGTTGGGCGATGGGTCCGAGACCTATGACGCTGCCTCCGCTGAAAGCGCGGCCAACGAACGGGGCGCCAAGATCGTGCCCATTGAATTCCTGAAACCCAGCCGCTTTCAGCCCCGCCATCGCATCGATGAAGAGGGCATTCAAGATTTGGTGCGGTCGGTGCAGGCCAAGGGCGTGCTACAGCCTTTGTTGGTGCGCCGTGATCCCGAACAGCCGAGCAATTTCGAGATCATCGCCGGGGAACGCCGTTGGCGGGCCTCGCAACTGGCGCAGTTGCACGAAGTGCCTGTCATTGTCCGCGACATGAACGACCAGGAAGCCCTTGAAATCGCTTTGGTTGAGAACCTGCAACGGCAGGATCTATCGCCCCTTGAAGAGGCCGAGGGCTATCGTCGCCTGATGGACGAATTCGATCATACCCAAGATGCCCTGGCCCAGGCGATGGGCAAGAGCCGCAGCCATGTGGCCAATATGATGCGTCTGCTGGGCCTGCCCGATCCGGTCAAGGCCATGGTCGAGGACCGCAGTCTGTCACCAGGTCACGCCCGTGCCTTGCTCAATGCCGATGATCCGGTGTCCCTGGCGCGCAAGGTCTCGGCCAAGGGTCTCAATGTACGGCAAACCGAGCGCCTGGTAAAAAAAGGCCGCAAAGGGAGCAATGGCAAGCCGCGCACGGTGGCTGGACTGGAAAAAGATGCGGATACCCTCGCCCTGGAACGGGACTTGTCAAATCTGCTGGGCCTGCGCGTCGATGTGAAATTCGGTGGTCGCGGCGGCACTTTGACCCTGCACTACGGCACCTTGGAACAACTGGACGATATTCTGCACCGGCTGAGCCATGGATCGGCGCCGGATTCGGTTCAGAGCCTGTCTGCGTAAGTTATCGTCGGCCCGCTTGTGCGATTCGCATGAGGGTCCGCCGACAAACCGTTTCGGCGGGCAGTCCTGTTGTCTTGCAGTCCGTTTCCGCCTCCACCAGTAACTCGAAGGCCCGGGCCAGCCGGTCCGGAGTCCAGCGGGTCAGCTGGCTGCGGAACGCATCGGCAATCTTGAACATCACCGGTGGCCGCAAACGCTTCATGGCTTGATCCGGCGGCAGGCCTTGCGCCATATGGCCAGCCGCCAAATGTAAGCGTTGAAAATGACGATTGACCAATCGCAGTAAGCCAACTGGGGTCCCGCCGTCGGTTAACACCCGTTCCACCGCCTGATCCAATCCCGCCTGATCGCCGTTGCCGAGGGCGACCAACAAGGCATCAAGTGACGTGGCGCCACTATCGCCGACACAAGCCATGGCATCGGCCAGCCCAATACGGGTTTCAGTGCCCATATAAAGAGCCAACTTCCCAATTTCCGAGCGGGTCACCTGGCGATCGGAACCCAAATGATTGGCAAGATAGGCCATGGCATCGGGGTCTGCGCTTAATCCCTGTTCGCCCAGAGATTCGCGGATGACCTGATTGAGAGAGCGTCCGTCATCCCCATAACAAGCCAAAGCGGCGGCATTGTCCTGACCTTCGAACAGTTTTCGCAAGCTGGATCCTGCCCCCAGCTCCCCCGCTTCAACCACGATCAGCGCATCTCCCACCGGGTTCTTCAAAAAAGAAGCCAGAATCTTCTGCTGAGCATCGGCCGCACCGCGGATTCGCACCGCCCGTCGACCCCCTGTCAAAGAAAGGGCGGCTGCTTCATCGGCCAGCCTCGCCGGATCAGTTTTCAGATCAGATCCGGACAAATCCACCATTCGAAAGGGATCTTTGGGATCTTCGACCACGGTCTTGACCAAAGCCAAACCCCTCTCGCGAATCAATCCTTCATCGGGCCCATAAACCAGAACGGCGCGCACGGCTGTTGGCGGAGAATCCAAAAAAGCCTTGATCCGTGCGCCGGTGATTTTCATGGCACCCGTTTCACGTTCAAGGATCCGGAGAGGCTTTGCGGCGTTGATCCCGCCGTTGAATGAAGTGAACCGCCAGTTGGCTCGTGATCTCGTCGGCCAACAGTCGGGCCGTATCCCGCCTGGCACTTCGATCGGCAATTTCAGTGGCGAAATCCGACTGCACCACGTTATAGCTGCTTGTCACAGAAAACTTCCCTGTTTTCTCGATCCGACCGGTAGACTTGCGGGTCAATGTATAAGAAGCAACCGTATCCACATTGGCGCGGGTCGTCTCTTGGGCAATACCGGAGGCTAGGTAACGAGTGGTTAGTTTTACATAGACCGCCAATCGATATAGCGGCCTGATAGGCCTTCCCGTGGGATTCATCCGATCCAACAGGTAATTGTGTAAGTCCTGGCCGATATTCTCCTCGATTGGGTCGATATGAATATGGGCTAATTCCGATGGTGAACCACCGGACTGATAGTTTCCGTATAACGGTTTGAACCCGCAACTGCCCAGGACCAAGAACAACAGGAAAACGAACGGAAGTTTATACCACCACATTGACGATCCTGTTGGGCACCACGATGACCTTGCGGGGAGATTTACCGTCCATGGCCCTTTGGACGTTTTCAACCGCCAGTGCTGCCGCTTCGGCACGTTCCTTGTCGCAATCCCGGGGCAGATCCACTTTTCCCCGTACCTTGCCATTCACTTGCACCGCCACGGAAACCGTCTCCTCGATGGTAAGCGAGGGATCAAAAGAAGGCCAGGATTCCTCGGTGAGCAAAGTCTGATACCCCAGCTTTGACCAAAGTTCTTCCGCCAAATGCGGCATCATCGGTCCGACCAACTTGACGACCGCCTCCAGGCCTTCACGCAAGGTCCAGGATTCGTCGGATCGAGCACTATCCAGCTCTGCCAACTCGTTGACCAATTCGCGAATCCTTGCCACCGCCTTGTTGAAATGAAATTTCTCCAAGTCGTCGGTGACCAAAGAGATGGTTTTGTGGACCGCTCGCAAAGTCGACTCTGCTTTTTTGTCCCGGTCTTCCGGCCCCTCCGAGCCGCAAGGTGGGAGGGTGTCCATACGTCCATCGACCATCCGCCACAGACGATTGACGAATCGCCAAGCCCCTTCCACGCCGGAATCGGTCCAATCCAGATCCCGGTCCGGTGGGCTATCCGACAGCATGAACAGGCGGGCGGTATCGGCGCCGTAGGTTCCGATGATCAATTCCGGATCCACCACGTTGCGTTTGGATTTGGACATTTTCTCGGAACGTCCGATGGTTACCGGGTCGCCGTTACCGATCCGCACCCAGTTGCCGTCTTTTTGCTCCACATCCGTGGGAAACAGCCATTGACCCTCAGCATCCTTGTAGGTCTCATGACAGATCATGCCCTGGGTCAACAGACCGGCAAAGGGCTCTTCCACCGACAGATAGCCGCATTTCTTCAGAGCTCGGGTGAAAAAGCGCGAATAAAGAAGATGGAGCACCGCATGCTCGATTCCGCCGATATATTGATCCACCGGCATCCAATAGTCAGCGGTTTTGCGATCAAATGCCGACGAATCGTTCTTGGAGTCACAGTAACGGGCAAAATACCAAGACGATTCCATAAAGGTATCAAAAGTATCGGTTTCCCGCCGAGCCGCTTTGCCGCACTTTGGACAATCAACATCTTTCCAGGTGGGATGATGTTCCAGCGGGTTGCCTGATTGATCAAAGGTCACGTCCTGGGGCAGCTCCACCGGCAGATCCGTTTCCGGAACAGGCACGATGCCACAATCCTCGCAATGGATAACCGGAATGGGGCAGCCCCAATAGCGCTGCCGGGAAACGCCCCAATCGCGCAGCCGGTAATTCACCGTGCGCTCGCCCCGTCCCTCCGATTCGAACCGGTCGATGGCGGTGGCCTTGGCGGTGGGGACATCCATGCCATCAAGAAAGTCGGAATTGATCAACAATCCATCTTCGGTAAAGGCCTCGCTGCCCACGGAAAATGAGGATTTGTCCTGATCGGTGGGGCAGACCACCGGAGTCACTTCCAGATCATACTTGCGGGCAAAGTCCAAATCCCGCTGATCATGGGCCGGACAGCCGAAGATGGCTCCGGTGCCATATTCCATCAGAACGAAATTGGCCACGTAGACCGGTAGGGTCTTGCCCTCAATGAACGGGTGCCGGGCACGAATACCGGTGTCGAACCCCTGCTTTTCCGCAGTTTCGATGGCGGCTTCGCTGGTGCCCAGGCGATTGCACTCGGCCATGAAGGACTGGAGCGCCTCGTTTTTGTCGGCCAGTTCCATGGTCAACGGATGATTGGCGGAAATGGCGCAAAACGAGGCGCCGAAAATGGTGTCGGGGCGGGTAGTGAACATTTCCAATCGATCGGACCGGTCCACCAGATCAAAGAACATCCGCAGGCCCTCGGAACGACCAATCCAGTTCTCCTGCATCAGCCGCACCTTGTCCGGCCAACGGTCCAGGGTCTCCAGGCCCTCCAACAGCTCTTGCGCATAATCGGTGATTTTGAAAAACCACTGCGACAGTTCCCGTCGCTCAACCAGAGCGCCAGAGCGCCAGCCGCGTCCGTCGATCACCTGTTCATTGGCCAGCACCGTTTGTTCCATCGGATCCCAATTGACCCAGGATTCCTTTCGGTAGGCGAGGCCTGCCTTGAGGAAATCAAGGAACATCTTTTGTTCGTGCTTGTAGTAATCCGCATCACAGGTGGCAATTTCGCGATCCCAGTCATAGGACAGGCCCATTGTCTTGAGCTGCGCCCGCATGGCATCAATATTCTCGTGGGTCCATTTGGCCGGGTGGACGCCCGCCTGCATGGCGGCGTTTTCCGCCGGTAATCCGAACGCGTCCCAGCCCATGGGGTGTAACACATTGAATCCGCGGGCTTTCTTGTAGCGCGCCACCAGGTCGCCCAGGGTGTAGTTGCGCACATGACCCATGTGGATCCGGCCGGACGGGTAGGGAAACATCTCCAAGACGTAGTATTTTTCCCGAGAATCGTCGGTGCGGACCTTAAAGGTCCCCCGTTGGTCCCAGATTTTCTGCCACTTGGATTCGGTTTCCTTGAAATTATAACGGGACATGCCGGTCTTTCTTAATACAGGAGAGCTTATTGGGTTGCGGCCCGGCGCATCTGGCGGGCACGGAGCAAGATGGCGTTTTCCATATCGGTGGGGGTTGCCTTGGGCAAAGAGGCATCGCGCCAGGAACTGCCCACCCGCACCTGTCGGAACACCGAAACCTTGACCCCATCCGCCCGCAGAGCCCGGCTGAGGATGTAGACCTGCATCTTGAAGCGCTCATTGGGCGCCTCTTGTGGAGAATACCAATCGGTCAGGATCACGCCGCCAAAGGGATCCGCCGAGCTCAAGGGCATGAAATCCAAGGTATCCAGACTGGCGCGCCAAAGGAATCCGTTGACGCCGATTCCGCCGGTTTCCTGTTCTTTCTTTTGGTCATCCCCGAACAAGGTGAGTCCGCCCTCGCCAAAGACCGAGTCCGATTCCTTTTTTTCAAGGGTGACTTCCTCGCCCGGTGTCACGCCGGAACACCCCGACAGGACGGCAAGGACCAGGACGGCTCCCATCCAGGCCCCGAATCGCTTTTGGCAGGAACCTGCGACGTGGAAATCCAAACACTTGATCTTATAGGTCATCGACAAATTCCTGTTTCGTTGAACATCCTTCTTATAGACTCATGCGCTCATGGGGAAAAGTCCGACCTTCATCACAGGACAAAAGGAAGGATTCACGCCCTCTCCAGAGCCATGGACCCCTGGTATTGTTGCATTGAAACCACACTGGGTCGCAAATGACACAAACAAGGGTTCAGCATTCTTGACCCGGAACCCGCGAAATGGCTCTAATGCTCAAGCGTAATGTTAAAGCGACCGGGCGGCGCTCGGGAGTAGCAAGTACAGAATTTCTAAAGAGAGAGAGAGGCATCAAATGAAAAAGGTTCTCCTAACCACCACCGCCCTGGTCGTTGCCGGCGCTTTCGCCAGCCAGGCTCAGGCGGCCGATCCCATCAAGCTCAGCGTTGGTGGACACATGAATCAGTGGATCATGTTCGCTGATAGCGACAAAGCCACCCAGACTGGCGGCGTCGACACCCTGTCCGACACCGAAGTCTACTTCAAGGGCGACACCACCTTGGAAAACGGCCTGAAGGTCAGCGTCGTGATCCAGTTGGAAGGTGAAGAAGACACCGCCACCAATAATGCTGATGAGCAGTATGTGGTGATCTCCTCCGATTCGCTGGGTACCCTGCGCGTTGGTGACAAGGAAACCGCTCTGGCCACCATCAAGATCGGTTCCCCTGCCGTTGGTTACGGCGGCCCGACCGACGCCGATGATGTGGTTGCTCCTGCTTTCGCCGGTGCTTCCGATCAGTTCGCCAACGCCGAGTTCGTTGACGATGATGACAACCAGGTTACCTACCTGTCCCCGTCCTTCGCCGGCTTCCAGGTCGGTGGTTCTTGGGTTCCTCACTTCGCTGCTGGCGATGCGCAAGGCGGCCCGAACACCAACCCGGTTGGCGGCAACAATGACGGCGGCTGGGGCGTTGGCGCCATCTACTCCGCCGATTATGACGGCATTGGTGTTGGCGTTTCCGGTGGCTATGCCTACCATGATGCCGGTGCCGACATCTGGCAGGCCGGTGCCAAGGTCAGCTTCGCTGGTTTCACCGTTTCCGGTGGTTGGCAGCGCACGGACGTGCACGAAGTCCAGCTCGGCAACACCAACAACGCCCTGAGCGTTGACGGCGTTGAAGGTACCGGTTGGGAAGCTGGTGTTAGCTACGCCACTGGCCCGTATGCTGTTTCCTTGGTCTATGGTGCTGGCGAAGACGAAGACACCTATGCCGATACCGACAAGGACGAGCTCAAGGTCTGGGCCGTTGGCGCCAACTACAGCATGGGCGCTGGCGTCATGATGAAAGGCACCATCTACCACGCCGACTACAACGGCGAAACCAACACCACCGGTGTTGGTGGCGACACCGCCTCCGGTTGGGGTGGCATCGTCGGTATGGCGATCAGCTTCTAAGTTCAAAAGAACTTAAGCCAAATCGGAAAGGGGTGACTTCGGTCACCCCTTTTTGTTTGTCTGGGTGGCTGAAAGATACAAGGCGGCGTTGCGTTTGACCGGATTCGATCCAACGGGAAAAACCCGCGCTAATCAGGAAGTCCAAGTCCCTGTTTCAAGGGAGACAATTCGGATCCATAGTGCTGCCAGTGGTCCAGTGATGTCTGGTACATGGGTTGGCGAACCTGCCATTGGCTGGCGGTTTTCACCACCCTTTCCGTTTGGTGGAATTGCAGACATCGATCATCCCAAGACAAGCCGCAGGCCTTGATCAGGGATCGTATCTCGGCGTCCGGATCCGTAACCAGGTCTTCATAGCGCACCGTATGAATGGGGATCGGCAAGACGGATTCCCAAAATGCCATCAGTCTTTCATAGTGCCTGTACTGATGGGCTAGATCCTCCTGGGCATAGGCATAGGGGTGGGCCCGGTTGAATCGCTGCGTCAGAATGGAATAACAGGTGGCCATGGGATGGCGTCGGCAATGGATAATCCGTGCCTTGGGAAACAGGCTAGCAATGAGGCCCAAGTACTTGAAATTAGACGGCATTTTATCAATAATCCGCCGGTGATGGGGCTCACCGCCCACCGTTAGTTTGTTCAGGTACCGATTCGCGAATTCCCGAATACTTTGGCAATCCAAGGCGCGAAAGCCGGGCGAGAAATCATCGTTGATCGTGCGCGACCCGGCGATAGCCTTGGCAATCGCACTGATCTCGGACAGCTCTCCGGCCGCCCCGCAAGCAGGGTGGCTGGCGATGACCTGTTCGACCAATGTGGTTCCCGACCGGGGCATGCCGACGATGAAAACCGGCTGTTCGCTTTCATGGCCGCAATCCTTGAGACCGGATGGGATCCCGGTGGCAAAAAGAGCCGCCATCATATCCGCAAAGCCATCTTCCGCTTCCCGGAGATAGGGCTGCCCATTCTGTCGCGCCCAGGCATTGGACCGGGTCAGGTATTCGAAGGCCTTTGCCTGATCGCCGTTCAAGTCGAAATGGTGGAACAAGGCCATGGCGACACCAGCCAGATCATCGGCATTTTCCTGCTCCAAATCCAAAACGGCTTTCAGGTTTGCCACATCTGATTCCGATAAATGGTATTGTCGATCAACACAGCGATAAAGCAAGGCGATCGACCGCGAGAACCCTTGGCTTTCATAGGCCGCGAACAAGGACTCGAGATTGTCATAGCGGTTCAAACTGGTCAACATCCTGGCCAGCAGGCGAACCAGCGTTGGTTGATAGCCCCCTTGTTCGAGCTCATTTTCCAAAAAATCGACGGCCCCCTCGGTCTGATTGACCCGATCCAGGAACAGGGCAAAATTCTGAAGCGTATTCTGTCTTTCCTCCGCACTGGATCCCCTGTGCCGCGACAGTTCATAAGCGCGTCGCAGGCAGTGCTCGGCTTCCGCCAAACGATCCAGTCGCTCCAGGACCAATCCCATATAGGACAAGGCTTCGATACTGTCCGGCGCCTCTTTCAGGGCGGTTTCCAGGTCAGCTTCAGCGGTCACGAGATGCTGTGAAGCCGCCAAGTTCCCTTGTGCCGTCTGGGCCAGGGCCATGTGCGCCATGGCGGATCCGGTCCAGGGGGCGGCATTGCGGGGAGCAATCTTTTGCGCGGACCGAAAGGCCGTTGCCGCATCCTCCGGATCTTCCATTTGAATCAATAGGTTGCCCAAGTTAATCCAGGCATCCGCTGATTTGGGTGCCAGCTGCACGGATCGCCGCAGATGCCGGAGCGCCTTTTTTGGGGATCCGGCATGTTTCAAGGCCAAGCCCAGATTCATATGGGTTTCCGCATCCTTGGGCTTTTTGGCCAGAACTTTTTCGAATCGGGGGACGGCTTCGAGGGGCCGTCCCAGACCCAACAGAACCAGCCCGTAGTTATATTGCGCATCCCCATTCCCCGGGGCCAGGCGGCAGGCATCATCCAAAGCCCGCGCCGCGTCTTCGGACCGCCCGGCCATGGAGAGGGCGACACCCAGGTAAAGCTGACTCTCGGCATGGCCGGGGTGCCTGCGCGCCGCGTTCTTCAGGGCCGGGATGGCCCTTTGGAGGTCACCCCGTCGCAAGGCATCCAAACCCCCTTGGAGATCGGGATTCGGCGGGTGGGTCTGTTCTCGAGGTCGGCGAGATTTAGCCAAACGGAACCTCCTTGCCACTTATGTCCTTGAACAGATCAATGCCCGCCATGCCGACGGCACCGCTGTTCAGTAGCCGAGCCGCTTGTTTGCTGTCAATGCCGCCCAATCCGTATATGGCAAGACAGGTTTCACCGGTCCAGATTCCGAATCGGGTTGGGCCCAATTGCCGCGCATTGGGGTGGGATCCGGTTGAAAACACGGGAGAGAGCAAGGCCGCATCCACGCCCGCCCGCGCCGCCCTGTGCAAGGCGGCAAGAGAGTGTGCGGAAGTGGTCACCAAGAATCCGGGCCGTCGCCAGATATGCCACAACGGCAGATCACGAACCTTCGCTTCGGGAATATGCAGCCCGTCGAGACCCAATCCCATCGCCAGTCCGATATCATCGGCCACCAGAAGCTTGATTCCCCTTGGTCGGCAGAGCGGTATCAGACGCCGCGCCCGTTGTTCGCGGTCCAAGGCTTTCCGGCTGCGGACAAGGATCGCGCTTCCCTTCGGTAGGTGAGCAACAAGCCCGCTGGGATCCGGCAGACGGTCGTCATCGGTCATCAGAATTAACGGGGGCAGGGGAGAACAGGCGCGCCGATTGAGGCGCCGGGCCAGGTCTGTTAGGGTCGGCACGATTTTCCTTCCGATGGATTTGAGACCCCTATGATGATGCAGACCGACATTGCGGGCAACCTCGCCGCCGTTTGGGCCGAAATCGACAAGGCTGCCAAGGAAGTCGGCCGCCAACGAGACCTAGTCGACCTTGTGGCGGTCAGCAAGACCAAGCCGGAGGCCGAGATCCGTCCGGCTTTGACAGCGGGACATCGTCTGTTCGGCGAGAACCGGGTTCACGAAGCAGCGGAAAAATGGCCGCGGTTGAAGGCGGAGTTTCCGGATACTCGGCTCCATCTCATCGGTCCGCTGCAAACCAACAAGGTCGGTTTGGCGGTGCCCCTGTTCGATGTCATCGAAACTCTGGATCGTCCGAAGCTGGCGCGCTATTTGGCCCGCGCGCAGGACGACCTGGGCCGATCGCTGGACTGTTACATTCAGGTCAATACCGGCGCGGAACCGCAGAAAGCCGGGGTATTGCCCGAGGAAGCCGATGGCTTTGTCGCCGCCTGCCGGGTGGAATACGGGCTATCGGTGGTCGGCTTGATGTGTATTCCGCCCCAAGATGAGGAGCCCTCGTTGCATTTCGCCTTGCTGGCCCGCATTGCCGAGCGCAACGGGCTTTCCAGGCTGAGCATGGGGATGAGCGGAGATTATCCGGTGGCGGTCCAATTCGGTGCCACCTCGGTGCGGGTGGGTACGGCGATCTTCGGCGCCCGCCCGCCGATCAGCCCGAAATCGTAAGGCAATCCCCCGGTTGGCAGGCTTTCAAGACCGCCAATAGATCCTCTCGCGTCAGGGCAATGCAGCCTTCCGTGGGCACGAAACCGGGCCGGGCCACATGCAAGAAGACGGCGCTTCCCGCCCCGGGAACAACCGGATCGTCATTATGGCCCAGCACCACGATCACGTCGTAGATCGCGTCTTCCCGCCACAGGATTTCATGGCCATGATCATGGGGTAGGGACACCGGGCAATTGTAAGCCGGGTCCTTGGGATCGTCGCTCCAGCCGTCTCCAGGGGTAATGGCCATGACGGAAAGCCCGGTTTCCGGCGGCGCGAGCCGATCTTCACGATACAAAACCCGTCGGAGTGGGAAACGGCCGACCGGTGTGCAGCCGTCGCCTTCGACTTTCGACGGATTGATCCCGCCGCGCCCGAGAGCACAGGGTAGGCGACGGTTTCCATGGATCAGAAAACCGTCGGCGGTGACGAACAGGTCCATTTATCCGCTACCGGGGGACACCCGCCGCGCCCTGATATTTGGAAAGACCCGACATCATGGACTGGGCGAACCAACTATCGGCCACTTCCTGCTGGTTTTGCTGATCCTGCTGGGCTCCGGACCAGGGATTGCGGGAAGCCAAGGCCTGCAACTTGGCCTCCAGGGCTGACGGGACCGGCGGTGCGGTCATTGCCGGCTGGATGGCGGAAGCGGTGGGCTTCGGTGCTGGTTGCGCGGCGGCGGGCATTGATTGGGGAGCCTGCTGGAGTTGGGCAGCCAATGCCAGCGCCTCTTCCGGTGGCTGCATGCGCATGGCCTGTACGAACAACTTGGTGCCCAATCCGGCCTCGGCACGCGGTGCGGTGGGCGGGAGTTCGGTCAAAGAGGGCATCTGACGAACGGTGGAGGCCGGGCGGGCATCAGCGACCTGCAGCGGCGCGGCGCGTTGTTTTTGTTGCAGAGCGGCGACTTCATGTCGATGGGCCATTTCCTGCCGAGCCCAATCGGAAACCCCGGCATAGGCGCTGCCGGCGCCGATCTGGGCGGCGGCGATTTCGGTGGTGGCATTCTGGGCCATGGCTTCATCGGGATCGGGCGCCTCTTCACCTTCGTCCTCGAACAGGGCATAGACATGTTCGCCCACGTCCTTACCGGTCTGGTTTTCCACCAACAGGTTGACCAGGGAGGAAACCAACCCGATGGGACCACCGAACAGGGTCCCGCCGACCACGCGCGGGGCGGGGGAAATCTCGTCTTCAGTCATGTTGCGGTAGATGGATCCAACGATAGGGATATGTTGCAAGGGATTCACCATGTCGACCATGTCGCCAAAGGTAAATCCATCCTCGCCGAACAAAGTGGTTTCCGGTCCGTCAGAGGCGGGCAGGGTGGCGGCGGGAAGCGAAACGCCGGTGGGATCCTGGGTCGGGTTGGTCAGCGGGGTCATGGAACGGTCCTCGTGGTTGCCTGCTAATCTTCTTGCAGGTGCCATGCCAGAACCTAAGTCTATGATTTATTAAATATTTCCCGGCTCAACAGAAAGGTAGAGGCTGGTTTTGCCGGGAATATTCTGCCGCCCTAAAACACTTTGCGTCAGAACAGATGGCCGCCCTTGTCGGCCTTGGTGGCCAGATAGGTTTGATTGTGGGGGTTGGACGGAAAGGTATGGGGCACCCGTTCCACCACGTCCACATTACAGCGGGCCAGGGCTTCGACCTTGAAAGGGTTGTTGGTCAACAGGCGGACCTTATTGTATCCGAGCTGCCGCAGCATTTCCGCCGCCGGCAGATAGATCCGCTCGTCGGCGTCAAAGCCCAGCAATTCATTGGCATCCATGGTATCGACGCCTTCATCCTGCAGGGCATAGGCGCGCAGCTTGTTGACCAGGCCAATGCCGCGGCCTTCCTGAGCCAGGTAAAGCAATACCCCATGACCCGTCCGCCCGATCTCGGCAATGGCTCCACGCAATTGATCACCGCAATCACACCGCAGCGATCCCAATAGGTCCCCGGTGAAGCATTCCGAATGCAAACGGGTCAGAACCGGCTGGTCCGGGTCCGGCTGACCAATGACGATAGCCAGGTGCTCGATGCCGCCATCCGCCGGGCGATAGGCGATGATCTGGGTAGACTCCGCATCTTCCAGCGGTACCTGGGCATCGCTGACCCGGCGCAAGGTGCGCGCGCTGGTGGATTCGTACTGGAACACGTCCCCGGCATCGAGCAGCACCAATTGATGGCGTCCGGTCCATCGACCCAAATCCTCCTCGGCGTCCGGGTCCTTGATTTCGACGGTCACCGCGGCGGGCAAAAGGCGCGCGACCTTGGTCAGTCCGACGGCGGCGCTCTCGCAACTATGGGCGGACACCAGCGCGACCCGGGGGGGCGTGGGCAGCAGGCGGCTCAGGTCTTGGGTGGAGCAACCGAGCGGATCGGCCAGGGCTCCGGCGGCCTCGGCGCTTAATCCGGCCTCGGGATCGAGACTCAGCACCCGGGCTTCCTGGTCGGATATGTGACCGGTGGCAAGGCCGAGAACCGCGGCCCGCCGCAGGGTGACGCTCAACACTGGCCGGGTTCCGGCCATGGCCTGCATCTGCTTGAGGATCTCCGGGGTGGCGGCTTCCGCCGCACAGGCCAGAATCGTGCGCCCGCCCCCACCGCCGACGGCGACCATCCGCCCCCGGCGCAACTCGGAAACGGCGCGCTCAACGGTCAACAAGGAGACAGGCTGGCGGGAGGCGGGAATGCTATGGGTCAAACGATGGGGCATGGGGTTTCTTGCGGAACTCCGGTCGGATGTCTTATACAGGTGGTGCCCTCTCCGGCGAGGGGGACGCCACATTAGCCTTCTCGGGCGGGTGGCGGAAGTGTTACCGTCAACGCGGCCCCGCAACAAGTCCGGAATGTCATGACTCCAGGCAAAAAAATCCTGCTCGTCGACGATGACGAGACCCTGTGCGAGATGTTGGTCGAACAACTGAAGCTGCATCAGGAGTTCGATACCCAGGTGGTCTCCAGTGGCAAGGCTGCCTTGGAAACCGCGTCGGGCGACCATTTCGACGTTATTCTGCTGGACGTGGGCCTGCCGGATCTGGACGGGCGCGAAGTCTGCAAGCTGATGCGCAAGAACGGGGTCAAGACCCCGATCATCATGCTGACCGGCGCCGATTCGGATTCCGATACCATTCTCGGCCTGGATGCCGGGGCCAATGATTATGTGACCAAGCCATTCCGCATGGGGGTGCTGCTGGCCCGCATCCGCGCTCATCTGCGTCAACACGAACAGAGCGAAGATGCGGTCTTTACCATTGGTCCGTACACGTTCCAGCCAGCGGCCAAACTGCTGGTTCATAATGACGATGGCAAGAAGGTGCGCCTGACCGACAAGGAGACCTCGATCCTCAAGTATCTCTACCGGGCCGGGGACAAGGTCGTGGGTCGCGACGTGCTGCTGGGAGAGGTTTGGGGTTACAACGCCGGGGTCACCACCCATACCCTGGAGACCCATGTCTATCGCCTGCGGCAAAAGATCGAGCCGGATCCTTCCAACGCCCAGCTATTGGTCACCGAACCGGGCGGCTACAAGCTGGTTCCCTGATTCTCCCACGAATAAGGGGTGCTGCCGAAGCAACACCCCTGTCCCAGACTTTTAGAAGCCCTTATTGGTTTCGAGTCGGATTCAAAAGTATTCCTTTGATCTCAAGGGCGTATCTTTCCGCTCTGGCGCCGCCCCGTGTCGTCGGCCTTTCCTGGCCAGATCAAAAATCTACTGCCTTGATACCTAAGGGATTCTTTTAAATCCGCCTCTTAGACGCCGTGGGTCTTAAACGTCTGTCATCATGTCGTCGAGGGCATCGCCGCTCTCGCCAGCGGCCTTCTTGCCGCGCGATTTGTAATAGCCGTATCCGGCCGCCGCCACGGCACCGCCCAGCAGTGCCGGGCCCCAGGCACCGAGACCCAGGCCGAGGCCGAGGCTCAGACCGGTGCCGGTCCAGATGGTTCCCGCCGCCGCCGTCTTGGTGGCCGCCGCCGCACCGGTGGAACCGGCCGCCGCCTTGGCCGCCGTGCCGGTGGCCGCCGCCGCCTTGGTGGCCGCGGGCTGAACCATGGCAACAGTCTTGCCCATGGTGGCGCAGGCGCCCTTGTTGGCCATGGCCGCAGTCTTCATCACCGCACCGCCAGCGGCTGCCTTACCGGCCACCGCACCGGCGGCGGGCTTGACCACCATCCAGGTGCTGGCCTTACCGGCCATCATCGGCGCCTTGCCGATAGTAATGGTCTTGCCGATCAACGCATTAGCCTGTCCGGCCTGGGACATTTTCAGGGCGATCAGCTTGCCGCCGCCGTTGGCGGGCTGCAGGAACAACCACTTGCCGGCGCCCTGACCCATGGTTACCGGATCGACGACGGTAAAGGATTTGCCGGACATGCCAGCGGCCATGGTCGCCTGTTTGGCGCCTTCGAGCTTGATCATGGTGAGGGATCCGGCACCGGCCTTGGTGGCACCCGCCGCACCGGCGGCGCCAGCGGCACCCGCCACGACCGCGGCCTTGGCGGCCACCGGCTTGAGCACCAGCCATTTGGTCACGCCCATGCCGGCCATGCCCTTGGCCTTGGCCACGGTGACCGTCTTGCCGACCATGGTGGAGAGCTCGGTCGCCTGCCGGGCGCCCTCAAGCTTCAGGGCCACGGTGGAGCCGCCCTTGGTGGGGGTCAGGAACAGCCAGCTGGTCAGACCCTTGCCCGCCGTGGAGACCTTGCCCACGGTGTAGGACTTTCCGGCCATCCCGGCCACTTGGGTCGCTTGGTTCAAACCAGCCAGTTTCGCCATGATCAGTTCGGCAGCCATGAGATCTTCCCCTTAAATGTCTCGTTTGATCGACCGCCCGAACCGGGCGACGCGTGTCTATACTAATACGAATCCATGTTGGAGCGGCAAAACTCCATTGCTAATTCTTGGTAACACAGTCCAAAGGACCCTGTAAATCATCAGAATTGATTATTTGCCGTTATAAAATAACAAAACAATAGAAACGCCAATGTTATTGATAGTCATTTTCAATAACAAGACATGTGGCGTCTATATTCAGTCTAGGCATTGTTCATTATTGCCTATACTATTTTCGAGCCTTCGAACCTCGACCTCAAAGATCAACAAAGAACCTCGAAAGGGCTTTCATTGAGCACTCCTCAGGTCGCAGCGGCCAATAAAGCCGGATTGGTCATATCCAAGGGAACCGCCACCAAGGGTGCCGTCGGTTGGGGTTGGTTTGGATTCGGTAAAAGTGCCGCCACGGCAGGCGCCGGGACGAAAACCGGTATTGGCCTGATACCCGGGGTAACTGCCAAAACCGCGACGGGAAAGACCATTGTGGGGGGGGCTGTCGGCACCGCTGGAGCCACAGGCGCGACAACAACCGTTACCGTGACCAACGGAAGCGCGGCGACCGCCGCGGGCGCGGGTAAAGCGGGACTGGCGACCGGCACCTTGGCCAAAACCGGTGCCTCGGCGACAACCGGCAAGGCGGCCCTCGGTCTGGCCGCGAAAGCCGGGGTGGCGGCGAAAACCTGCATCGTCGGCGGGCCGATTACCGTCGGTGTCGCCATCACCGGCATCACCGGCTTGGCTCTGCTGACCGGAATCGGTCTCATTGCCGTGAGCCGCTATACCGCCAATTCAGCTACTCGATTTGTGAACTCCGACTAATCAGCTCTTTTAGACAAGGGTCCTATCAACCATGGCCACGACCGTGACAACCGCTACCATCAAGACCGCCGTTGCCAAGGCGGGCATGGGCAAGAGCCTGGGCGTTGCCGCCTCGGGCGCGACAGAAGTCATCGGTGGCGCCACCACCTGGGGCGCCGCCTCCAAAGCCGTTGCCGGGATTGGAGCCATGGCTGTCGGCGGGATCGCGGGCAGTGGCACCGCCATGCTATTGATCGGCGGTGTGGGCACGGTGGCGGTGCTGCATCTCATGACCAACGTTACCACCGCTTTCATGCGCAATGACGAAACCGGCTGAGCGGCTCTCTTTCCTTCTGGCCTTTACTCTCGGCTGTCTGCTGGCAGGCATCCTTGGCATGCCGGGCGCCTCATCCGCCGCCGAGCCACCGGAAATGGTGGTGGTATTCGATGAATCAGGCTCCATGGAGCGCTACGATCCCAAGCTGGCTTCCAAACTTTGGTTGATGACTTTCGTGCGTACCTTCGAAACGCCGCACCGGCTGGTGCTCACCGGTTTCGACGAGGCGGCGCGGGAACATATGGCGGTGCCCACCGATGACGCCGAGGGCATGGCGGCGCTGGAAAAACACATCGATGCCATTGAGGCCAAGGGCCTGGCCACCGATTTCGAGCGGCCCCTGGCCTATTTGCGCCATAAGACCGCGACCAGCCAACCCGCCCTGGTGCTGCTGGTCTCCGACGGTCAGCCGGAAATCTGGGATGCCAAGCTGGGGTATCTCAGCGAGGCGGTGCGGGACGATCCCCGCTATGGCGCGTTGAACGAAAAGCTGATGGCCCTGAAGGACCAATCCCCCGCCGCCCGCTATGACCGGCTGGGGATCGCCTATCACGAACGCAATCTGGCCTTGATCGAAGAGCATCTGCCAAACCTCCAGCCCCGCCTGGCCGGACGATTGATCATCTGGGATCTGTCCGGACGTTCCTATTTCCTGCGTCGCTGGGCCGAGGCCCTGGGCGCTCAGTACCTGCCCCTGCGCATCGCCGACCAGGAATCACCGGTGGAACAACTACAAAAAGCCATGGTGCTGTTGCAGGAAAAAACCGCGGCCATCATCGATCAACCGCTGCCCGCCGATCATGCGGCGCGGGTGCGTGATGTGCTGACCTCGGCCGCAGAAACCCGCGAGGCGGCGCGGGATCTGCCGATCGCCGAGATCCCACCCGAAGCGGAACCGGAACCGGAAACGCGGCCGTCCCCCTCCGCCCCACCGGCACCGACTCCGGGAATGCAAAAGGATGAAGAGTCCTCTTCCAATCTGATACCGCTGCTGGGGGCGGTGCTGCTGATTCTGGTCGTTGGCCTCGTTCTTATGGTGCGGTTTCGGCGGCGGCACCGCGAAGGACCGGAGTCGGAACCGCAGCCAGTGGTGCTGGTGCCCACCGCCATGACGTCGGACTTCATCGAAGATCGGGTGCGCGCCACCATGGCGGAAGCCGAGGAAGCCCGTGATCGCTTGTTGTCCAAGGGCTATGAGCGAATCGACAACGACAAGCGATTCGCTCCCCGGGTAAAAGTTCCAGACGGGGCGATGATCGTGCATTGGGTCAACCGCGACGGTCAGATGGATCATGGACCGGCGGTGGATCTTTCCATGCACGGCGTTTTGTTCGCCGCCGGGGACCGGGACATGACCGGCGCCATCGTGACCCGCATCCAATGTCCGATCCTGGACGTGACCTTGGAAATCATCGATGGCCGCCTGGATGATCGGGGCGACGGTCTGTTTGTGGCCCTTCCCGAAACCTTTGCCAAGGGGGTCGATGACAAGATGCGCTGGATCGAATTGTTGACCCGTATCGACGCAACCTGAACCGACGAGGACCCGACCCATGCCCCTGTTGATTATCATTCCCGGCCTGATTCTGGGTTTCGTCACCGTTACCGCCTTGATCAATATGACCGCCATGGCCCGCCGCCAAGGACGCGAAAAAGCCATGCGGGTCCATCTGGGCAACGAACTGTCGCGATTGAGCAAGGAGAAGCAAACCCTCGACCGCACCGTCGCGGCGGTCGAGCGCAATATCAATATCCTGTCGTCGCAGGAGGAAAAGCTGCTGATATCGCTTGGCAAGCTGGAAGCCGAGATAGAAACCCGGCGCCAGGATAAAATCGCCGAGATGGACAAGTTGGTCGGGGCGCAAAAAGAAGCCGCCCTCAATGATCTGGCCGCCTGGGCGGAAGAGGAAAAGCGCCGCCTGGGGGAGAAATTCAATACCGAATTCAAACAGGAAACCCAGGCTCTGCGCGACGAATTACGCACCGCCATCAATGGCGAATTCGATCAGATCCGCGAGTTCTTTTTGCAATTTGCCCGGCAGGAGAAGATCCTGGCCGAGAAGGATATTCAGGACTTTTTGGAAAAGAAACGTCTGACCGTGATCAGCGACCTGAATTGATACCAAGGGAAGTTTGATAATGCCTTGAATTCCGCCCGCCGGTCGGCCATTTTTGGGGCCGGGGGAAATGGGGTGCCGATCCTTGTATGACATGATCGTTCTGGAACGCCTGAGCAAGCGCTTCGGGCCGGTGGTTGCCGTGGACGGCATCGACCTGACGGTCCATCGCGGCGAGGTTCTGGGTTTCCTCGGACCCAATGGCGCGGGAAAATCCACCACCATGAAAATGATCGCCGGGTTCCTTGATCCGGATTCCGGCACCGCCCAGGTCTGTGGCCGCGACGTCATTGATGATCCGGTGGGGGTCAAGCGCTGCCTGGGCTATCTGCCCGAGGGTGCGCCCTCTTATGGCGACATGACCCCCGCGGCCTTTCTCGGCTTCGTCGCCGGGATTCGCGGCTACGACCGCAAGAGACGCCGAAAAAAGGTCGAACGGGCGGTGGCGCGCACGGCGTTGGAAGACGTGTTGCATCGGCCCATCCATACCCTGTCCAAGGGGTTCCGGCGGCGGGTCGGTCTGGCCCAGGCGATCCTGCATGACCCGGAAGTGCTGATCCTCGACGAGCCCACCGACGGCCTGGACCCCAACCAGAAGCATCATGTGCGGGAACTGATCCGCGACATGTCCCAAGACAAGGCGATCATCGTCTCCACCCATATCCTCGAAGAGGTGGAAGCGGTCTGTAGCCGCGCCGTGGTCATCGGCGCCGGCAAGGTACTGGCGGACGGTACGCCCCGACAGCTCATCGGCGCCGACACGAGCCTGGAAAACGCCTTCCGCCGCATCACCGGCCACCTGAGCAAATGGGAGCATATCCATGGGTAGGCGGGGCGCGGCCATGCGGCAGAGCCTGCTGGCGCAAAAGGAAATGACCCGCAATGTGCGGCTGATCTTCCGTCGCGAACTGGCGGGCTATTTCGCCACGCCGCTGGCCTATATCTTCATCGCCGTGTTTCTTTCCATGTCCGGGGCCTTCACCTTTTACGTGGGGGATTTCTTCGGTCGGGGTCAGGCGGATCTACAGACATTCTTTCTTTATCATCCCTGGCTGTATCTGTTGCTGGTGCCCGCCGTGGCCATGCGGTTGTGGGCCGAGGAACGCAAAAGCGGCACCATCGAGCTGCTGATGACCTTGCCGATCTCGGTGACCGAGGCGGTGTTGGGCAAGTTTTTTGCCGCCTGGGCCTTTGTCGGGCTCTCCCTGGTTCTGAGTTTTCCCATGTGGATCACCGTCAATGTGTTGGGGGACCCGGACAACGGGGTCATATTCGCCAGCTACATCGGCAGCCTGCTCATGGCCGGGGCGTTTTTGGCCATCGGGTCGTGCATTTCCGCCCTGACCCGTAATCAGGTCATCGCCTTTATCGTCGGTGCCGTGGTCTGTTTCCTGTTCACCATGAGCGGGGCCGAGATGGTGCTGGCGCTGCTCCAAGGCTGGGCCCCGCGCATTCTCATCGAGGCGGTGGGCAGCCTCAGCTTCCTGACTCATTTCAATGCCATCACCAAGGGTGTCATTGACCTGCGCGACATCATCTACTTCGCCGCCATGATCACTTTCTGGCTGTTTGCCAACGTGGTCATCGTCGATATGAAAAGAGCCTCCTGAGATGCGCCGCGCCACTCATATGGACCGCACCCGGTTGGCCATTCTCGGCCTGCTGCTCGGGGCGATCATCTTGATGGCGGTCAATGTCTTTTCCAACGTGGCTTTTCGCGGCTGGCGGCTGGATCTGACAGAGGACCGGCTTTATACCCTCGCGCCCTCGACTCATCAGGTCCTGGCCGATATCGACGAGCCCGTGCGGCTGCGGCTCTATTACTCGGATATTCTCACCGAGGCGGTGCCCGGCCTGACCCCCTACTACCGGCGCATCCGCGAGTTGTTGGAACACTACCGGGATCTGTCGGGCGGGCGGGTCATTCTGGAGATCATCCATCCGCAGCCCTTTTCCGACGACGAAGACCGGGCCGTGGCCGCCGGATTGCAGGGGCTGCCGGTCAATGATGCCGGGGATCTGGCTTATTTCGGCCTGGAAGGCACCAACGCGGTGGACGGGCTGGAGGTGGTGCCGTTTTTCTCCCCCGAGCGAGAAGCCTTCATCGAATATGATCTGACCCGCATGGTGCATGTGCTGTCCCAGGCCCGCCGCCCGGTGATCGGGCTGATTTCCACCTTGCCCCTGGACGGCGGCGTCTCGGAGCGCGGCTGGGTCATCACCGATCTGATGCGCGAATTCTTCGAAGTGCGCAATTTGGGCACCAATTTCCGCCGTCTGGATCCGTCGGTGGATCTGTTGATGGTAGTCCATCCGCGTGATCTTCCGGATCGCATTGTCTATGCCATCGACCAGTTCGTGCTCGGCGGCGGGCGCGCCCTGGTATTCGTCGACGCCCATGCCGAACGGGGCTTTGGCCCGGCCCGGTTTTCCGATTTCAACCAGCTTTTGAAAACCTGGGGCCTGCGTCTGCGTCCGGGCGAAGTGGCTGGTGACCGGGATGCGGCGCGGCGGGTTTCCACCACCGGCAGCGATGGGCGCGCGGTGGTCAGCGACTATGTGGCCTGGCTGACCTTGGAACCGGAGCATATGGACAGCAACGACGCGGTCACCGGCGATTTGAAGACCGTCAATATCGCCACCGCCGGCATTCTCGAGGCTCTGCCGGACCGCGATACCCGCGTGACGCCCGTGCTGCATACCAGTAACGAATCCATGGCCTTGTCCGCCGCGGCTTTCATGGAAAAGCCCGACGTGGTGGGGTTGTTCCGGGATTTTCGTCCCCAAGGCCAGGCCCTGATGATCGGCGCCAGGGTGGATGGCGAGGTATCAACCGCCTTTCCCGGCGGTCCGCCCGAGGAACCGGGCCTGTTGACCAATGACCAAGAACAGGCGCGGATGCACCTGGACCGCTCGGCCAGCCCCATCAATGTCATGGTGTTTTCCGACACCGACATGCTGGATGACCGTTTCTGGGTGCGCTTGCGGGATCTGAGCGGACAGCGGCTGATGGTGCCCTTCGCCAACAATGGCGATCTGGTGGTCAATGCGCTGGAGAACCTGAGCGGTGGTTCGGCCTTGGCCGGACTGCGGGCGCGGGGCCGGTCCGAACGCCCCTTTAAGCGGGTCGAGGAAATCCGTCAAAGAGCGGAGATGCGCTATCGCGCCAACGAACAGACCCTGCTCGACAAGCTGAAAGACCTGGAAGCCAAGGTCCGGTCGCTCAGCAGCGGCGAAGGCGGTGGGCTGTTGCTCTCGGCGGCGGACCGGCTGGCGGTGGAGAAGTTCCGCGGCGAAATGGTGGCCACCCGCAAGGCTCTGCGCAATGTGCAGCACGTGCTGCGGCGGGATATCGAGGCCTTGGACAGTTGGCTGAAGTTCGCCAATATCATCGCCATGCCGTTGTTGGTGGGGGTGATCATGCTGGGCGTGGTCTGGTCGCGGCAACGGCGCAGTTCCCGCCGTCGGCTGATCCGCAAGGCGGAGGCCGGGTCATGAAGCTCAAGACCGTGTTGATCCTGGCCCTGGCCGCCTTGGTGGCTTGTTTGGCCGCCGCCTACGTGCTGACCCGCTATGCCGGTCCCGACGCCCTGCGGGCCGGAAACCCCGGGCCCATGCTGCCGGACATGGCCCAGCGGTTGGGGGAATTGGCGGTGATCAACGTGGAAAGCGTGGGTCGCAGGGTCTCCTTGCGGCGCGAAGAAGGCCTGTGGGCGATCGAACAACGGGATGGCTATCACGCCGATCCCACCAAGGTGCGGGATCTGGTGCTCGGTCTGGAGCGGCTGCAAAAGCTTGAACCGCGTACCCAACTGGCTAAAAACCACGCCCGGCTGCACTTGCGCGACCTCAAGCATAAGGACTCCAAGGCCCACAAGATCACCCTGATCGACATGGACGGTCATATTGTCGCCGGGCTGATGGTCGGCAAGCGCAACTTCAACATCGGCGACGGAGGCCAAAGCGGGATCTATCTACGCCGGGCTGAATCCAACGAAACCTGGCTGGCGCGCGGGGAATTGCCGTTCAGCGATGACCCCACCCAATGGATGAACCGGTTGTTGATCGATCTGCCCGCCGAGGCGGTGGCCAAGGTCACCCTGTTTCATCCCAAGGACCACGTGGTGGTCCTGTCCAAGGATCCTTTGACCAAACGGTTCCGGCCGGAAAACGCCCCAACGGGCAGTGGCGCGGCCAAACCCATGGCTGTTTTGCCGCTCACACAGGCATTGGATGGCCTCCTGTTCGAGGACGTTCGCCGGGCCGACCGGATTCCGTTTGATCCCGACGGCAGCTTGTTGGTGGAGATCCAAACCACGGCCGGGCCCATGGTCCGCATGACCGTGGCGCCGTTCGAAGAGGCCCACTGGGCGCGTCTTTCGCTTGGGCGGGCCGAGGAAACGGCCGACCCGGCTCAGGATGGCTTGCGTCGGGCCTTGCTGGAAGCGGTGCGCCGGGCCGATGGATGGGTGTTCAAGATTCCCGAAACCACCGCCGCGGCTTTGAACCGCAAGATGGTTGATCTGGTCCAAATGCCCAATTAAATCGGCTCGGGACCACCGAGAAACCCGAACAACAGCGCCAAAATCAGCAAGAACGCCGCCTCATCCCAACGGGTCAGCGTCGGGGCATCAATGCTGCGATCCTTCATGAAATAGGCGGCAAAGGCGGAAATCAGCGCTCCCAGCCGCAACAGCGACTCCAACACATGCAGCATGCCCGGTTCGCCGCTAAGCACCGCCAGTACAACGGCAAGGCCGAAAAACAGCCCCACCCGAATCAGGCTGGGGCGGTTGCGGGCAATAAAGTCCTGGGTCAGATCCTGGGCCATCACTTTGTCATGTACTCGGGGTCATGTACTCGGGGGGTGGGCGGCGATTCACCCTTGTTTAACCCTTGTGGTCCTACCCTCAAAGCATCGTCGGTGCAAGCCGCCAGTCTGATCAAGGAGCGACGACAATGATGATCCGACCGACCGAGGGATTTGAAACATTCGACGCCCGCCTGCGCGGCGCGCTGGTGGCGGGACAGCCACTCGGCGACCTGGGCAATATGAGCGTGGTCCGGGCCTGGCTGGAAATCTGCGAGGGACTTCCGCGCAGTCAGCTGCCGACATTGATTCCCGATACCATTGCCCGGTTGACCGCCGATCCCGATTGGCAGGCCTGCCTGGTGGATTGTGGCCTGGGTATCGCCGAGGCGCGCAGCCACGTGGAACTGGGCATGGTGGTGGCCTGTTATGGCCGCCTGCGCGACGCCCGCGAGGAACCGGAAGACTCCACCGATCGGGTCGAGGCCGGGTATGCCAGCCTGCAACGCAGTTTTGCCGCCTTGGATAGTGCCGCGCGACGGCTGGATTCCGCCTGCGCCGACCTGGACCGGCAAATCACCACCTTGGAAGCGGACCTGGAGGATGTGGCCCAGCAATCCGAAACCATGGCCCATGCCGCCAGGGCTCCCAAAACCATGGCTGCCTGATCCGCCGTGACCGCTTCCCCCGGAGCTTCCCCCGGACTGGGCTTGATCGCCGATATTGGCGGTACCAACGCCCGTTTCGCCTTATGCGACGAAACGGGCAAGATCTTTCACCAACGCACCTTGCAATGTGCGGACTATCCGGGGCTGCTGGCGGCCGCCCAGGCCTATCTGGCCGATGCCGCACCCTCGGAACCACCCTGTCTGGGGGCCTTCGACGTGGCCGGGCCGGTGGACGGCGACCGCATCGAGATCACCAACAATCCGTGGGCCTTCTCCATCGAGGAAACCCGTCAGGCCTTGTCTTTTGACCGCCTGGAAGTGGTCAACGATTTTGCCGCCAACGCCCTGGCGGCCCCCCACATCGTCGAGAATGATCGCGTCCCGGTGGGCGGCGGCACCCCCACGCCCGGTCGCCCTATGGCGGTGATCGGACCCGGTACCGGGTTGGGAACCGCCCTGGTGGTGCCCCATGACGGCGGATATATACCGGTCCCTGGCGAGGGCGGCCATGCCACCCTGCCCGCCGCCGATGACGAGGAAGCGGCGGTGATTCATCATTTGCGCCATCGCCACGGCCCGGTATTCGCCGAACAGCTCATCTCTGGCAGCGGGCTGGTCAATCTCCATTGCACTTTAAGTCTTCTGCGCGGGGTTCCGGTGGAACCGATGACTCCGGCCCAAGTGGGCGCGGGCACGGACGCCCAATGCCGCGACGCGCTTGACATGATGTTTGCCTTGCTCGGTACGGTGGCTGGGGATCTGGCCTTGTACGGCGGGGCACGGGGCGGGGTTTTTGTGATGGGCGGTATCGTGCCACGCTATCTGGAGCGCTTCCAGCAATCCAAGTTCCGCCAGCGATTCGTCGCCAAGGGTGGGTTCGAGGACTATATGGAAGCCATCCCCACCTGGGTGGTGACCCATCCATTGCCTGCCTTCGTCGGACTGGTCAGCCTGATTACCGAACAAGAAAGGACAACGCCATGACCGACCTGGGTCCCGAGGTGCTGTTGGCCGATCCCGCCTATGTGGATCCGACGGCCCGGCTTTATGGTAAAATTTCCGCC
Source organism: Magnetospira sp. QH-2 (assembly GCF_000968135.1). NCBI lineage: Bacteria > Pseudomonadati > Pseudomonadota > Alphaproteobacteria > Rhodospirillales > Thalassospiraceae > Magnetospira > Magnetospira sp. QH-2. The sequence goes on along the minus strand of NZ_FO538765.1, from coordinate 3,865,595 downwards.
GAACCCGGGGTCAGCATCTGGCCTTACGCGGTGATTCGCGCCGAACTGCACGACGTCTGGATCGGTCGTTGCAGCAATATTCAGGATCACGTGATGATTCATGTGGCCTGGGGCGGGCCGACATTGATCGGCGCCCATTGCACCATTGCCCATGGCGCGGTGCTGCATGGCTGCCGCCTGGGGGACAATTGCCTGGTGGGCATCGGCGCGACGATCATGGACGGCTGCGTGATCGGGGACAACTGCGTCATCGCGGGTCATTCCTTTCTCAAGGAAGGGACGGTCATCCCCGACAATTCCATCGTAATGGGCACCCCCGCCGAGGCTCTCCAGACCCGTAACAACTTTATTTCCAACAAGCTCAACGCGCTGATGTATGAACGCAATGGGCAGGCCTATGCGGAGGGCAACCATCGGGCTTGGACCGGCCCCGATTTTGACGCCTTTCTGGCCGAAACCCGCGAATCGTTGGAAGCCGAGTACAAGGAACGGTACGGAAACGGTGACATGGGTTGACGCAGCCCCGTAACCAACCCAAATTTAAGCCAGGGTGCCCATCCGGGGCCCGATAGACCGGTGATCGCTCAGATTTGAGGCCACCCGAGGAGGTTTCCATGTCGCGCATGGCCACATTCAATAGTCCGCTGCTGCTGGGTTTCGACCATTTCGAACGCATTCTTGATCGGGTCGCCAAAAGCTCCGCCGACGGCTATCCCCCCTATAACATTGAACAGATTGGTGAAAACCATCTGCGCATCACCCTGGCGGTAGCCGGTTTCACCATGGATGAGCTGAGCATCACCATCGAGGAAAACCAGCTGATGATCCGCGGCCAGAACAACGACGACGAATCGGAGCGCGTTTACCTGCACCGGGGAATCGCCGCCCGGCAATTCCAACGGGCCTTCGTGCTTGCCGAGGGGATCGAGGTGGTGGGCGCCAATATGGACAACGGACTGCTGCATGTGGATTTGGAACGGCACGAGCCGGAAATAGAGGTTCGGACCATTCCCATCGGCTCGACCAAGACCATCGACGCGCAATAAGGAGAACAAGACATGACGCGGCATTACGGACACCCCGCCGCTTCGGCGGGTTCCTCCAATCCCACGAACCGGCGCTTCGATCTGGCCGGTTGGGGCCTGGGCAGCGTGGCCTATGTGCGGCCGGTCAAGCTGGAAGACGAGATCGTCTATGGCATCTATTCCGCCAACGGCACGCAGCTGGGTCTGGCCGCCGACGGCAACGCGGCCATCGTCGCCGCCCGACACAACGACCTGGAACCGTTCCGCATCCAGTAATCACTCCCGCACCAGACTGCGGTCTGGGGGGAATTCGACGATCACCCGCGTGCCCACTTGCAATTCGCTTTTCAGCCGAATGCTGCCCCGGTGCATCTCCACCAAGGTCTTGGTCAGGTAAAGCCCCAATCCCGTGCCCTCATGGGCGTGGATGGCGCTTTCGCGGATTTGTTCGAAAGGCCGCATGACCAGGTCCAGATCCTCCTGAGCAATACCGATCCCCGTATCGATGACCTCCATGCGCAGCGCGCCGGTTTTGGTGGTGCGGATCATCACCGTGATTTCGCCGCCGTCGGGGGTGAACTTGATGGCATTGGACAGCAGGTTGAGCAGAATCTGGCGGAGTCGCAGCTCGTCGCCCAGGATCTTGGGCAGAGCCGGTTGCAGCGATACCTTCAAGAACAAGGCGTGGGTGATGGCCCGGTCGTTGACCATACGCAGGGTATTGCGGGTCAATTGGGCCAGATCCACCGGTTCCTCATCAATCTTCAATTCACCGGCCTCGATCTTTGATAGATCCAGGATATCGCTGATGACTTGCAAGAGATGCTGACCTGACTCATGGATATCGCCACAGTATTCGGCATATTTCTCGTTGCCCAGGCTGCCAAAGATCCCGGCGGTCATGATTTCGGAAAAGCCGATAATCGAATTGAGCGGTGTACGCAGTTCGTGGCTCATGTTGGCCAGGAACTCCGATTTGGCCCGGTTGGCGAATTCCGCCGCCTCCTTGGCCTTGATCAGATTCTCCTCGGCATCGTGGCGTTCGGTCACATCATGCAGGTAGCCTTCCAGCACGATGCCCTCGCCTTCGAATTCCAAGGCCACGCCGAACTCCTGAATCCACCGCCACTCCCCGTCCCGACGCTTCAGGCGATAAGACAGCTCAAAGGGCTCGCCCAACCGGGTGGCGTTCTGCACGGCCTGGGGAATCCAGGCGGCATCCTCCTTGTGAGCCAAATCCCGCAGGCTGAGGTCTCCGGCAATGAAGGCCTGGCGGGGATGGCCAGTGATCTGTTCCACCCGATCATTGATGAACAAGATATCGTGGCGTTGATTGTTGCGGCTGAGATAGATCACCCCGGGCACGTTTTCTGCCAGGGAGCGGAACCGCTGTTCGCTGCGGCGCAGGGCCAATTCAGCCTGTTTGCGCTGAGTGATATCATGCAGGGTTATCACCGTGCGTGGGCCCCGCTCGGAGGGCAACGGAGAGATGGTGACCAGAATCGAAACCAGCCCGCCCCCTTGGCACAGACCATCCATTTCCTCGGTCGTCACTTCCCCCTGACGCAGCGAGTCGGTGGCCAATAGGGATTTGAGCCGGGCGCCGGGTGCGCCGGGGATCATGCGGGTGATCTCCATACCCAGGGCTTCGCTTTCCCCATAGCCGAGAATACGGGTCGCTGCCTCGTTGAAGCTCAGAATTCTCGCCTGGCGATCGACGGTGACGATGCCCTCGCCTGCGGTATCCACCAAGGTGCGGATTTGTTGATCGCTTTCGCGCAGCCGCAGCAATCTTTCCCGCGCCACCAGGATCAACAAGGCGGTGATCGCCAACAGTCCGCTGAGCAGCAACCCGATGCCCAAGGAGGCCAGGGGCAGGTCCGACCGCATGCTCCCGACAAGCTGGTGTGTGGGATGCAGGCGAATTTGCCAGGATGCGCCGCCGATATTCACCCCGTGGCGACCGGAAAAGGCGCTCAGCGGGGCATCCCCGGTGTGGCTGGATTGGTAGACCGGCAATCCGTCCAAGGTGAACTCGACCCACAAATCACGCACCAGATCACCCGGTAGCATCGCTTGAAGCAGCGCCTCTGCTTCGAATACAGCCATCACATATCCGTCGAGCCCTTGGGCCCCGACGGCCGGGACATAAACCTCGAATTCCAAGGTTCCTTCCGGACCGCGCAGAGGCGGGGTGATTCTGGCCGTGCGGTCGCTGCGGGCCAGTTCGAGGGTTTTTGCCCGATCTCGGGAGGCAAACAGATTTTTTTGCAAGAGCCAATCATTGCCGATAATGGGATAAGACCAACGCACCGCCGGGGCCGGATCCACCCAGGCCACGGCCCGCGTGCCGGGGCGATCCTGGACCAGACTGGCCGCGTCGTTGACCCAAAGGTCATAGGGCGTGCCGCCGCTGACCGACCAGCGTCGTCCCATGCGGTGCAAATTATTGAAGTGGGTATCGAGAACCTGTGAAACACCGGTCAGCACGCTTTCCGCCTGACGACCGAGAAAGGCACTGATTTGGCGTTCCTCGGCCTGACGTTGACCGGACCAGGTCACAACCGCGATCATCGTGCCAGCCAGCAGGATGATGCCGGGGATCAAGGTTTTGAGAGCCCGTCCGGATGGCTTGTCCGAGGTCGTCCGATGGCCCGGCTGCGGTTTGGTTTCCCGCATGATTCCCTTTCCGCGACGGAGGGTGATGAACCCCATTAGTTCTAATGGGAAATGGCGATCATTCCAACGGAAATAGGTTCGACAGCGCAACGGATCGCCGAACCTATGGAAAAACCACCCCGGGGGTGCTAGAAGCCGGTCCATGACTGATCTCAAACATATTCGCAACTTCGCCATCATCGCCCATATCGATCACGGCAAGTCCACTCTCGCCGATCGCATGATTCAGCATTGCGGCGGCCTGGCCGACCGGGAGATGAAGGAACAGGTGCTCGATTCCATGGATATCGAGCGCGAACGGGGTATCACTATCAAGGCGCAGACCGTGCGCCTGGAATTCACCGCGTCCGATGGGGAAAAGTATCTACTCAATCTGATGGACACTCCCGGCCACGTGGATTTTGCTTACGAGGTCAGCCGGTCTCTGGCCGCCTGTGAGGGGTCCTTGCTGATCGTCGATGCGACCCAGGGTGTCGAGGCGCAAACCCTGGCCAATGTTTATTTGGCGCTGGACAACGATCATGAAGTCATTCCGGTGCTCAACAAGATCGATCTGCCCGCCTCGGAGCCGGACCGCATCTGTCAGCAGATCGAGGATGTCATCGGTCTTGATGCCACCGATGCCCTGCCGGTGTCGGCCAAGACCGGTGTTGGCGTGCCGGAGGTCCTGGAAGCCCTGGTTAAGCGGCTTCCGTCCCCGGTCGGCGATGCCGATGCACCGCTCAAGGCCTTGCTGGTGGATTCCTGGTACGATCCCTATCTGGGCGTGATGATCCTGGTCCGGGTCTATGATGGTCAGCTCAAGCGGGGCATGAAGGTGCGCATGATGTCCTCGGGCAGCCTGCATCAGGTGGATCAGGTGGGCGTGTTCACACCGAAAATCACCAAATGCGATGTGCTCGGTCCCGGCGAGATGGGCTATATCACCGCCTCCATCAAGACCGTCGCCGATACCAACGTGGGCGACACCATCACCGAGGACAAGAACCCCACCGACCAGGCTTTGACCGGCTTCAAGCCGTCGGTGCCGGTGGTGTTTTGCTCGCTGTTTCCGTCCGACGCGGCGGATTTCGAGGATCTGCGCGAATCCCTGTCCAAGCTGCGGCTCAACGATTCCAGTTTCGAGTTCGAGCCGGAAAACTCCGCCGCCCTGGGCTTCGGCTTCCGCTGCGGATTCTTGGGCTTGCTGCACCTGGAAATCGTCCAGGAACGATTGGAACGGGAATTCAATCTGGACCTGATCACCACCGCGCCCAGCGTGGCCTATGAAATCCAGTTGAACAGCGGCGAGACCATCGACCTGCATAATCCGGCGGACTATCCCGATCCCAGTCAGATCGCCACCGTAGCCGAGCCCTGGATCAAAGCCACCATCTTGGTGCCCGACGAGTATCTGGGCGCCGTGCTCTCCCTTTGCACCGAGCGCCGGGGACGGCAGATCGAGCTGACCTATGCCGGGTCGCGGGCCATGGCGGTCTATCGCCTGCCGCTCAACGAGGTGGTGTTTGATTTCTATGACCGCCTGAAATCCATTTCCCGGGGCTATGCCAGCTTCGACTACGAGATGGATGGCTACGAGGAAGGCGACTTGGTCAAGGTCGGCATCCTGGTCAACACGGAACCGGTGGATGCCCTGGCTTTCATCTGTCACCGCAGTCAGGCGGAGTTCCGGGGTCGGATGGTCTGTGACCGGCTCAAGGACCTGATTCCGCGTCAGCTGTTCAAGATCCCCATTCAAGCAGCCATCGGCGGCAAGGTCATCGCCCGCGAGACCATCTCGGCCATGCGCAAGGATGTCACCGCCAAATGCTACGGCGGTGATATCACCCGCAAACGCAAGCTGTTGGAAAAGCAGAAGGCGGGCAAGAAAAAGATGCGCCAGTTCGGGAAGGTCGAAATCCCACAATCAGCCTTTATCGCGGCGTTGCGCATGGGGGATGATTGATCCCCCAAGCGCGGTGCACAAGAATTACTTCTTTTCTGTTTTCTTCTTCTTCTTTTTCTTCTTGTCGTCCGTCGCGGCCTTCTTTTTCTTTTTATTGTCCTTTTTGTCGGATTTTTCCGCCTTCGATTTCTTTACTTTTTTAGTCTTCTTATCGGTGGATTTCTTGCTTTCGCTGGTCAGGCCTTTGGCTTTGCCCGTACCCTTGGACCCCTTCGCGCGACAATAGGCGCTGACCTTGGTGCCTTTCTTGGTGGTGTAGCCATCCACCCAGGTACAGGCGGACTTGCTGCCACAGGCGGAACTGGACAGGCCCTTGCAGGCACTATTGGCCGCTTCGGCGGGTTGTGGCGCCAGCAGGAAGCCCAACAGGGCCAGCATCGGGGCAATTCGGGTTAGCAAGCGGGTCATTTTTGATCCTCATGAACAGTCAAAAAGTGGTCGTGGCGCTAAAATAGGGAGGTCTGCCGCGAAAAGACGACCGGAATAACCGGCACCCCATCCACCCTCTTTACCAACAACGGCAAAATCGCTAAAGTCAGGCCATGGAACAATCAAGGAACATCGTCACGGAAGAGGTCAGCCGGGGGGTATGTCGCCTGCTTGTCAACATGGGGCTGGCGGTGCTGAGCGAATTCAAGCTGGGGAACGGGCGGCGCATGGATGTGATGGGGCTGGACCCCAAAGGGCGGTTTACCGGCGTTGAGATCAAATCCGGGGCGGCGGATTTCAAGGCGGACGGCAAGTGGCCCGAATACCTGCCTTATTGCGATGCTTTCTATTTCGCCGTGCGGGCGGATTTCCCGCGCGAGCTGCTGCCCGAGGGCTGCGGGATCATCGTCGCCGATGTCTGGGACGGGGCAATCCTGCGTCCGGCTCCCCCATCATCCCATGCGGCCAGCCTGAACGGATCGCGGCGCAGGGCGCAGACCATCGCTTTTGCCAGGGCGGCGGCGATGCGGCTGTCCGATCCATAAGACCGAAAACGGCGGCCCGAAGGCCGCCGGTCTGATTGGGCTTGAAGTGGTTATGGGTCAGGCTGCCTTCCGGCTGCGGCGGCGGGCAATGCCCAGACCAGCAAGACCCATGCCGAACAGAGCCAGTGTGGCGGGTTCGGGAACCTGGTCGGCGCCGCTGTCGCGAACCATCATGAAACCGGCGACGTTCCAAGAAGCATCAGGCCCGGACGCCGCGCCGCTGTAGCGAGGGACGATGGCGACATTGTTGATCACGCCCTGAAACAGGTCGGCGGTCCAAAACCAGCTTTCATAGCTCAAGGTGCGACCGACGAGATCAAGCAGGTTGGACGATAGCGGTGAAAGATTCCAAGCGGCCGGATTGGGATTGATGGCCATGCCGGTGAAATTGGCGGCCATGTCCATGACCTGATCGACCGTGGCCACCTGCCACCCATCCAGGCTATGTCCGCCGATTGTGGTCGCGCTGGCGTTGACCTGATTGAGGCTCCAACCCTGGGTCTCGGTCAGGTCCAGCCAATCGAGGCCGGAAACATTGTCAGTGGTGAACCAATCATTGTCGGAGAAATCGATCGGCGCGGCTTGCACCGGAGAAAAGGCGAAAAACGCGGCTGCAATGGCGGAAACGATCAATGACTTTTTCATGGTATGGCCCTTCCGTACGACGGTAATCTGATAGGTTCATGCTGTTCGATAGGAGGTGTTGCCCTCTTGATGTTCCGATATTAACCAAGCGCACTGTGTGAATCAGTGATGGCAATCACAGGGTTCGATTTTTCTCGCGGAATGTGAAAAACGGGGGGCGGGCCGCGTCAATCGCGGCCGTAACGGTGCAGGCTCTGTCCCTGGGCCTTGAGCCAGGCACGACCGGTCTGCGCATCCTCGGCGAGGCGGGCGGCCAGACGATGGAATCGCGACTCGTGATCCGCGTGAACCAGATGGGCCACCTCATGGGCGACCACGTAATCCAAGGCCTCGGGCGGTGCCAGGATCAGCCGCCAGGAAAACGACAGATTGCCATTGTGGGCGCAGGAACCCCAGCGGGACCGGGTATCGCGCAGGGTGATGCGACCGGGTTTGACGTCGATCGACGCCGCTTTGGCCGTGACCTTTTCGGTGATGGTGGCGCGGGCTTCCCGCCGCAGCCAGTCACGCAGCCGCCGCGCCGTATGGGCCGGGTCTCCGGCCACGTGGATCTCGCGGCTTTCCGCCACCCGCCAGACGGTGCCCCGTTTGTCGGGCCGGTGGCGGATGGCATGGGGTTCGCCGCGCAGGGGAATGATGGCGCCATGGGCAAAAGGCACCGGTTGCGGGCGGTCTTCCAGCCGGGACAGAATCCAACTCGCCTGCTTTTCGGCAAAGGCCAGGGCCTCGGCGATGGGCACGCCGTTGGGCAGGGTGATCATCGCGCCCTCGCCCCGACTATCAAGGCGCAGGGTCAACCGTCGGGCGCGTTTATGGCGGCGTAGGCGCAGGGGAATGGCCTGGTCTCCGACCCGCAGCAGACAGCGGGAGTCAGCCAAGATCGACCCCGATCTCATCCAAGCGGGCGAACAGATGGTCCGATTCGGCGGCGGTCAGCGGGCGCAACGGCGGTCGGACGGTCAGCCATTCGGCGCTGCCGTCGAGTCGGGCCAGGATGGCCTTGACCGCCGAGGTGCCGGGATAGGCAATGACCTCTTTACGCACCCGGGTCAGCTTTTCCTGCCAGGCACCCGCACTCTTGACGTCGCCCAGTCGCCAGTCCGCCAACACATTTCCGGCCAGGAACCCGGCCACGTTGGCCACCGCGGTGATGCATCCAGCGCCGCCTTGTTCAAGAACCGACAGCAAGAATTCGTCGGAGCCACTGAACAGGCCGAATCCCGGCAGCTCCTGTAAAATCGCCCGCATATTCTCGAAATCGCCGGAACTGTCCTTCAGGCCGACCACGGTTTGCGGATAGGTTTGGGCCAAATAGACCACCACGCGCAGCGGGAGGGGCACCCCCGCCAGCTGCGGAAAATGGTACAGGTAGACCTTTAGCCGATCGTCGGCGACGCTGTCGATGAGCACGGTAAAGGCATCAATCAGCCCCTGATCATGAACATTCTTGTAGTAAAACGGCGGCAGCACCAAACATCCGGCGGCTCCCAGGTCCACCGCATGGGCCGATAAGCGCACCGCGTCGGGCAGGGCGCAGACCCCGGTGCCGACAATGATCTTGTCGGCGGGAATTTCCTGTTCCTCGATGAGCGCTTCCAAGGCCAGCATACGTTCGTCGGCGGTAAAGGAATTGGCCTCGCCCGTGGTGCCGAAAATCGCCAGGGCGTCACAGCCGTTGGCCAACAACCGGCGGCAGTGATCCCCCCACCGTTTGATGTCGGGGGTCAAGTCGGGTGTCATGGGCGTGGCCACGGCGGCCATCACCCCGGTCAGGGACGGTGCCTCGCTCATGACCTTGTTATAGCGTCATTCCGGCCAGGTGACGATATGATCTTCGAGCTCTCCGGCATCTTTTTCCGCGACCACCCGTCCGCGGATGGATTGCCCGGCCCGATGCACCGACTCCGACTCCCCGGTCTTCAAGGGATGCCAATCGGGCAGATCCCGGCCGTCATAGACCAAGCGATAAGCGCAGGTCGTCGGCAGCCATTGGATGGTCATCAATCCGTTGGGCGTTAATTCGATGCAATCGGCGATTTTCAGGGTCCGGTGGACATAGTCCTTGCAGTGGCCGGTCTCGGTATCGAGCAGGCGACAGGCGATATTGGTGAAGGCCAGTTCACCGTCATCGGGGTCTTCCAGCTTGTGCAGACAGCATTTGCCGCAGCCATCGCAAAGGCTTTCCCATTGCTCCAGGGTCATGTCGCGCAACGAAATCCGGCGCCAAAACGGGATTTCGGTCATGATCCGTTACTCCCGATCAATCAGATGGATAAAGGATCCGGCCACCGATCCTTCCCGCAGCCCGGCGGAACCCAGATCGGTATTGCGGGCATCGCGGCAATGGAACAGAGGCGATCCGCCTGTCTCGGCGACAATGGTCGCATAGTGGAATTCATGGCCGCGCAGCATGGTACCAGAAGTTCCCAGCGGGGTCTCCGTCCGCAATGTCGCGGCGCGATAGCCCAGATGCAGGCGTCGTTGGGCGAAAGACGTTTCCAGCGGTAGCAGCCCGGCCATGGCATGGGCGCGGCCGTCTTTGTCGGTCAAGCTCTTGCCAAGAACCATGTAGCCGCCGCATTCGCCGAACAGGAAGGCCTGTCGCGCCGCTGCGGCGCGCAGGCCATCAAGGAAAATCCCGTTGGCGGCCAGCCGACCGGCATGCAGCTCCGGATAGCCGCCGGGAAGATAGACGGCGTCGGCCTGCGGGTCGGGGGAGTCATCGGCCAGCGGCGAAAAGAAACTCAGCGTCGCCCCGGCATGCCGCCAGCCCTCCAACAGATGCGGATAGGTAAAGGCGAAAGCCTCGTCGCGGGCCACGGCAATGTGCTGTCCAAGGGGCGGCAGGGGCGCGCTGAATGGGGTTCGCGGCAGGACGGGAATCCGCGCCAACCCGCGCAACGCCGCCAGATCCAGGTGCGCCGCCACCAGATCGGCGGCGCCATCCAGGAAAGCGGGCAGGTCCGCATGCTCGGCTGCCTGGACCAGACCCAGGTGCCGCGAGGGCAGGGCCAGGGCATCGGCCCGGGGCAGGCAGCCGAGGATCGGCATATGAGGCAGATGCAGCGCCATGGCGGCGCGTAGATGGGCCTCATGGGTGGCCGATCCGACCCGGTTGAAGATCACCCCGGCGATGGTCACGTCGGTTCGGTGGCTGGCGAAGCCCCGCACAACCGCCGCCGCCGAGCCGGTCTGTGCCCGGGCATCCACCACCAGCACCACCGGCCAGCCGGTCAGAGCGGCCAGATCGGCAGTGGATCCGCTGCTGGCCGTGGCGCCGTCGAACAGGCCCATAACGCCCTCGGCGATCAGCAGATCGGCTTGCATTGGCAGGCTGGCGGCCAAGGTCCCGGGGCGCATGGCCCAAGGGTCCAAGGTGGGACAGGGTCGTCCGGTGGCGGCGGAATGAAATGCCGGATCGATATAGTCAGGGCCGCATTTGGCCGAGGCCACGGCGATTCCGCTCCGGGAAAAATGGCGCAACAGACCAAGGGTCAGCAGGGTCTTGCCGCTACCGGAAGACGGCGCGGCAACGATCAGACCCGGCAGAGAGCCGGATGTCACAAGAGATTCCCCAGCCGCTTGGCCATTTCCTCGGGTGCCATGCCATGGGGGAACAGGGCCGCCATGGTGCCGGTCTCGTCCATGAAATAGGTAAAGGCGGAATGGTCCATCAGATAGAAGCCCTTGCCTTCGCCCTCTTCCCTACTCTTGTCGACCACCTTGGCGTAATAGGCCTTGTAGGATTTGACCGCCTGATCGATCTGCGCCTGGGTGCCGGTCAGACCGATGATGTTGGGGTGAAAATAATCCACATAGTCGGCCAGGGCCTCGACCGTGTCCCGCTCGTGATCAACGGTTATGAACAGCACCGGCAAGCCATTGACCCGGTCGCCGAGGATCTCGAAGGCATCGCCAATGGCCGAAAGGCTGGTGGGGCAGACATCGGGGCAGAAGGTATAGCCGAAATAGACCATGAACGGCGATCCGGCGAAGTCCTTCTCGGTGACCTGACGTCCGTCGTGGGTGGTCAGGGTAAAGGGACCGCCGATGGCCTTGGTCTTGTTGGCCAGGCTCAGGGAGACACCGCCACTGCCCTCATCGGACATCAAAAACAGCCGACCGCCCAGGGCGGCACCCAGGGCCAGAATAACCAGGACAATGATACTCAGATGTTTGTTCACGGAAAATCAGGCCTCCCAAGCCTCAAACAGTCAGCACTCACACGGCCAGCATTTGCCAAGCCATATACGAGAGAATGGCGGCATTGACCACCAAAAGAACCGGCGCCACCTTGATTAGGCCCTCGCGCCATTGCAATCCGGCCATGTGCCCGGCCAGGCCCACCCCCAGCAGGCTGGGCATGGTGCCGATGGCAAAAGCACCCATGGCCATCACCCCGGCCAGGGGGTCGCCCGCCGATGCCGCCGCCGCCAGGGCGCCATAGAGCAATCCGCAGGGGATGAACCCCAATGCCAACCCCAACAGATAACCGCGCCATCCCAAAGGGCGGGAAAACAGGGGTTTGACGACTCTCCCCACGTTGCGCGACCACCAGCTTTCCCCTTTGCCGCCACTGCCCATGAGCGAAAGGCTGGGCACCAGGGCGCGCAGGGCATAACCGATGAAGAACAGCGCCGCCAGGCCAAGCAACAGTGCCGAAAGCCAACGATAGCCGGTCAGCGACACCGCCCCTCCGGCCAGCAGCGCGATTCCGGCACCCAAGGCCATGTAAGTGGTCATCCGGCCCAGGTGATACGGCAGCAGCGCCGCGCCGGTCAGACGCTGCCATTCGCGCATGGCCGAGGCGGGTGTCGCCTCCAGGCGCGCGGTCACCTGCGACAGCACAAAAGGCCCGCACATGCCGATGCAATGGGTCAGACCGCCCAGCAGCCCGGCCATGAACAGGCTGACCAACAGGCCGGAGTTGTCCACCGCCACCACCTTGCAATGGGCAAGGCCGGATTCCAGCAGGGTTTGCATGAAGAAATTTTCGTCCAACGGGGGTCGGTCCTTGTTGTGAGCAGACCTTTCATACCCCGGCGCCGGGGCGAAAGCCAAGAAGGGAACCATGATAATGTTATGTTATACCAAACTCAAGGATCCTGGAGTCCCTTGTGGGGGAAGGGTAGACTGCGCCCATGCGACCGGATCCCCAAAACCCCCTCCGCAAAGGCTGGACCACCGGCGCCTGTGCCACTGCGGCGGCCACGGCGGCCTATGGTGCGTTGATGGGAGGTGGGTTCCCCGATCCCGTGACCATTCACCTGCCGCGTGGTCTGACTCCCTGTTTTCCGCTGCACCGGACCCATTTGGACCGGTTCAGTGCCCGGGCTTCGGTGATCAAGGATGCCGGGGATGATCCGGACGTGACCCATGGGGCCGAAATCGTCGCTCATGTGGCCAAGAGCGATCAGTCCGGCATCACCTTTCGGGCCGGAGAAGGCGTGGGGACCATCACCCGGCCCGGCTTGCGGTTGGCGGTGGGGGAACCGGCAATCAATCCGGCGCCGCGCCGTATGATCGGAGACAATATCGCCCGGTTGGCCGCCGAATGGCGTATGGAGCCCGCGGTCACCATTACCCTGTCGATCCCCGGTGGCGCCGATCTGGCGACCCGGACTCTGAATGGGCGACTGGGGATTGTGGGCGGCCTGTCGATTTTGGGAACCACCGGCGTGGTGGTGCCCTATTCCGCTGATTCCTGGATCCACAGCCTGCATCGCGGCGTCGATGTGGCCCTGGCCTGTGGCCACGACCGGTTGATTGCCGCCACCGGCCGGGCTTCCGAGGCGGCGGCCCGGGTCCGCCTGAATCTGCCGGACGAGGCGGTGCTCGACATGGGCGGATTCGCCGGAGCGTTGTTCAAGTACCTGCGCCATAGACCGGTCCCATTTCTGTGTATTGCCGGAGGCTTTGCCAAGATGGTCAAGCTGGCGCAGGGGAATCTGAATCTGCATTCCTCCGCCTCGCGGGTGGACATGGCGGCCCTGGCGGCCCTGGCGGGTGATTCCCGGTTGGCCGACGCCAATACGGCCGCCGAGATCCTCGACCGGAAGGGTCCGGCGCTCGCCGACCAAATTGCTCGACAGGCCCTGTGCGTGGCGCGCGCCCATCTCAAGCCGGAAACCCGGGTAGAGATCCTGATCGTCGATCGCGAGGGAACGGGGGTCGGCCATGCGGCGTAGACATCTGTTGATTGTCGGCGGGACCGGCGAGGCCCGGATCCTGGCCCGCATCGCCGCCGACGCCTTTCGGGTCACCACTTCTCTGGCGGGGGCCACGGACGACCCTGCTTTGCCGTCGGGAGAGGTCCGCAAGGGCGGATTCGGCGGCACGGAGGGATTGATCCGCTATCTCGACGAATCTTTCATCGATTTGGTGGTGGATGCCACCCATCCCTATGCGGCGCGGATCTCCAAACAGGTTCGCGAGGCTTGTATTGCCGCCGGAATCCCCCGCCTGCAGCTATATCGGCCCGGCTGGGAGCGGTTGGACAGCGACCATTGGATCGATGTGGAGACCTGGGCGCAGGCCGCCGACTTGTTACCGCAGACCGGCCGGCGCCCGTTTCTGACCATCGGCCGCAAGAACTTGGCGGACTTTGCCTCCGTCACCGGCTGTCAATTCTTGGTACGGCTGCTGACAGAACCGGTGGCCCCCCTGTCGCTGCCCGAGTATGACCTGATCATCGGCCCTCCGGCACTGCGGGCCTCGGCGGAAATCGCCTTGATGAAAACCCACCATGTGGATTTGCTGATCAGCAAGAATTCCGGGGGCGACGCGGCCATGGCCAAGATCATCGCCGCGCGGGAGTTGGACCTGCCGATCCTGACTCTCCGCCGTCCCGACCCGCAGCCGGGTCCCAAATCGTCCAGTGTGGAGGAAACGCTAAAGTGGTTGGGGCTGGTGTCTACGCATACATAAAAGCGTAACAATCATGCAAAGGAGGTAGAAAAACCCTGCATTTCATCAGCTTGAAGGGGTGGTTCTTTCGGTGTCGAAGTGATTAAATAGAGGGGTAAAGAGACACAATAATAATTGGAAACACCTCCATGGGGGAAAGTTCCGCCGCCACGGCGTCCAGTCGCCTCGATGCCCTGCCCGCCACAGTTGCCAAGAAAATTGCCGTCTGCGTGATCGAGAGTAATCCACGCGTGCAGATGGATATTTCCGATTCTCTATTGTCCTTCTATCAAACCTTCCAGTTCACCAGCGGTGGTCAAGCCATTGACAGCATGGCTCAACGGCCTCCGGCGGTACTGCTGCTCGACGAATTGGCGCCGCCCCGGGGAGGCATCGCGGTATTGCAAAGTCTGCGATCCGAGGAAGCCCTGAAAGATCTGCCGGTGGTCTGCCTGCTCGACCGCCACAATGCTGGATTTATCGAGGACGCCAAGCGTCTCGGAGTCGACACCTTCCTGCGCAAGCCGTTCAAGCGCAGCACGTTGCTCGGCGCCATATCCGACAAGGTCAACTCGGGTGTAGAAGCTTCCTGGGAGAAGATCGAGCCGGTGCAGAAGGCGGCCTTGCAGGAAACCGTCGGCGTGTTCAACAAGATCTCCGATTTGATCAGCGAAGGTTCGGAAATTCCTTATAAAGACGTGCAAGACAGCTGTGACCCGTTGGTCAAGGCGGTGCACAATCAGTGCTTTTCCGACATTCTGACCAACGTCAAGGGTCACGACAACTATTCCTACGTCCATTCCCTGCGAGTGGCGACGTTCCTGACCATCTTTGGCCATGCCGCCGGGTTCCGCGATGATGAGCTTCAGACCCTGGCCTCGGGCGGGTTGGTGCATGACATCGGTAAGATGTCCATTCCCCACGAGGTGCTCAACAAACCGGGTCGACTGACCGACGACGAATGGAACGTCATGCGCAGCCATGTGGATATCACCCAGGTGATTCTTAAGCGCAGCGACGAAATCCCGCGCGGTGTGCGGATCATCGCTGAACAGCACCATGAAAAACTCGACGGCACCGGTTATCCCCATGGGATCATCGGCAAGAACCTCAACGAATTGGCCCGCATGGCTTCCATCGTCGATATCTTCAGCGCCTTGACCGATCGTCGGGTCTATAAGGATCCCATGCCCGCTGAAAAGGCGCTGTTGATCATGAAAGACATGACCGACGGCCTCGATATGCCGCTGCTCAGCCTCTTCACGCAGGTGCTGTTGGATGCCAAGAACCGTGACGCATTACAATAGGCAGGGCGCTCGCGGGGGGCGCCCTCGTTATCCGGAGGCGAACGGTATTGCATCATTTTATGAGGGTATGGCCGAGATTATAGCGCCTGGCCGGTGCCGCCGGTGACCCAGGAACCGCCGTAGCCGTTGGTGTAGGCATAGACCAATACAGGGACCTCACCGCCATTGCGCACCTGAACCACGTCGCCGGGCTGCGGGTCGCGTAGCGACGCGTACATAATGCCGTCAACGATCATGCGCCGTTGTGTATCCCGGCTCAGGCCGGATGCCTCATGGGTCAAGGTGACCGGTGTCGGTTCCGGGGCCTCGAACTGCATGCGCAGGGGCAACGTGTCTCCCAGGTCCAACGCCACCCGGGTAGTTTGGCCCGGACGCAGGACGAACTGATACGTCCAATCCACATCGGCGCGGGCATCCACGAACCGCAAATCGCTGACCGAAAGCCGTTGTAGTCCCGGGGTATACTGGGTCACCACCGGCATGGCCGCCAAGGCCAGTCCCACCGCCAAAGCAGCGCCCCCGGCGAACGACAGAGGCTGAAAGGAAATGCCGCCCGGTGCATGCAGCCAATGCCACAAACGGGTGAACCACCCCTCTTTGGGGCGCACGGCGAGGCTCTGGTTCAGGCGGTCCACCAGCTCTTGAGAAGGCTGCAAGGTCTGTAAGGCAACATCGGCAAGCCGCAAGCCGTCTTCCAATTCCGCCAGCGCACCCATTTCCCGGGGCACGGCGGGCTCGTGGGCCGCCGCCCGGTAGAGGCTGCGCATTTCCGCCCGGTCCAGGTCCCCGTCGAGACCCCGGCTGAGCAATTCCTCGGTATATTCGTCGATGGCCGTCATGGCTCGGGTCCTTCCTTCGCCTGAGTGAGTGGCGAAAACCGATCAAAAGGTTTCATGGATCAAGAAAATCTTCTTGTCCCGCCGTGTGCATGGCTTCACGCAGGGCCTTGCGGGCGCGATACACGCGGGTTTTCATGGTATTGACCGGGATCCCGGCGATTTCCGCCGCTTCTTGGTAATCCAGCTCTTCCAGGGTGACCAATTGCAGGGCTTCGCGCGCCTCTTCGCCCAGGGTATCCATGGCGCTGGTGACGGCGGTGGCAAAGGCGTGGGAGCGGGCCTGTTCATGAGGACCGGCGCTATTGTCCGTCATGTCGCCCAGTTCATCGGTGGATTCCATGCGGTAGCGGCGTTCCGGGCGGCGGGTAACATGATTGCGGCTCAGATTGAGAGCCACGCCGATCACCCAGGTGGAAAATCGCGAGGCACCCCGGTAATTGCCCAGCTTGGCATAAATCTCCAGAAAGGTGTCTTGGGTCAGGTCCTCCGCATCTTGCACATTGTTGACCTTGCGCAGAATAAATCGATAGACGCGGTCGCGCAGCCGTTCCACCAGACGCCCGAAAGCGCGCCCGTCTCCGCCCAGAGCGGCGGCCACCAGGGGGCCGTCCGGATCGTTGGACGGACCGGGAAAAACGGGAATGCCGGGATTCATGGAGTCATTGACCGCCGCAGGTAATTTTTTTCACCGACCCGGTGACACTGATTGTATTGCCCGGCTTCACCTTGGCCCGGCATTCGGCGGTCCAGCCCGGGCGTCCTTCGGCCACCGGCACATAGCCGCTGACAATCAAGAGGGTCGTCGGCTTGGCGCATTGAGAGGTCGGGCAGCAGGTCTGGGCCATGGGGACGATGTCCGCGACAAACCCGTCGGAGCCCAGCGATTCCACATGCAAGGATCCCTTGATCCCGTTGGTCACGCAAAATGCATGCGCGCCCGAGGCCCCGCTGACCAGAAAAAAGGCCGCCAGAGCGATCCATAACAATGGTTTTGACACGGTAATACCCTTCATTCAAAAAAGATCGGCGTCCCCCTGAGTGGTCCCAGGGTCGCTTCCGGTTCCCTCGGGCCGATATTAGCTCTCATCGAGGCGAAAACAAAAAAATTTAGCCAAAGCTGGAACCATTCTCATGAATCCGTTACATATCCCATGCAAACGCGCTTAACAGGGTCGTTGGATTCAAGCTACCGGCCCCTCTTAAAACTGAAATGTTCCAAGATTGCAGCCACGGAGATTTAAGATGAAGCTGACCAAAACCCTGACCCTCGGCCTCGCGGCCTTCGCCACTGTTCTCGCCCTGGGCGGTACCGCCGACGCCGGCGATGCCAAAAAAGGCAAGAAGGTCTTCAAGAAGTGCAAGGCCTGCCATGACATGAAGCCGGGCAAGAACAAGGTTGGTCCGTCCCTGCACGGCGTTATCGGTCGCGCTTCCGCCACCGTCGAGAAGTTCAAATATTCCGATGCCATGAAGGCTGCCGGCCTGACCTGGGACAAGGAAACCATCACCAGCTATCTGAAGGACCCGAAGGGCTTCGTACCGAAGAACAAGATGGCCTTTGCCGGTCTGAAGAAGCAAAAGGACATCGACAACGTGATCGCTTACATCGAGGCCGAATCCGCCAAGTAAGCCGATCCGTTTTCTCGGTTCAAAAAAAGCGCCGCTGGAGCAATCCGGCGGCGTTTTTTATTGATCACGTCCAAAAAGACACCCCCTCCGGGGGGATTGGAGGGGGTGTCAAATACCTCGGGTCAGGGGCCCGAGGGGGGAGATCGTTTGGCGCGTTACGCGGCCTTGGGGAATTTCTCCCAAACGGTCTTGGCGTGGGCGGCCAGCGGGCCGGTCACGTCTTCGGCAACCTTGCCGCTCAGGTCGGCCAGGGCCTTGCCATTGACAAAGGCCAGATCGAGGCTCTCGGCGGCAAACTTGGTCTGCGCCTTGACCAGCGCGTCCGGGGTCTTCACGGCGCCCAGTTCCTTGGCCACGGCGATGCCGCGGGAAACAGTGGCATTGCTCTGATCGACCAGGGTCTTGGCGATGGCTTCGGATCCAGCCTTGGCGGCCTCGCTGGAGGCGGTTACCGCGGCGGTGTAGGACTTGGCGAAAGCCTGGGTCAGGGCGACGACGTCTTCAAACTTGGTGTACATGATCGAATCCTTTCTCTGTTAAGCGATTCACTGTCGGGAACCCCGTAGGCATTCCCGAACCATGCCGGTTCAGCACCATGCTGCACCGCAACATATTTCCTATGTACGCTTTGCCAATCCAGGTGTCAATGCTTTTTGTGCAGTGCACCATACTCCTCGGGGGTGATCCCATAAGCAGGCCATGATAAAAAGTCGCCATGGAACAGGATCAGACTCAAATCGAAGTCCGAACCCGGGGGCGAGGACTGCATGAAATCACCGGCGATATCCAGCGTTGGGTGCATGGCACCGGACTGAAAAGGGGATTGCTGACCATCTACATCCGTCATACCTCTGCCAGCTTGACCATTCAGGAAAATGCGGATCCTTCGGTGCAGCGGGACCTGGACCAGTTTTTTGGCCGTCTGGTGAAAGAAGACGAACCTTGGTACACCCATCGCAACGAGGGCCCCGACGACATGCCCGCGCATATCAAGTGTGCGCTGACCGATACTTCGCTTGCCGTGCCGGTGGCCGAGGGTCAGGCGTTGTTTGGCACGTGGCAAGGCCTCTATCTTTTTGAACATCGGGCCCGGCCCCACAGCCGACGGGTGGTTTTGCACCTGATTGGGACGTAATCTGTAATTCATTCGCTGGACGACCCTCATCCAGTTGATTATACTGGAATTCTGAGCCGCTGGGGGTCTCCATGGCGCCATTTCTGGCCCGTTTTTCAGGTTTGATCGTCGATGCCGTCAGAGATCTGGCGCCCATCGTCATGGTTATCGCCTTCTTTCAGGTGGCGGTGTTGCAAACCCCCTTTCCCAATCTGGCGCAAACGGCCATCGGTTTGGCATTGGTGGTGCTCGGTCTGGCGCTGTTCGTGCAGGGATTGGAACAAGGATTGTTCCCATTGGGCGAATCCATGGCCAATGCCTTTGCTTCCAAGGGTAGCCTGTTCTGGCTTCTGGCCTTTGCCTTCTGCCTTGGATTCGGCACAACCGCCGCCGAGCCGGCCCTGATCGCGGTAGCCAAGGAGGCCGCCGAAGTGGCCGCCGTGGCCGGGGTGATCGAAAAAACCGACGAGGCGCAATCGGGTTATGCCCAAGGCCTGCGCCTGACCGTGGCCCTTTCCGTGGGCGTGGCGCTGATGGTTGGCGTGTTCCGCATCATCAAGGGCTGGCCGGTGCAATATCTGATCATCGGCGGCTATGTCATTGTCGTCTTCATGACCTTTTTCGCGCCGCAGGAAATCATCGGCATCGCCTATGATTCCGGGGGCGTGACCACGTCGACCATCACCGTGCCGCTGGTGACCGCCCTGGGTGTCGGCCTGTCGAGCATGATCAAGGGCCGCAATCCGATGATCGACGGCTTCGGACTCATCGCCTTTGCCAGTCTGACACCGATGATTTTCGTTCTGGCTTATGGGATGATCTTCTGATGGATCTGCTGATCACCCTTGCCGAGACCCTGTTCGCGACCATTTTGGACGTGCTGCCGATCGCGGTCATCCTGTTCTTTTTCCAAGTCGCCGTATTGCGCAAAATGCCGCCTAACCTGCCGAAGATTCTCGGCGGATTCGCCTACGTAATAATTGGTTTGGCGCTGTTCCTGGTGGGCCTGGAAGAAGCCTTGTTCCCCATCGGCGAGACCATGGCCAAACAGCTCACCAACCCGGCCTTTCTGGAGATCAAAGACGCAACCCTGGCCACCTGGAAAGACTATGGATGGATCTATGCCTTTGCCTTTGCCATCGGCTTTTCCACCACCGTCGCCGAACCGGCGTTGATCGCCGTGGCCTTGAAAGCCGAGCAGGTTTCCGGCGGTACACTGAAGGCTTTCGGGCTGCGTATGGCGGTGGCCTTGGGGGTTGCGGTGGGGGTATCGCTCGGCACTTTCCGCATTATCACAGGAACGCCCTTGCATTGGTACATCATGGCAGGCTATGCCATCGTAATTCTGCAGACGTGGCGGGCCTCGCGCACCATTATCCCGCTGGCCTATGATTCCGGCGGCGTGACCACTTCGACCGTGACGGTCCCGGTGGTAACCGCCCTGGGACTTGGCTTAGCGACCAGTGTTCCCGGCCGCAGTCCGCTGATTGACGGTTTCGGATTGATCGCCTTCGCCAGCCTGTTCCCGATGATGACGGTGATGGGCTACTCACAGCTCACCACCTGGCTGGCAAAAAGGCACTTGAATAAAACCACGCAAGAGGACAAGACATGAACCTCCGCATGATTATCGCTCTGGTGAACGACAGTAAAACCAAGAAAATCATGGATGCAGCCCGCGATGCCGGCGCCACCGGCGCCACGATCCTCAATGGCGCCCGCGGCGAGGGCCTGAAACCTGAAAAAACCTTTCTTGGCCTGGATTTGGCGGCACAGCGGGATTTGGTCTTGTTCTTGGTCGCCGCGCCCATGGCCCGGCCGATCCTGGAAGCCATTGCCGAGGCCGGGCATTTCGATAGTGAACCAGGCGCCGGCATCGCCGTTGAAATAGGCATTGACGATGCAGTAGGCCTGACAACCCAATTGCCGACCCTGCTGGAAGAAGTCGACAGCAAGATCTAAGGAGCGAATACCATGACGGACCTAGTCCGGGTCACCGACGTGATGACCCATAGCATTCACAAAATTGCCCGCACGGCGACGGTGCAAGACGCCATCGATATGATGCGGGGCCATACCACCGGGTCATTGGCCGTGGAGCGTCGGGACAAGAACGACGAGTATGGCCTGATTTCCGTCAGCGACATCGCTGCCAAGGTGATGGCCGAGGATCGATCCCCGGATCGGGTCAACGTCTATGAGGTGATGAGCAAGCCGGTGATCACCGTGCATGGCGACATGGATATCCGCTATGCCATGCGGTTGCTGACTAAATTCCATGTATCGCGGGCCATGGTGCTGGACGAAAAGCGCGAGCCCATGGGCATCGTCACCCTGCGCGACATGGTGTTCAGGCCTTACGAGGTCTAAGTCTTACGGGCTGGCCCCAAGGCTTGAAAGACGAACAACCCCCGAAGGCGTCGCCTTCGGGGGTTGATGTTTGCCTGGAAGCGACTTGCGCTTTAATCGCGATTGCCGAACAGATGCAGCAGCATCATGAACAAGTTGACGAAATCCAGATACAGGTTCACGGCGCCCATGATCTGCTTCTTGCCCATCACCTCGCCGCTATCGGTCACCGAGTAGATGGACTTGATCTTCTGGGTGTCGTAGGCGGTGAGCCCGGCGAACACCAGCACACCGGCCACCGAGATAACGAAGTGCAGCGCCGAGCTATCCATGAAGATGTTGACGACGCTGGCGATAATGATACCGAACAGCCCCATGTATAGGAACGAACCAAAACCCGACAGGTCCTTTTTCGTCGTATAGCCAAAGAGGCTTAATGCGGCGAAGGAACCCGCCGAAATGAAGAAGACCCGCGCCACGCTGACCCCGGTGTAGGTCAGGAAGATATGCGACATGGACAGGCCCATCACCGCGGCAAAGGCCCAGAACACCATTTGCAGGGTCGAGGCGCGCATCTTGTTGACACCGAAGCTCATCACCAGGATGAAGGCCAAGGGGGCCAACATGACCGCCCAGCCCATGAGGTTCATGCCGATGCGCCCGTCGGCGCCCACCGAAAACATCAAATTGCGAATTGCGGGCGTGCTGGCGCCCAGGTAGGCCACCGCGCCGGTGAGCGCCACGCCCCCGGCCATGTAGTTGTAGACACCCAGCATGTACTTGCGCAGGCCGACGTCGATTCCGGCGGCATGGGCCTCGGCCGGGCTCATGTGGTCGGCGCGACTGCGCGCCTGGAACGGGTCGTTCTGATTGACAGCCATGAGTTTCCTCACTCCAAAGATAGTTACGTTGCTCAATTCAATATGGCAGGACGGCGACAAAAATCAATGGTGAGACGGTATGCACTTTTCAAGCGATCACTCATTCCGCAAATGCGGTGCCGCCTTTTCGCCCAGCACCCGCCAGGTGCCGACGAAGCCCAGGCCGATGGTGGCGGCCAGGCACAAGACGGCGGTCAGCGCCGCGACGGCGGGCAGGAACACCCATTCGGCATTCATCAAATGCACGATCACCGCCCAGGCGACGGTGCTGCCCAGGGCCACGGCGACAGCGCCGGTGGCGAGGCCGAGCAGGCCGTATTCAAGCAAAAAGATGCGCAGGATCATGCCTCGGGTGGCGCCCAGGACCTTGAACACCACCGCGTCTTGCAAGCGCCGGGTACGTCCGGCGGCAATGGCGCCCGCCAGCACCAGCATCCCCGCTACCAGGGTTACCGAGGCAATGGCCCGCACCGCTTGAGAGATCCCGGCAAGGATTCCGCTCACCGCGTCCAGTGCTTCGCGCACCCGTATGGCCGAGATATTGGGGAAGGTATCGGCCACGGCCCGTTCGAGGGATTCTTCGCGGTCCTGGGACACATGGGCGGCGGCGATATGGGCATGGGGCGCCTCTTCCAAAATGCCCGGAGACAGGATCAGGGCGAAATCGAAGCGCAGGGTGCGCCAATTGATGCGTCGCAGGCTGGCAATGGTGCCGGTGAGGCGCCGACCCAGCACGTTGAGAGTCAGGGTATCACCGATACCGACGCCGAATCCCCGGGCCAGGCCCGCGTCCAGGCTGATCAAGGGGTCGCCCCGGTAATCCGCCTCCCACCACTGGCCGTCGATGATCTTGGCGTCGGGGGAGGGCGCGGCGGCATAGGTCAGCGCCCGGTCGCCGCGAATGGCCCATTGGCTCTCCTGGGCCACATCCACCTGATCCACCGGAACCCCGTCGATATGGGTGATGCGGCCGCGCACCGAGGGCACCCGTTGCAGGTCCGAGGCGCCCGCATGCCCGGCGATCAAGGCGTCGAAGGGATCAACCTGATCCGGCTGGATATCGATGAAAAAGAATGAAGGGGCCCGTTCGGGGAGGCGCTGCTCGATCTGGTGGCGCAGATTGCCCTCGATCAGACCCACGGCGACCAATACGGTCAGCCCCAAACCCAAGGACACGACCACGCTGGCCGTGGGCGCGCCGGGCCGGTGCAGGTTGGCCATGGCTTGGCGCCAGGCCGGGCGGCTGGGGTGAGTGCGGCGGGCGGCGGCGGCGATGACCCAGGCGGCGCCGCGCAGCAACAGCAATGTCAGGGCC
The DNA here is from genome assembly GCF_000968135.1 of Magnetospira sp. QH-2. Taxonomy (NCBI): domain Bacteria; kingdom Pseudomonadati; phylum Pseudomonadota; class Alphaproteobacteria; order Rhodospirillales; family Thalassospiraceae; genus Magnetospira; species Magnetospira sp. QH-2. The sequence continues at coordinate 3,841,987 of NZ_FO538765.1, read as the reverse complement.
GCGCCGACGACGAACCACAGGGCGAAATCCCGGCGCGGCGCGGTGGCCACGGTCATCGCCGCCAGGGCCAGCCCGCCCAGGGCGACAATCATTTTGTCACGCCAGGGAATGCGGCCCTCGGCGGGGGCAATGGTCTCGCGAAACAAGGCCCCGCCGGGCAGGCCCCGGGCACGGGCCAGGGGCCAGACGGCAAAGGTCACGGCGGTCAGCAAGCCAAACAGGGCGGCGGCGGCCAGCTCCAGCCCATAGACACCAGGCACGATGCGCACCGGTAGGGAATCATTCAAGGCAACGGCGGCCACCGTCGGTACGGCGGCCCCCAGGGCCAAGCCGATGATAATGGCAACGGAGGACAGGGCCAGGACCTGCAGCATATAAATCCGGAAGATCAGCCGTGCCGGAGCCCCCAGGCATTTCAGCGTCGCCACGGTCTCGGTCCGGCCATCCATATAGGCTTTCACCGCGTTGGTGACGCCGATCCCACCCACCAGTAAGGCGGTCAAACCGGCAAAGGACAGAAACAGGGTCATGCGTTCGATGAATCGGGAAATACCCGGCGCCGCCCTGTCCGTGGTGCGCAAATCCCATCCGGCATCGGGAAAGCGTTCTTCCAGGGAGGCCTTGACCAAGGTGCCATCGCCCCCTGGCGGCAGCAGCAGGCGATGGATATAGCGGATTTGGCTGCCCGGGACGATCAGGCCGGTGTCATCCAGAGCCTTGAGCCGCACCATCAGCCGGGGTCCGAAAGAAAACACGCTGGCCACCCGGTCCGGCTCGCGCTTGATCACGTCGCGGATTTCGAACTGCCCCGCCCCGACCTTGACCAGGTCGCCCCGTTTCAGGTCCAGGCGGATCATCAGGTTATTGTCCACCACCGCACCCCAGCGGCCGTCTTTTTGGGCCAGGGCCTGGTCCAGGCCGCCGCCGCTTTCCAAGGTCACCCGGTCAACCAGCGGATAACGGTCATCAACGCCTTTTAGTTCAATGAGCGAGCGGCGTCCTTGGCCATCGGCGCGACGGACCATGGAGCGCATCTCGATGACATCGGAGCGGGTCCCCGCCGCGTCGAAGGCCGCCCGATGCTCTGCATCGATGGATCGTTGGATCAGCCTGGCGGACAGGTCCCCGCCCAACAGCTTGCGGGCATCGGCGCGCAGGCCCTCGGAGATGGCGGCATTCATGGCCCCGACCCCGGCGATGGCGGCGACACCCAGGGCCAGACAGGCGATCAGCACCCGGAACCCGGCCAATCCGCCGCGCAGCTCCCGGCGGGCCAGGCGCAAAGCCAACAGCCACTCTTTCAAGAACCCTCTCAAGACGTGACGATCCCGTCGGCCACCTGGATGGTCCGTCCACAGCGCTCGGCCAGGGCCGGATCATGGGTAATCAGCAGCAAGGTGGTGTCCAGGCGGGTTTTCAAATCGAACAGAAGGTCCATGACCACGGCCCCGGTGTCATGGTCCAGGTTGCCGGTGGGCTCGTCCGCCAATAGCAAGTCCGGTTCCGGGGCGAAGGCCCGGGCCAGGGCAACCCGTTGCTGTTCCCCGCCGGAAAGCTGACCCGGGTAATGGTCCAGCCGATGGCCCAGGCCGACCGCTTTGAGGCCCTCGCGGGCGCGGTCGAAAGCATCGCCCAATCCGGCGAATTCCAGCGGCAAGGCAACATTTTCCAGCGCGTTCATGGTCGGTACCAGATGAAAATTCTGGAACACGATGCCCACCCGCAACCGCCGAAAGCGGGCCAGTTCATCCTCGTTCAACGCGTTCAGATCGATTCCGGCAACGGCAATCTCGCCCGAGGAAGGCCTTTCCAGCCCGGCGATGACCATCAGCAAGGTGGTCTTGCCGGAGCCCGAGGGACCGACGATCCCGGCGGCCTCGCCCCGCTCCACGGACAGGTCCACCCCACGAAGAATGTTGACCGATCCGGCGGCGCTCGTCAGGCTGAGGTGAATATCCTTCAGGCTCACGGCTTGGCCGTCGATGCCGTCCTCGTTCGAATTGTCGGAGATCATGATTTGGTGGCTCCCTTCCCTTCCGCATATGGCCTGGCCGGGCGTCTTGTCAACGCGGGTCTGTTGATTTTACTGCTTGGTTTTCCCGCACAGGCGGAAACCCTGCGTATTCTGGCCCTCGGCGACAGCCTCACCGCCGGGTATGGATTGGCCGAGAAAGACGCGTTCACCTTCCAACTTGAAAAAGCCCTGAAAGCCCGAGGCCATGACATCCGGGTCATCAATGCCGGGGTGTCGGGCGATACCACGGCGGGCGGCAAGACCCGAATCGGCTGGTTGCTGTCGGACAACCCCCATGTGGTGCTCTTGGAACTGGGCGCCAATGACGGCCTGCGCGGGCTCGATCCGGCGCTGACCGAGGCAAATCTGGATTCGATTATCCATACGGCGTTGAAAAAGGGCGCCCGGGTGCTGCTGGTCGGCATGAGGGCCCCGCCCAACCTGGGTCCCGATTATGCCGTTGAATTCGATCCGCTCTATGGGCGTTTGGCGGAAAAGCATGGTGTGGTGCTGCAACCCTTTTTTCTCGAAGGGGTGGTTGCCCGGCCCGAGCTGAATCAAAACGACGGCATTCATCCCAACGGCGAAGGGGTGAGGCTGGTGGTGCAGGGTCTGCTTCCCTATATGGAAAAGGTACTGGCGGAGATCCCATGACCCAACCTTTCAAGACCGCTTTTTCCATCGCCGAGGACTGGGCCCACGCGGCCAAGGATTGCGTCGATGCCCTGATGCCGCTGGCCGAAGGGTCGGCGTTGGGGCTTGTCTATGCCACCGATTCACTGGCCGAGGACCTGGGCAGTATCCTGACTTATTTGCGGCAGAAAACCGGGCTGGCCCATTGGTCGGGAACCCTTGGCCGGGGCATTCATGGCGACGGTAGCGAGGTCTTTGACCGTCCGGCGCTGGCGGTGATGGTGGTATCCCTGCCCGACAGCGCCTGTTTGCCCTTTACCTCGTTGAACAGCGAGGACCTGGCCTTTTCGACCAAGGCCCAGGCCTGGATCGCCGAGCACCAGCCGACCTTCGGCATCGTCCATGGCGACCCGACCAATACGGAAATTCCGGCCATTCTCGACGCCTTGGGCGAGGAATTGAATCTGTATCTGGTCGGCGGCCTGACCTCGTCGCGGCAAGCGCAGTATTCGGTGGCCGATACGGTTACCGGCGGCGGCCTGTCGGGGGTTTTATTCGATCCGGCGGTGACCGTGATGACGTCGCTCAGCCAGGGCTGCGCGCCGCTGGCCGGTTCGCACGTGATCTCCGACTGCCTGGACAATGTGGTGGTGGGCCTGGACGGACGCCCGGCGTTGGAGGTCTTGAAAGAGGACGTGGGCGAACTGCTGGCCCGCGACCTGGCACGGCTGGCCGGGTATGTCCATGTGGCGCTGCCGGTGGAAGGATCCGATACCGGTGACTATCTGGTGCGCAATCTCCTGGGGATTGATGCCTCGCGTGGCTGGATCGGCGTTGGCGACACGGTGAATCCCGGCGACCGCATGATGTTCGTGCGCCGGGATCCGCAAAGCGCGCGCGCGGATTTGAAAAAGACCCTGACCAAGCTCAAAAACCGCCTGCCCTCCGCGCCGCGCGGCGCGCTCTATGTGTCCTGCCTGGCCCGGGGGCCGCATATGTTCGGCGAGGAAGGGGCGGAATCCAAGTTGGTTCGCGAGGTACTGGGCGATATTCCCATGGTCGGTTTTTTCGCCAATGGGGAAATTTCACACAATCGTCTCTATGGTTATACCGGGGTAATGACGCTATTTTTGTAGCGTCGTCAGGAGTTCTTCCGCCATGCAATACACACAACTGGGCCGTACCGGGCTCGAGGTCAGCCGAATCTGCCTGGGCACCATGACCTGGGGCGAGCAAAACACCGAAGCCGACGCCCATGCACAGTTGGACATGGCGTTGGACCGGGGCATCAATTTCATCGACACGGCGGAGATGTACCCGGTGGCGCCCCGGGCGGCGACCCAGGGCCGCACCGAGCGGTATATCGGCTCCTGGCTGAAGGCACGGGGCAACCGGGATCGGGTCATCATCGCCAGCAAGGTCGCCGCGCCCTCTGATTTCTCCAAACATATCCGCCCGAACATGAAGTTCGACCGGGCCAATATCACTGCCGCCGTGGACGCCAGCCTGAAACGGCTGAATACCGATGTCATCGATCTCTACCAGCTCCATTGGCCGGAGCGGGAAACCAACTTTTTCGGCCAGCTGGGCTATGTGCACAAGGAAGGCCAGGATTTCACGCCCTTCGCCGAGGTGCTGCAAGCGCTGGACGAACAAATACAGGCGGGCAAGATCCGCTATCTGGGCCTGTCCAACGAGACCGCCTGGGGTCTGATGAAGTATTTGAACCTGGCCGAAAGCCTGGGTCTGCCGCGCATGCAGTCGATCCAGAATCCCTATTCCCTGCTCAACCGCAGTTTCGAGGTGGGTCTGGCCGAAGCGGCGATCCGCGAGGACTGCGGGCTGCTGGCCTATTCGCCGCTGGGCTTCGGGGTATTGAGCGGCAAATACCTGAACGGCGCCCGGCCCGCGGGCGCGCGTTGCACCATCTGGGAGCGTTTCGGTCGCTATCTGAATGACCGGGCGCAACAGGCCACCGCCGCTTATGTTGCCCTGGCCCGCGACCATGGCCTGGATCCGGCGCAGATGGCGCTGGCCTATGTGACCGATCGCCCCTTCGTGACCAGCACCATCATCGGCGCCACTTCCACCACGCAGCTGGCCACCGATATGGACAGCATCGACGTGACCCTGTCCGACGAGGTCCTGGCCGCCATCGAAGCCATCCACGACGCCAATCCCTATCCGGCGCCGTGATTCGCCGTTAGACTCGTTTCACTTCTCTCGTTCCGGGAGCCCCGCCATGTTTCGCCTGTTTGTCGGCATTCCTTTTCCGGTCTCGGTGCAGGCCTCGCTTGAGGGCCTCTGTCACGGTGTTCCCGGGGTGCGCTGGGTACAGCCGCACAGCTTCCATATGACCTTGCGCTTTATCGGCGAAGTGGATGAGGACGTGGCCGAGGACCTGGACGCCGCTTTGGCCGGGATCCATGCACCGCGATTCATGATGGCCCTGTCCGGTGTCGGCTGCTTCGACAAGCGCAACAAGGTCAAAGCCTTGTGGGCTGGCGCCGACAAAAGCTCTCCCCTGATGCATCTGTTTGGCAAGGTGGAATCGGCGGTGGTCAGGGCCGGCATGCCGCCGGAACCGCGAAAGTTCAAGCCACATGTAACTTTAGCCCGGTCCAGGAACCTGAGCCTGGAACAGGCCGCGCCCTTTCTGGAAAGCCGCTCGCAATACCTATCCGAGGCGTTCGAAGTATCGCGCTTCACGTTGTTCCGCAGTCATCTGAGCCGCGAAGGCGCCTTCTATGAGCCGCTGGCGGAATATCCCCTGACCTGACACATGGTCGACCCCTGTTGAGATCGCTTGTGCGTTTCTTGGTTTCTCGACAAAAACCGTTCCGCTATGATCGGCATCGAATTGGATGGCACGGGACACGACCGGCCTGAACCATGGGGGATCGCAATGAAAATCTTCAATAAGGCGAAATGTAAAACGATCGCCGGTTCCGTTTTGATCGCAGGTATGACCTATTTCAGTGCCTCGGGCGCTGCTTTGTCAGAGACCTTGAAGATCTGCTACCTGGAATGGGGCAGCATGGGGGGCAAGGCTTTGCCTGATCTGGGATATATCCCGGATTCCGTTACTAAAATTCTCGAACATGCGGGCTATCAGGTGGAGGTCTCCATCCTGCCTTGGAACCGCTGCATCCAACAGACCAAGGCGACGAAATTCGATCTGGTGGCCGATGCCTGGCGCGGGCCGACCTTTGATCCGGATTTCGACTATTTGAGAATGCATCATATCGACCGGATCAATTATGTAACGCTCAATTCCTCGGGCATTGAGGATGCTGAAAACCAATCCCTTAAAGGCAAACGCGTGGGGTACTTGGCGACTTCCGGTGGCCTTGAGAAATTCTACGAGAACCAAGATCTTTTCTCCTATGTGGCCAAGGTCAACTACGAAGACGCCATGCTCCGCATTCTGGCCAACAAACGGGTGGACATCATTCTGAGCGATCCCTTGGCGCTGTTGGCCGCCGCGGACGGGGTCAAGCCCGGCCTAAGCAAGGAAATGAAGGTTCTCGAACCGCCGCTGCAACTCAATCTCGCCTCGCCGCTGATTTCCAAAAAACACCCCAAGAAGGCGGAAATCATGGAGAGATTCAGCCAGGCCTTTGGGGCGCTACGGAAGACGGATTTTTTTGAAAAGATGATGAAAAAGCACGGTCTTTTGATCAAATACCCGGCGGAGGATCAGCTCTGAGATCCCCATGATCGATTCCCGTGGGGTCGCGCCAGTCCAACGGGTCCGATTGGACCCGACAGGCTTCAAGGCATGGTCCATCCCAACGCCAAGGAGCGTTCAACGCTGCGCGGCTTCGAAAACCTTCAGATCATCGGCGGTCATGGTGTGCTCGACTCGTATTTGGTGCTTTTCCATCAGTCGCTGATAGATTCCCTCGGCGACCAGCGCCTGATAAGCTTTGTTATAGCGCTTTTTCATCTCGACCCGCCGGGGGTTATCCACGGCGATGGCCGGGGAGGCGATATTGGTCTGGACGGGTGGTTGCAGGACGACCAATTGATCGACCAGTTCCGGATAGTCTGTCTCGGCCAATCCGATGATATGTGGGCTATTGCTTAGAATGGCGTCGATCCGCCCGTTTTTCAGCATCCTGATCATGGCGATGTCGTTGCTGACTTCAAAGGCTTCGAAGTGATCGATCTGATCGCGGAAACTTTTCAGTCCCCCGGCGCCTTTGAGAAAGCCGATACGCTTGCCATAGAGATCTTCAAGCCGACCTGATTTCAGATTGGCGCCCTTGGTGCCAATGAAATTGATGCGATCCACGGTGGTCGGCAGGAAATAGTCGTACCATGGATCCATCTCTCCGCCGATCCAATAGCTGCCGACGAAGTCGTAGGTCTTGCGCTTGACCATTTCCAGGCAGCGTTCCCAGGGAATGATGTCGATGATCGGCTCATACCCGGCCTTGCGCAACACGGTGGCGAGCAAATCGGGAATAAAGCCTTGTTGCGGAAGGTGTTTACCTCCTTGCTTCCCCCAGTTGAGGTAACAGACCTTGGCCACTTCCTTGTCTTGAGCCAGGGCGATCCCGGGAAATCCCATGAGCAAGGAAAGGACAGCGATGATGAAGAACGGGCGATGCACAATGGAGACCATGGCTACCCTCCGATCCGCGCGTTTCTCATTGACCCACCTCGGCAAGCCTCTTTTCCAGGTATTTCTCCTCGCGCAAGGCATCCATGGCCTGGGTGAACGCCACCACAGCCGGTGTCGAGGCGAAAGAGCGGCCCCCCGCCAGCCAGGAGACTTCCGTCCAGACCGGTGCACCGACCACCAGGGATAGAGTCTTCTTCTCCCCGTCGATGAAGGTCTGGGCTTCATTACAATTGAAGGCCCAACCCGAATTGGGTGAACGTTTAAGGATCCGGGTGAGATGGGCCAGATTGTCCGTTTCAATCAGGTTCTTGAACCCCTGCGCTTCGAGAAAAGTCTGCGGCGAACTCCCGCGCCAGACGATGGCCCGTTTCAGGTTGCGCGCGTCATCCAGGCTATCGATCTTGGCCCCGAGCGTCGCGAAGCATACTGGGTTTTCCAGCAAGGGGGCGATCCACGAAAATCGCTCTTCCCGGTCGGCATTGCGAGTGAACGGAAAGATCAGCAATTCCTTGGACTTTTCCGTGTTCTTCAGCGCCCGGGCCCAAGGGAACAGCTTAATCTTGATGGGGATACCCGAACGCCGGGAGGCTTCATGGAAAAAGGCGGCATAGGCGCCGGTAACCTTGCCGTCGATTTCCTCCAAGAGCCCATGGGGCATGGTGGCCGAGACCAAGGTCAATCCGCCATCTTCCGCCCGGGTCCCCTGTCCCCAAAGCAATCCCCCAAGCAAAAGCAATCCGATCATCAAGCGCAGCATGCCGTTTCCGATCCCTTAACATGACCTGATCGCGGACCCCGCGAAGCGGCGCCCAGAATAGGCAATGATCATATCCACTTTTCTTTGGAGGACCAAAGCAAGATCTGTATTTTCCCGATATCGGGATACGAGGAAAAACCGTTTGATATTCGCGTGCTGGACCACCACAATCAAGGGCGTTCCTATTCTGAAATTCGCAGAGTTCCCTGATGAAAGCACCCCTAACCGGAAAACTCGCCATGAAAATCCTGGGGGTTTTCATCCCCTTGGTGCTGGTTGCCGAGCTGACGGTGTTTGGCTTTCAGACCTGGAGCTTCTATGGCGAACAAAAAGACGAACTGCTGGATCGTCTGGATAACCTGGTGACCGTGCAAAGCACCGGTCTGGCCTCGGCGGTCTGGGAATTCGATACGGATGAAACCCAGACCCTGGTCAGCCAGATCATGGATCTGCCCTATGTCATTGGCGTGACCGTGCGCGACGAGAGCGGCGAAATCTTTGCCGCCATGGGCGTCACGGAGGAGGCTCCCGCGCGTCCGGAGTTCCGGCAGTCCGCCAAGATCCTGTTCAGTGAACAAGGCAATGATCAGCCGGTGGGAACCCTGGAGGTTACGGTTACCGGAGATCAGATCAATGATGCGCTGAACGACTATTTGAAATTCAATGGGTTTGTGCTGTTGAGCCTGTTCGTCGCCCTGGTGCTTTCTACCCTCATCGCCACACGCTTGTTCATCGGGCGGCCCTTGGATCTTCTCAAACAGGCCATTGAACAAGACAAGGCCGACCAATCCCGGCCCCGGGTCCAGTGGGAAAGCGCGGACGAGTTGGGCGTGGTGGTCAAAGCCTATAATTCTCTTCAGGACGCTCAGGAAGATGCGGACCAGCAAATTAAGAGCTATCAGGCGCACCTGGAGGAACTGGTCGAGGAACGCACGGCAAAAATCCGCGCGTCAATCGAATATGCCAGCGTCATTCAGCGCTCGGTTCTGCCCCATCACACCGATTTCGATGCCTTCTTCGACCGCCATTTCATCATCTGGAAGCCCCGGGACGTGGTGGGCGGCGATATGTATTGGCTACGCCCCTGGGGCGAAGGCATGCTGTTGGCCCTCGGAGACTGCACCGGCCATGGGGTGCCTGGGGCGTTGATGACCATGCTGGCTACCGGGGCTCTTGATCGGGCGCAAACGGAAATTCGGCCTGGCGACGTGGGCAAGCTGACCCAGCGCATGCACCAGATTCTCAAGGATGCGCAGCAGGTGGCCGACGGGCAGGGCAGTGATGGCATGGAGATCGGTATCTGCTATTTCCCCAATGATCGTTCGAAATTCCAATTCTGCGGCGCGCGGTTCTCGGTTTTTACCTCCGACGGCTCCCGGTCCGAGGAAATCAAGGGTGACCGTAAGGGGATCGGCTATGGCCGCCTGCGCATGGATCAGACCTATTCGGCCCATTCGGTTCCCTTGGACCCGGCCCGGACCTACTATCTCACCACGGACGGATTTATCGATCAGGTTGGCGGTGAAGAAAAACGGTGTTTCGGCAAGCGCCGTTTCAAGGAGACCCTGTCCTCGGTTTCTCAGATGGAGTTTGGCGAACAGAGGAAAAAGCTGATGCAAACCTTCCACGCGCACCGTGGGTCGGAGAATCAGCTTGATGACCTTGCCCTTATCGGCTTTAGTTTTTGACGTTTGGAGATCTAATTCATGCTGATTAATCAAATTACGTCGCTTCGGGACCATATGCGCCGCGACGGTGTGTCCTTTTCCTTCGCCGGATTTATGACCGAGGAGGTTCTCACCGGGATCGCCCATGCGCTCAAGAAAAAGCTTGAGATAGAAAAAGCGCATGTCACCACGGCGCGCGGCGTCTTCTCCATTGTCGTGGAAATGAGCCAGAACATCATTCGCTATTCCGCCGAGACTGAAATGGCCGAAGATGAGCAGGACTCGGATATGCGCTACGGTGTCATGGCGGTGGGTCGCGAGGACGATGCCTATTTCGTGATCTGTGGCAACATCGTCCGGGTCGAAGATGCCGAACGCCTGGCCAGTAACCTCGAGCATGTTCAGGGTCTCGACAAAGACGGCCTGAAAGCCCTGTACAAGCAGACCCTGCGCGACGGACCGCCGCCCGACAGCAAGGGCGCCGGTGTGGGATTCATCGAAATCGCCATGCGCGCGACCAAGGGATTCGAGTATGAATTTCAGGATTTGAACGGCGTGGGAGTATTCTTTGCTCTTAAGGCCAGACTTTAGCGACTTCGGAGAGTGATTTAATGGAACCGATCAAGCTTGCCGGTACGAGCAGCCACCCGGAAATCGATTTTGATTTTGACGCCAACCGCTTTTTCATCGGTGGCTATTCCTATCCTGAAAATGTCAAAACCTTCTATGATCCGGTCATTGACCCGTTGAACCAGCACCTGCGGGGCCTGAGTGGCGCGACCATCGAGTTTCGGTTTGCCTTCAACTACTTTCACAGCAGTACGGCACAGGTTCTCTATAGCCTGTTTGATCGGCTGGACAATTGTGCCGACGCGGGAAATACCGTTTCCATCATATGGCTCCACCAGGCCGATGACGAAGACATGCAGGAAATGGGCGCGGATTTCGGCGACGATCTGGACCATGCCAGTTTTGTCACACAGGTCATCGAAGAAGACTGAATCCGCCTCTTATCGCACCAGCGGTCGGAACCCGACGACGCAAAGATCGTCGCGGCGAACTTCCTGGCCTTGATAGGCTTCGAACTCATCCAAAATCCGCTGCCTTTGCTCTGACAGGGGAAGGTGGCGGATGGTCTCGAGAAGAGACCGGAATCGTTTTTTGCCGAAACTGCGGTGCCTGTCGCCGCCGATCTGATCGATCAGACCGTCCGAGGACATGTAAAAGGTTGAATCCTGCGGGTTGTCGATGGTCTGAACCTTGAAGGTCTGGTCCACGGGCACCGCGCGGTAGCCGATGCCCGCCTTGTCGCCGGACAGTTCTCTGATTCCTTCGTGGTCTCCGACAAATAGTGAAAAACGGGCACCGGCAAAGCGGAGCACGCCGGCTTCGGGATCTAGATGACAGATGCCCAGCTCCAGGCCGTCATCGGATTCTCCATCATCGCGATCCTGACCGAGGGATTCCTTGACCAGTTGATTCATCCGCTGCAACAGTCTTGCCGGGTCCGCGTCGGGGTTTTCCGCCAGGGCATGGTTGAGCGCGCCGGTCGCGATCATGCCCATGAAAGCCCCCGGAACACCGTGCCCGGTACAATCGGCGACGATGATCAACGGGCCGCTGAACGTATTGCGATGCCAATAGAGATCGCCGCCGACCACATCCCGGGGCTCCCAGATAATGAAATGGTCCTGGAAATCGTCATCCATGACGTCGGTTTCGGGCAAAACGGAGCGCTGGATGCGGGAGGCATAATCAATGGAGCCGGTAATGATCTCGTAGGCTTCGGACAATTCGCGGGTCCGTTCATCGACCTTGGTTTCCAGATTTTTGGTATAGTCGTCGATGGTCGCGGCCATGGTATTGAAAGTCCGCGACAGATCGCCTAGTTCGTCCTGTTGCTCGACAGCCAACTGAACATGATAGTCGCCGTCCGACAGGCGGCGGGCTCCGTGGGTTAACTGGTTCAAGGGCCGGATGACCAAGATGTTCTGGCCGACGACGAAAGCAATCACCGATATCGAGAAGGCGAGAACAAGAGCCGCCAGCAGAGTTCCGGCTTCATTGAGTCCGACCAGGGCACTGGGCTCAAATACCGCCATGTTGTACCAATCGAGAGGCTCCAGATAAGACAGGGCCACCAGACCATTGATGCCGTCCACGCGCAAAAAGATGGCTTCCGCCCCTTTCCCGCCGGATTTCAGCTTGTCCATCCGATCGCGGAGCAACTGGCGTTCCTCATCTGAGCCCAGCAGACCCCAGATCCCGGCATCGTCGTCCATCGACTTGCCCAAAACGTTATGGTCAATCTTGGTCGCATCCGCGTGGGCATGAATCGCGCCGCCGCTGCCAATCATCATCGCCGTAACGTCATCAATATCCGAGGCGATGAAATCGTCTATGAAATCGGTCAGATGAATGCCCGTGCCCACCACTCCGTGGACGTTCCTGCCTTCGCGGAGGACATAATTTATCCATAGGTTGGTCACGCCCAAATCCGAATTGTGATCCACATTGAAGTGGTAAGGTGACGAGTCCTTGAGGCTGGCAAAAAACCAATCGTCATCTTCGTCTTGGCTGGACAGCGTATCGACGACCTCCAACTCGACCCGTTCAACCTTTTCGTCGGCGTAGAAAAAATGGCCCGATTTCCGGACGCCGGCAAAATAGATATGATTGTTGAAATTGTCATGGTAGCTCTGCAATTCGCGGCGGGCCCGGGTGGCTAGGTCCGGATCGTTCTCGTCTTGCATCCACTGGCTGAGAATCTCGGATTCAGCCATCTGTTTGGACAGTGCCAGTTCCCGTTTGATGGTGCCGAGCACTTTTTCCTTGTGCCACAGCACATGGCGTTCGGCGATGTACTGTCCGAATTGGACGGATATCCGATCACTGACATAGCCCATGACCCACAGGGTCGAACCGCCGACCAGAACGAATACACCGACAATGAACATCAGGCTTTTGCCCCGCAGGCTGCGCAGCAGCGGGCGTTTTTGTCCGCGGATGAGCCAGATCAGGGTCACCAGGAGGATGCCGACGACGACAAAGACCGTGACCAGGACCACCGCTTCCGTCCCGGAAACCCGACTGGCCCTTTGTTTGGCGCGGGTGGGTGCCTTGGCAAACGGGATCTGTGCCGGCAGACCGATGGCCTCCAGCATCTGTCCCCGTTCTTCGGGCGTGATGGCGGACAGGGCCTTGTCCATGATGCGGGCCAGTTCGGGCCAGTCCGCCCGGACACCAAAGCCGATTTCGATGATGTGAGGAGTTGGGGCGACCACAGCGATATTGCCCAATTGCATCTGTCGGGCATAATGGTTGATGGTCCCAAAGGAATCCACAAAGGCATCGGTTTTGCCGGTGGACAGGGCGAGCAGGCCTTCCGGCATGTCCTTGTGCGAGACGATTATCACCCTGGGATGCTCGCGCTTCATGATCTCTTCGATGGCATAGCCTGCCACCACCCCAACCCGAAGTCCGTCCAAATCCTCGACACTGCCGATATCCTGAATATCCGAGCGGGTGGCGATGACGTTGGGCCAGGTCATGTACGGCTTGGTGAAGATCAGGAACTCTTCCCGTTCCGGCGTCGGCGCCACCGATGTCAGCATATCGATCCGGCCGTCCTTGGCCCGGGTGATGTTTTCCGTCCAGGTCAGTGAGGCTGGCGGACTGAGGGTCACGCCGAGGATCTTCTCCAAGCGTTGGGCATAGGCTGCGCTGAGACCGCGATGACGGTCTTGGTCATCCAGATACTCGAATGGCGGCCAGGCGCGGTCCGATCCCAACTGAATCACGGGATGGGCGGCGAGCCATTCCCGTTCCGACGGGGTCAGACCGATGCCCGTGTCGGCACGCCAGGGCCGGGCAATATCCTCTTTTTCCGCCTCGGTGATGGCGGCCATGCCCTTTTCAATCAACGCCAGAGTTTCCGCATCTCCTTGCCGCACAGCAGGTTTCCAGTCGTTGCGGTAGAGCGGTCGATCGATGGGATGGGCGAAATCATCCCTCAGTCCGGCATTGGCCAAATGATAAATGGCGGTGGGTTTATCGGCGGCAAAGACTTTCAAAGCGCCTGATTCCAGGTCGGCCACAAGGGCTTCGTAATCCGCATATCCGGTGACGCTGCCCTGCGGAATCTCCTGCTTGAGGAAACCTTCCACATAATCCCCCGCCACCACTCCAACCCGATAGGCTGCAAGCTTGGTGACCTCGGAAACCAAGGGGATGTCTTTGTTGAAGAAGACATGGGTCTCGGTTTCGCGCAGGGCCGACCCATAGTCCAGATAGCGGTCCCGTTCCGCGTTGTAATATAACCCCGCGTGGACCTGCGCGGCCCCGGTGCGGACCATTTCCAAGGTTTCGTTCCAAGATGCGGCGACGAACTCAATCCCGACCCCGGTTTTTTCCGACCACTTCCGCCAATGGTCGATGATCATACCGGCAGGTTTGCCGTTTTCGTCCTTGAAATGAAAGGGGATGCAGTCTTGGCAGTAGGCCACAGAAAGACGCGGGCTGTCCGCTGCCTGGATGGGGGCGGCAAGCCCGCCCGCCAGCACCAGGAGGAGCAGGAACGCGACCCAAAAACGGCGAAAAACCCTGTTTTTTACATGATCGTGGCCCAAAAACCCGAAAAGCTGATGCAAAACATCCCCTAAAGCTACCCCGCTGGGGAAACTTTAACATGCCACAAACGATACCCTAAGAAATAAGAACTATATTTCGATCTGATCGACGATTTGATGGGCCGAGGCGAAACAGACGGCGGCCAAACTGCCGTCGCGACCACAGCCGCCGTCAATGCTGGCTTTGTGGTCGCCATCCAGGTCCAAACCCTTGTTGGCCGGATCAAAGCCGCGAACGATTTTGACGTAGCCCTCGAATGGTCCGTTGAGGGCATCGAAGCCCCGGGCACCCCACCAGAAACTGTCGGTTTGCGCCGAAAGAGGCCGGTCCGGATCGATGCCCGCATTGACGAACAGCATCTCTCCATCGGTGGTGTAGGCGGCCCGGCGCAGGGCGCTCATCAAGGCATTGTGACCATCGTGGCCGCGCAGGGCGTCGCGCAGGCGGCTGGTCCATTGGGCCAGGGCCAAATGGCCACTTTCGGCCCGTTTCAGGCCCTCGCTGACCGTGGAGCCATAGGCCTGGATGGTTGGGCCGATGCCCCGGTCGAGCATCCACATGAGAATGCCGCGCGGGTCGGGGGCGAATTGGATTTGCAGCAGCTTGTGCCACATCTCTTCTTGCATGCCGCGCAGGAACACCACGTCGCGGCATTGGGCCCCCTCGCGGGCCATGATCCAGCGGCGGAAGGTCAGCAATTCGTTGAGCGTTTCGACAGCTTCCAGCCCATAGCCGGAGTAATTGCCCAGATAGACCACACCGTCATCGGGCCCCAAGCGTTGTTTCAGTTCCGCGTGCAAGGCGCGCAGCTTTCCCAGGTCGCCATGGATCGCGCCCACCGCCCAGCGCCGCCCTTCGGCGGGTAACTGCGTGAACCAATCGGCCTCCGAGCCCATCTTGCCCGCCATGCCTGGATCCTGCTTTTATTCGTCCTTGAAGGACAGTTGTAGCACCATGCCGGAATCGAGAAAAGACGGCCGCCCCCATGGCGACCGTCTTTTACGATTTTTGTCTATGATCCGCGGATCAGGCGGCGGTGAGAACCTGTTCCAGTTTCTCGGTTGCCTTGTCCTTGTCGATCTTTTCGATGGCGGCGAATTCGCAGGCCAAACGATCCAGAGCGGCTTCATAGATCTGCCGTTCAGAGAACGATTGGTCCGGCTGACCGACGTTGCGGTGCAAGTCGCGCACCACTTCCGCGATACAGACCGGGTCGCCGGTATTGATCTTGGCCTCGTACTCCTGGGCGCGGCGGCTCCACATGGTACGTTTGACGCGGGCGCGGCCCTTTAAGGTGCTCAGTGCCTGATCCATGATTTTTTTCGAGCTCAGCTTGCGCAAGCCGGAGGTTCCGGCCTTGGTCACCGGCACGCGCAAGGTCATGCGCTCTTGATCAAAGGAAATAACGAACAACTGCAATTCATAGCCGGCGATCACCTCGGTGGCGATGCCGAGCACCTTGCCCACGCCGTGGGTTGGGTAAACGACGAAATCGCCGGTGGTGAAGGCCGCGTCCTGCTTGGGCATATTCTCGTCTCCAATCTTCAAACTCGCATCTGTCGTCTCAAGAGCATCGACAGAATCAAAGCCGACAAAAGCTAAGCCTCGCACTGAAAAAAGCACGAAACCATGTCCCATCGGGTCCAAATATATAAGGCGGTTGTCCCCCGGAGACTCGGGCCTGAACTGCTCGGGCCTCCAACAACCAACGCCGGCCCCAGGGGACCGGCTGCTGATCTTATAGCACAGAATTAGGCTAAATAACAGGCTCCAGTTACGATCCGATGACCAACTGGCGCTAAAATGGTCATCCTTCGCCGGTTCCAGCCCCCGGTTTCGTGCTCAGAAGAGCTTTTTTGTCGGGTTTGCCGTCCCAATCGGCCGCATCGGCGGGAGCATCGCCCTTGCGGGTGATATTGGGCCAGATTTCGGCGTACTTGGTATTGATTTCGAGCCATTCCTCGACCCCGTCCTCGGTGTCGGGCACGATGGCCTCGGCCGGGCATTCCGGTTCGCAGACGCCACAGTCAATGCATTCGTCGGGATGAATGACCAGGAAGTTCTCGCCTTCATAGAAGCAGTCCACCGGGCAGACTTCCACACAGTCTTGGTATTTGCACTTGATGCAGTTCTCGATAACGATATAGGTCATTCAGGCTCTCCAGAGAAAAACACGTCTTTCTTAGTCCAGGTTTTCGGCGGCGCGCTGTCGGGCTTCGCCGCTTTCCCGATCGGATACATAGATGAGACCGGCAAGGCGGCGCATCAAGTTGGCTTCGAAATCGTCCACCACCCCATCGGCCAGCACCACTTCCCACATCATTTCCATCAGATCGAGGCGCTCCTCGTGGGTCATGGCATCCTTGGCGGCGCGGGTAAATCCATACAGCTCCACCGACTCTCCGACCCGCAGATCGGCGGACTCGATCAAGGCTTCGGCCTGAGGAGCATCCAACTCGAAGCGGCGCGCCAGCAGCCGGGCGACGGTCTCGCGCTCGGTGGCCTCGAAGGTCCCGTCCGCATGGGCGGCATAGACCAAAAGCGCGGCAACGGCTTCGGGCAGATCAAGCTCATCGGCGTTGTCATTGGCCGGAGCGGCAAACAGGCGGCGGATACGATCAAGCATGGCTCTGCCTATCACAGCCACCGGGTGCGCTCAAGCCCTTGAATTTCAGCCGTACAGGGTCCAGGTTGACAGCCATGAAAACACCATCCGATGCCAACGACCCGCGCCGCTATTCCCCATCGACCGCCCGCAACCGGGAACCCATCCTGGCAGCCATCCGTGACATCTTGCCCGCTCAGGGCCTGGTATTGGAAATCGCGGCGGGCAGCGGCGAGCACGGCCCCTTCATTGCCGACGCCCTGCCGGATCTGACCTGGCAGCCCTCGGACCTGGACCCGGACAACCTGCCGAGCATTGCCGCCTGGGCCGAAACCGCCGCGCACAAGAACGTCCGCCCGCCGCTGATACTGGATGTCATGGCCGATCCTTGGCCCATCGACCGGGCCGGCGCCATCCTCTGCATCAACATGATCCATATTTCGCCCTGGGCCTGCACCGAGGCATTGATGCGCGGCGCCGGGTCGATCCTGGCCGAAGGCGCACCGCTGATTCTCTACGGCCCCTACCGCATCGACGGAAAACAGACCGCGCCCAGCAACGAGGCGTTCGAAGGCTGGCTGAAGGGGCTGAACCCGGATTTCGGCGTGCGGGATCTGGGCGAGGTGGCCCATGTGGCCACCCGGCACGGGCTGACGCTGGAGCAACGTATCGAGATGCCGGCGAACAATTTCGTGGTGGTGTTTCGGCGGGGATAGAGTCCCTACAGCCCCCCCTCCACATCCGCGCGATGCTTCAACAACTCCACCACCCGCTGGGTGAGGATGAGCTCCAGGGCATAGGCGAATTTGCCGCCGGGGATGACCAGGGTGTTAAAGCCGGTGATCATGGTGCCGTCGATGAGGCCCTTGAGGTGTAGCTTGTATTCGACGCTGGGTTTTTGCGAAACGAAATGGATCAGTACCAGACTCTGATCCGGCGTCGGGATGGTCGTGACGCAAAAGGGGTTGCTGGTGTCGGTCAGCGGGATACGCTGAAAATTGATATGGGTGTGGGAGAACTGCGGCATGATGTAGTGCATGTAGTCGTAAATACGCCGGTGGATGGTTTCGGTCACCGTTTTCTGGTCGTAGCCCCGTTCGGACATGTCGCGGTTGATCTTTTGAATCCATTCCAGGTTGATGGTCGGGCAGACCCCGATCAGCAAATCCACCTCTCGGGCCATATCGATGCCCTCGGCCACCACGCCCCCATGCAGGCCTTCGTAGAACATGAGATCCGTTTCCGGCGGGATCGGCTCCCAATCGGTGAAGGTCCCCGGTTCGCCCCCGAAGTAATGGGCCTCTTCCTCATTGTGGATATAGTGCCGCCGTTGGCCTTGACCGGTTTCGCCATATTGGCGAAAGGTTTCCAGTTGCTTGTCAAACAGGTTGCCGTCGGGGCCGAAGTGGCTGAGATTGCGCCCCTCCTCCTTGGCTTTTTGCAGTTCGATCTTCATTTGCGCCCGGTCATAGCGGTGAAAGCTATCGCCCTCGATGATCGCGGCGCGGGCGCCGACACGCTTGAAGATATGTTCCAAAGCATCTTTAACCGTGCTGGTTCCGGCCCCGGAGGACCCCGTGACAGCGATAATCGGATGTTTCTTGGACATGGGGGATCTCCTCAACGGAATGATCAAAGGCAATCATAGGCACCCTTGGGGCGCCGAGTCCCGCGAATATCGTGGATTAGTCCCGATCCCTGCACCTCTCAACGTCCGCAACGGCGCTCTATCTCAGCATGATCGACCAGATGCTCCGTGCCGCCTAAAGCCTTTCGCAGGGCTGCCGCATGCAGGCCAAGATGGGGAGCTAATCCCACTCCCGGAGCTTGTCCAGAGCTCGGCGTTGCGTCTTGGTCGGTCGCCCAGAGCCCCGTTCGCGTAGCGCGACAGGGGCGGGCAGATCCGGATTGTCGCCGGGTTTGGCCTTGGGTTGCGGCGGGGCCAGGTCTTCGTAGAGGGTCCGGGCCTCCGGCGCCGGGCCTCGCCGGGTGCCGAGGGCGAGGATCTGGATTACCCGCATGTGCGGGCCTTGGGGAAAGGTCAGCACATCGCCCGGCCGCACCAGGTGGTGGGCCTTGGTCACCGTCTCGCCGTCCATGTGCAGCTTGCCGGTCTGGACGAACTTGCCCGCCAGGGTGCGGCTCTTGAAGAACCGCGCCTGCCATAGCCATTTATCGACCCGAAGCGACGGGCCGCCGTCACTCACTTAATCAGATCCTTGAGGATGGCAAAGGGTGAATCCGGGTCCGGCTGTTTTTCCGGCTTGGGCGCCCGGGGCGGCGGCTTGGGCTTGTCGTGCTTCTTCGGACCCCGAGGTTTGTCGCCACGTGGCTTGTGGTCGCGTTTGCCCTCGTGCTTGCCATGGCGGGGACGATCCGCGCCACCCGCCTCGCTCCGATCATCGCGCGGCTTGCGCGGCCCGGACGGACGGGGCCGCTGATAGCGGAACAGCAAGATCGGCTTGGGCGGTTCCTCGGGGGCTTTTTCCTTGGGTTCTTCTTCCTTGGGTTCTTCTGGGATTTCCGGGCTCGTTTCCGGCGCGGCTTGGACGGGGGTGGGAGTCTCCGCCTTGGCGGGCTCGGCAGGCATTTCCGGCGTCGATTCTGCCTCCGGTGTGGTCTCAGGCTTGGCCTCCGGCTCCGGCTTGGCCTCCGGTTGGGGTAGGTCCTCCGGCATTACCTCCCGGGCGCGATAGCTCAGCGCCTTGAGGATTTCCGCCATCACGTCCACCGAGCAACCGGCCAGGGACAACAGCTCGGGGGTGATGGCGAATTCGCCCTTGACCCCTTCCTGGGCCAGATCCCAGGCCTTGCCGGCGATGCGTTCCACCATGTCGATGCGCACGGCCAGCGGGCCCAGGGGCCGATAGCCGATGGCCTCGTAGAAGGCTATGGGAATGACGCTATCCACCGGTACCGACATGCGGCCGTCGGCGGGCGGTTGATGGTCGGCACCGTTGAACAGGTTCCACAGCAGGGCGCGCAGGTTGACCGCCGCCGGTTTCAGCAGGATCGGCGCGAACACCGCCTCGCGGCCGATGCGCAGGCCCATTTCGCGTAACGCCCGTCGGTCTTCCTTGTCCAGGGCGCTGATCTGCTCGCGCGCCAAGCGGCGGGGCAGGGCGCCGAAATGCTCCACCACCCGAAAGGCGATGCCCCGCGCGGCCTGAGGCAGATCCGCCTCGGTCAGCTTGGTCAGCGGGTCCAGCTTGGTGGCGATATGGGCCGCGACCCAGGTCTCCAGGCGGCCTTTCAGCCGCTCGCGCTGGGACGCCTCCAAAAGCTCGCTGGGCAGGGGTTCCAGGCGCGGATGCAGGGGGTCGTCCCCCTTGGCCAGCCGCGCCACCGGCATGGTGCGCCAGGTGACCACCCCGTCGGGTTGCAGGGCGATGAAGGCGTCTTCGTCTTTTTCCAGGCGTTCCATGCGTCGGATAATCTCCCCCTTGAGTGCTTTCAGCGCGGCGCCGGACAAGGTGCGTTGGGCCAGGGCCCCGGCGGCGGAATCCGGCTGAAAGCGGAATCCGTCCAGTTTACCCACGAAATGGCCTTCCACAAGTACCCGTCCGTCTCCGGCCACCGCCGCTTCGAGAAAATCGCTGTCTTTGAGCCGCCGCGACAGCACCGAGGTGCGCCGATCGACGAATTTATGAGTCAGCCGTTCGTGCAAGGTGTCGGACAGGCGATCCTCCACCTGCCGGGTCAATCCCTGCCAATGGGCGGAATCGGCCAACCAGTCGCCCCGATGGGACACATAGGTCCAGGTGCGCACATGGGCGATGCGCTGAACCAGATGCTCGATATCCCCATCCAGCCGGTCGATGCGCTTGACCTGCTCGGCCACCCAGTCGGCGGGGATGCGTTCTTCCGGCCCGGTCAGATGGCCAAAGATGGTGCCCAGCAGCCGGGTGTGTGATTCGCTCATGATCTTTTGAAAATCCGGAATGCGGCAGACCTCCCAGAGCAGCGCCACCCGGTCGGGATGGTCGGCGCGTTTGAGCAAGTCCTCGTCGCGCGCCAGGGCGGTCAGCGCCAACTCGTCGTCCGCCGGACGGGCCCGCATCAGGCCCGGGGCGTCGGGGCGCTTTGTCAGGCTCTTTTGCAAGGCCTCCACCGATGTCATGCGGAGGTTCGCATTGCGCCAGAAAATGGCCTTTAGTGGATCGAAGCGATGACTTTCCAACCGCTCCACCAATTCCGGTTCCAGATCGCGGACGTCCTCGGTGACGCCGAAGGTTCCGTCATTCATATGCCGTCCGGCGCGTCCGGCGATCTGCGCCATTTCCGACGGATTGAGTCGTCGTGGCATGCGGCCATCGAACTTGCGGATCTGGGCGAAGGCCACATGATCCACATCCATGTTCAGCCCCATGCCGATGGCGTCGGTGGCCACCAGATGCTCCACCTCGCCCGCCTGATAAAGGCCGACCTGGGCATTACGGGTGCGCGGGCTCAAGGCGCCCAGCACCACCGCCGCGCCGCCGCGCTGACGGCGGATCAGCTCGGCGATGGAATAAACCTCGGCGGCGGAAAAGGCGACCACGGCGGAGCGTCGGGGCAGCTTGGTCAGCTTGCGTGGGCCGGTATAGCTCAGGGTCGAAAAGCGCGGCCGGGAGGAAATCTCGATGTCCGGCACCAGCTTGCGCAAGAGCGGTGCGATGGTCTCGGCGCCCATGAACATGGTCTCGTCGAGACCCCGGGCATGCAGCAGCCGGTCGGTGAACAAATGTCCCCGGTCCGGATCGGCGCACATCTGGATTTCGTCGATGGCCAAAAAGGGCACCATGCGGTCGGTGGGCATGGCCTCGACCGTACAAAGGAAATAGCGCGGATTGGCCGGAACGATCTTTTCCTCGCCGGTGATCAAAGCCACTTGTCCGGTGCCCTTGATGGCCACGGCGCGCTCGTAGTTTTCCCGCGCCAACAGCCGCAGGGGAAAGCCGATCATCCCCCCCGCATGGCCCAGC
The DNA here is from genome assembly GCF_000968135.1 of Magnetospira sp. QH-2. NCBI lineage: Bacteria > Pseudomonadati > Pseudomonadota > Alphaproteobacteria > Rhodospirillales > Thalassospiraceae > Magnetospira > Magnetospira sp. QH-2. The sequence continues at coordinate 3,820,088 of NZ_FO538765.1, read as the reverse complement.
ATGCGCTCCATGGCATGGTGGGTCTTGCCCGTATTGGTCGGACCGAGCAAGGCGGATATGCGCGGGCGGGAGCTATGGATCTGCATGGGGCCGCACTTTGCCCAATACAGCGGGAATTGCAACGGATTGTTTGGCGAAAGTCCGCCGCGCTGTCTGGGTTGTCGTGGGAAGCGGTCTATCCGGGATCTATCCCAGCCCCTTCTCCATCACCAACGCCATGCGGCGGGAGAAGGCCGCCGGGTCGGGGATCGGATCGCCTTCGACGATGCGCGCCTGATCCAGCAGCAAGAAGGCCGCGTCGTCGATCAGCGCCTTGGATTGATCGGCCTCGGCCAGCGCGGTGAGCTTTTTCACCAGGCTATGGCCCGGGTTGAGTTCCAGGATACGCGGGGTTTCCTGATCCAGCCGTTGATGGCGGCGCAGCAGTCGCGACATGTTCATATCCATGTCATCGGCATCGGCCACCAGACAGACGGCGGAATCGGTCAATCGGTGCGATGGGCGCACATCCTTGACCGTTTCGCCCAGGGCGACCTTGAACTGGGCAATGAGCTTGTCCAGGGCCGGGGTGTCGGGCTTGTCCTCGGCCTTGTCCTCGCCGTCCTTTGTCTCGCCATCGACCTGGTCCAAGTCCACGCCGGATTTGGTCGCCGACTTGAACTCCTTTTCCTGATAGGTTCCGGCGGCGGGCAGCCAGAATTCATCAATGGGATCGGTGAGAAGCAACACTTCGATGCCCTTGGCCTTGAATCCTTCCAACTGCGGGCTCTGGGAGACGGAATCCAAATCCTCGCCGGTGATGTAGTAGATGGCCTCTTGGCCCTCTTTCATGTCGGCCACATAGTCGGCCAAACTGCGCATGTCGTCGCCCTTCGTGGTGTGGAAGCGGGCCAGCTCGACCACCTTGTCCTTGTTGGCGAAATCCTCGTAGATGCCTTCCTTGAGCACGGCGCCGAAATTGTCCCAAAAGGTGGCGTATTCCTCCGGGGCCTTTTCGGCTTTCTTGGACAACTCGGCGAGGATCTTCTTGACCAGTCCGGTACGGATTTTGGCCAGCACCGGATTGTCCTGTAGCATCTCGCGGCTGACGTTGAGCGGCAAATCCTGAGAATCCACCACGCCGCGCAGGAACCGCAGATAGGGCGGCAGCAGGTCTTCGCAGTCGTCGGTGATAAACACCCGCTTGACGTAAAGTTTGACCCTGGACTTGCGTTCCTGATCGAACAGGTCAAAGGGCTTGCTGGCCGGAACGAACAGCAGATTGGTGTATTCCACCACGCCCTCGGCCTTGTTGTGCAGGGTCAGCCAGGGCTCATCGAAGGCATGAGCGGCATGGTGATAGAATTCCTTGTACTGCTCCTCGGTGATCTCGCTTTTGGAGCGGGTCCAAAGGGCCGAGGCGGTATTGAGGGTCTGGTCTTCGGCCTCCTCGCCTTCGGCGCCTTGGGTGCCTTCCAGGATCACCGGCACGGCGATATGGTCGGAATAGGTTTTGATCACCGTACGCAGGCGCATCTCTTCCAGATATTCGACCGCGTCTTCCTTCAGGGTCAGGGTGATGGTGGTGCCGCGCCCGTCTTTTTGGGCCTCGTCCATGGTGAACTCGCCGCGACCGTCGGAGGTCCAGGACCAGGCCGCGTCCTCGCCCGCCTTGCGGCTGACCACGGTGACGCTGTCGGAAACCATGAACGAGGAATAGAAGCCGACGCCGAACTGGCCGATCAGGTTGGAATCTTTTTTCTCGTCGCCAGACAGCCCCTCGACGAAGGCCTGGGTGCCCGAACGGGCGATGGTGCCCAGGTTTTCTACCAACTCGTCATGGCTCATGCCGATACCGTTGTCGGAAACGGTCAGGGTCTTGGCTTCCGCATCGACGCTCAGACGGATCTGAAAATCGGCCTCGCCATCCAACAAAGAGTCATCGGTCAAGGCCGCGTAGCGCAGCTTGTCGCAGGCGTCCGAGGCGTTGGACACCAACTCGCGCAGAAAGATCTCGCGGTTGGAGTAAAGCGAATGGGCGACGATATCGAGCAGTTTGCTGACTTCCGCCTGGAAGGTCCGTTGTTCCTTGGCCATGACTCTTATGGTGCTCCCTATTGATTAGACCCGAGTGGGCGTTGATATGCGGCCACTGGGCCCGGGATGCAACCCCTTTGGTGAACAAGCGATTTTCTCTTGGGGAGACTCCTTCGCAGGCGTTACAATTTCCCGTTACCGATGAACAGGATAAGGCCAACAAAATAAGGGATGAGAGCCTGATGCAGATTCCATTGCAGATTACCTTCAGAGGCTTGCAACACTCCGATGCGGTAGAGGAAAAAATCAGGGAAAAAGTGGCGAAATTGGAACAGTTTCACGACGGGATCACCGCCTGTCGGGTGCTGGTGGAATCGCCACACAAGCACCATTCTCAGGGACGCCTGTACCATGTCCGCCTGGATATCTCCGTGCCCGGTAAGGAAATTATTGTCAAGCGCGACGCCAATGACAAGCAGGAGCACGAAGACATTTTCATCGCGGTACGCGACGCTTTCGAGGCAGCCCGGCGGCAAATCAAGGAATATCATCAAAGGCAACGGCACAAGGTGAAAACTCACCAACACTGATCAGGAGGCATCGCTGACCGAGCCACCGGACCATGACCCGCAAAGGGACCGGGCCCGGCGGCGGATGCTCGACGAGATCGAGGCCGACGCCCGTCAGACGGCCCGCTATACGGATCGCCCGGAATTCTCGCCCCGGGTGATGCGGGCCATGGCTCTTGTGCCGCGCCATCGGTTCGTGCCCGAGGCAGGCCGGGCCGCGGCCTATGCCAACCGCCCGCAGCCCATCGGATCGGGACAGACCATCTCGCAGCCCTATATGGTCGCCTTGATGACCGACCTGCTTGATCTGACCCCGGAAAGCCGGGTGCTGGAGATCGGCACAGGCAGCGGCTATCAGACAGCGGTGTTGGCCCGGCTGGCGGCTCATGTTCATAGCGTCGAGGTGGTGACCAAGCTGGCCGATCGGGCAAGAACCTTGCTGATTGATGACCTGGGTCTGAACAATGTTTCCCTTTGCATCGGTGACGGCGCCCAAGGCTGGCCCGAAGCGGCGCCGTTCGACGGCATCATGGTTACCGCCGCACCGGATTATTTTCCCCGTGCCCTGGGCGACCAGCTCAAGCCTGGTGGCTGTCTCGTGGTCCCGGTCGGCCGCAAGTGGGAGACTCAATGGCTGGTGGTGGCGCGCAAACAGCCGGACGGCGGCCTGATCCGCCACAATATGCTGCCGGTGTCCTTCGTGCCGCTGGTTTAAAGGATCCGTCGGACGATCAACCGTCGTTGAGGCGGCGGCCAAGCGGGCGCAACCCGCGCCCGGCGAGGGGCAACAAAAAACCGTTCGGGTTTTTGAAAACAATCATTCGGGTTGCGCCCTCCCTCGCCATGGGGCATGAACGGCCCATGACATCCACCTCACTCCAGAGCCGGGAAATCGCGCTCTCCGTATTCGCCGCCGTCCTGGACCGCAACCGACCGCTGGAGGAAGCCTTCGGCGACGCGCCGGGCCTGGCCTCTCTCGATGGCCGGGACCGGGCTTTTGCCCGGCTGATCGTGGCCACCGCGTTGCGTCGGCTGGGGCAGATCGACTTCATTCTCGGCAACTGCCTGGAACGGCCCTTGCCCGCCAAGGAAAAAGCCATTGGGCATCTGTTACGCCTTGGCACGGCGCAACTGTTGTTCATCGAGACAGCCCCCCACGCGGCGGTCTCCACGGCGGTGGAGCTGGCAGCGACCCACTCCCGAGGCCGGTTCAAGGGCCTGGTCAATGGCGTGCTACGCCGGATTTCCCGTGAGGGCGCGGGCTGGCTGGCGGCCCAGGACAGTGCCCGGCTGAATACCCCGGACTGGCTATGGGAGCCCTGGGTGCGGGATTTCGGCGAAGACACCGCCCGCCGCATTGCCGAGGCCCATTTGACCGAACCCCCTCTGGATCTGTCGGTCAAGGCCGATGCCGCCCATTGGGCCGGTCGGTTGGATGGTCAGGTCCTGTCCACCGGGTCGGTCCGTCGCCCGTTAGGCGGCGCGGTGATCGAATTGCCTGGCTATGCCGAGGGGGCCTGGTGGGTACAAGATGCGGCGGCGGCTCTGCCGGCGCGGCTGCTGGGCGACGTGACGGGGAAACGCGTACTGGATCTATGCGCGGCGCCAGGCGGTAAAACCCTGCAACTGGCCGCCGCTGGCGCTCAAGTCACGGCCCTTGACCGTTCGGAAAACCGCATGAAGCGTCTGGGTGACAATCTGGCGCGGGTGAATTTGCAGGCCGATATGGTGATCGCCGACGCGGCCAAATGGCGACCCGAAACACCTTTCGACGCCATTTTGCTCGATGCGCCTTGTTCCGCCACCGGCACCCTGCGCCGCCATCCGGATGTGGCCCATCACCGGGGCCCGGCGGACGTGGCCAAGCTGGTCGCTTTGCAAGACCGGCTATTGAACGCCGCACGGGCCATGCTGGCCCCCGGGGGCACTCTGGTCTATTGCACCTGCTCCCTGCTGGCCGATGAGGGAGAGCAGCGCATTGCGGCGCTAATGGAAAGCGGCTCGGATCTGCGACGCCAGCCCATTCAGCCGACCGAGATCGGCGGCCTGTCGGAATGTCTGAGCGCCGAAGGTGATCTGCGGACCTTGCCCTGCCATCTGACCGACCAGGCGGGTATGGACGGGTTTTTTGCCGCCCGTTTACGGGCTCCTTAGGCCTTTACCCCGCATTCCGCGCATAGTACATAGCGGAAAGGCTCCGTGAGCCTTTCCTTTTTCGATCCAGGAAACGTTCATGGCCAGGGCAAACGATCCGCAAAAAAACCCGGCGCCGCGTGATGAAGTTGATGACGGCGCCGATCCGTCCGTCGGGATCGTCAGCCCAATCGTCATGGGATTGCTTTTCCTTACCACCATTTTACCGATCGCATTGCTCATGCGGCTGTTCGCAAGGGACCCCTTGCATCGTCGCCTGGACCCCCATGCGCGGACCTACTGGATCGACCGCAAGCCGCCCGCTCACGGTGGGGCATCCATGAACAAGCAGTATTGACGAGGGCAAGGAATGATCAGTCCAAGGAGAAGGCCGTCTTTGTCCAAGGTCCGGTTGGGGGCCGTTGGAGGCCCGCTTATCGCTGAGACTATCTAGGAACCGGTTTCCATGCGCATCCTGGGCCTTTCCGCCTTCTATCACGACAGCGCCGCCGCCCTGGTCGAGGACGGTCGTATTGTCGCCGCGGCGCAAGAGGAACGCTTCACCCGCAAGAAACATGACGCAGGCTTTCCCCGTGAAGCCCTTTCCTTTTGCCTAGACGAGGCGGGAATCGCTCTAAGCGATGTGGATTTCGTCACTTTCTATGACAAGCCCTTGTTGAAGTTCGAACGGCTGCTGAAAACCTACCTGTCCTTTGCGCCTCGGGGGTTCGCTTCATTCCGTTTGGCCATGCCGGTATGGTTGCGGGAGAAATTGTTCCAAAAGGATTTGCTGGCCCGGGAATGCAAGAAGTTCGACCCGGATTTCGATTGGGCGAACAAACTGTTGTTCAATGAGCATCACTTGAGCCATGCGGCCGGGGCGTTCTACCCCTCGCCGTTCCATGAGGCGGTGGTATTGACCATGGACGGAGTCGGCGAATGGGCCACCACGTCGGTGGCCATCGGTCGCGGCCACGACTTGAAAGTGGTCAAGGAAATCCATTTTCCCCACTCATTGGGGCTGCTCTATTCGGCGTTCACCTATTACACCGGTTTCCGGGTCAATTCCGGCGAGTACAAGGTCATGGGATTGGCCCCCTATGGCGAACCCCAATATGCCGACACAATCCTTGAGCACCTGATTGATGTGAAAGAAGACGGCAGCTTCCGGCTTGATCAGTCCTATTTCGACTATTGTACCGGCCTGCGCATGACCAACGACAGGTTCCATGCCCTGTTTGGTCGTCCGCCCCGGAGCCCCGACCAGGATCCGCTGGAACAGTTTCACATGGATCTGGCCGCTTCGGTGCAGAAGGTGACCGAGGAGGTGATGCTGCGCATGACCCGCGCCCTCGCCAAGGAATACGGGATCCCCAATCTCTGCCTGGCCGGGGGGGTGGCATTGAACTGTGTCGCCAATGGTCATGTGCTGCGCGATGGTGCTTTCCCCCATTTGTGGATTCAACCCGCTGCGGGGGATGCCGGAGGGGCACTGGGCGCCGCGTTGGCGGCGTATCACCTGCATAAGGATCAACCGCGTGTGGTTTCCGGTGACGGTGACGCCATGCGCGGGTCCTACCTGGGCCCGGCCTTCGAGCAATCAGACATTGAAAATCGGCTGAGTGCTGCCGGGGCCCGGTTCGAGTGTCTGGACGACGAGACCCTGATGACCCGTACCGCCGAGGCCCTGGCCGACGAACAGGCCGTGGGCTGGATGCAGGGCCGTATGGAATTTGGCCCCCGCGCCTTGGGCGGGCGCTCAATTCTCGGCGATCCGCGCTCGCCATCCATGCAGAAAACCCTGAATCTCAAAGTCAAATATCGTGAGAGCTTCCGCCCCTTCGCGCCCTCCGTGCGGCGCGAGGACGTGGCCGACTGGTTCGAGCTGGATGGGGATTCCCCTTACATGTTGCTGGTGGATCAGGTGAATAAACAGCGCTGGCGGGAAATGTCCGAAGCGGAACAGGCCCTGTTCGGGATCGATAAGTTGAATGTGCCGCACTCGGATATTCCGGCGGTCACCCATGTGGACTACTCGGCTCGCATTCAAACGGTGCATGCCGAGACCAACCCGCGATATCACGCGCTGTTGACCCGGTTTAAGGACCTGACCGGATGTCCGGTCCTGGTCAATACCTCGTTCAATGTGCGTGGCGAGCCGATCGTTTGCACACCCGAAGACGCATTCCATTGCTTCATGGGTACCGAGTTGGACCTTCTGGTGGTTGGCAACTGCTTGTTGCGCAAGGCGGACCAGGATCCGGCCTTGTTGCGCGACTACAAGGATGCCTTCGAGCTCGACTGAGCCGCCTACTTTGCCTCGTTGCCAGCGGGTGACGAACCTGTTACCTGTCAGACACCCCAGACTGGTGTTCGGAGACCCATCGCCCGTGCCGCCCTCGGACCAGGATACCCCTTCCCAGGCTCCCCGGTTGCGGGACCGACTGTACCAGTCGTTCCTGTATCAATGGACGCTGGGTACCCGTGTTCCAAACACGTTGGAGCAGTTACCACCGGACCCTTGGCTCGGTGATCCGGCCCGCGGTCAAGCGATCTTGAATGGGGCTTTGCCATTGCTTGGCGGCGACGCGGTGACCCTGACCCCGGGCCCCTGGCCGACGGGGGGCGGTGACCGCAGCGCCGCCCTGGCCTGTCATCAATTCGGCTGGTTGCGGGACCTGCGCGCCGTCGGCACGGGCCAGGCCCGAGAGACCGCGCGCGGCCTGATCGAGATATGGGTGACCCACCATGGCCGCTACGATTCTTTTGCCTGGCGCCCCGAAGTGGTCGGCGAGCGGCTGGCCAACTGGTTGATGTCCTATGAATACCTTGTCTCGGGGGCCTCGGCGGAGTTTCCCGGCCTGTTGATGGCCTGTATCGGGCGTCAGGTGCGTCATCTCCGTCGGGTAGCACCCCGCGCGGCGGTGGGGCGGGGAGCCTTTTCCGCCGCCAAGGGATTGATCTTGACGGGCCTGTCCCTCCCCAAAAAACGCAGTTTCGAAACCGGCCTGACCCTTTTGGAAGAACAGGCGGAGCGCCAGATCCTGGCCGATGGCGGTCACCTGGAACGCTCACCCGAAGCATTGTTCGAGGTGTTGAAGGCGTTGGTGGAGATCCGGTCTGTATTAGTGGCCTTCCAAAGCGAGGTTCCATCGGCCTTGCAAAGGGCGATCGATCGAGCAGCCCCCGCGGTGCGGGGATACCTGTTGGGCGATGGGACTTTGGCCCGCTTCAATGGTGGGACCGAAGGGGATGCCGACGAAATCGCCGCCCTGTTGGCTCAGGCCGATGTGCGCGGTCGTCCGTTGGCCCATGCGCCGCATAGCGGATTTCACAGACTCTATGCCGGGCGGACCTGTGTGATCATGGATGCAGGACCACCGCCGCCGCCGGGAAACGACCATACGGCCCATGCCGGAACCCTGTCCTTCGAGATGAGTGCCGGAAAGCATCGGCTGGTGGTCAATTGCGGCGCCCATCCCCATCCGGAAAACGCCTGGAACCGGGCCCTGCGCGCCACCGCTGCCCATAGCACCCTTGTGGTCGAGGATACCAATTCGTCGGAATTGATTGCCGCTGGCGGCTTGGGACGGCGCCGTCCAGATACCGTGCCATCCCGCCACCACCAACAGGATCGTTGTATCCTGGTGGAGGCATCTCACGACGGATACGAACCGATATTCGAGCTCAATCACCATCGCATGCTCTATTTGTCCGGCGATGGCGATGACATGCGCGGCGAGGATCTGTTGGAAGGCCCCGGCGGGGAGCGCTTCGCCCTGCGATTCCATTTGCATCCCAGGGTTCAGGTTTCGCTTGTAGAGGGCGGACAGGCCGCGTTGCTCAAGGTGCCGCGCGGTGCCGGTTGGCGGTTTTTGGCCGATGGCGGGCCGGTGAGCCTGGAAGGCAGCCTTTACATGGACCGCCGGGGAGAAACCCACAATAGCCATCAGATCGTTGTGGCCGGTGCATTGGACGGCAACGGTCTGAGGGTCAAATGGCGCCTGCATAAGATCGGCGGCAAATAGCCGCGGCTACCAGGCCGTCCAGCCACCGTCCACGGCCAGGGTCTGGCCAGTGACATAGGATGCGGCATCGGACGCCAAATAGATTACCGCCCCGACCATTTCCTCGGCCCTGGCCATGCGCCCCAAGGGAGTCCGTTGCGTATAGGCAGCCTTGAAGGCGTCGTTTTGGCCGCTTTCCACGCCGCCCGGAACAAGCGTGTTGACCCGGATCCCCGCGTCGGCCCAATAGGTGGCGAGATACTGGGACAAGCCGACCACCGCCGCCTTCGAGGTCGCATAAACCGCCGGGGTGTTGATGCGCTTGCCCATGTATTCGGATCCTTCATAGATCCGTTGGTCGGGGGCCGAAATGCCGTAAATGGAGGCGGTCTGGATGATGGCGCCGCCATTCCCGGTCTCCAGCATGTGCTTGCCCACCGCCTGAGCCATCAGGAACATGCCGTCGATATTGACCGCCATGACCTCGCGCCAGGTTTCCAGGCTGTAATCCTCGAATGGCGCGAGGAAGGTGTCGAAGCTGGCGGTTTTGGTCGCGGCATTATTGAGCAAGACCCGCAGGCTTCCGCAATGGGCAACGGCTTGATGGACGCATTCCGCCACTGATTGCGGATTGGAAACGTCGCACTCCAGGCCCAGGGCGCCCGGGATGTCCTTGGCCAGGGCTTGGGCCGCCGCGCCGTCCAGGTCGGCAACCACCACCCGAGCCCCTGCTTCGGCAAGACCCCGGCAAAAATGCTGTCCCAGGATCCCGGCCCCGCCAGTCACCAGCGCGCCACGTCCCTCCAGGCGGAAAAGGTCGCTCATTGCTTCCGTTTCCTTTCTTGAAAAAGGCTGGCCACCAGCCGGAAATCCAGTTCCGTGTCGATATCCACCGACCGTTCCTCGGGCATCACGTAAAGCCCGGTATCGTCGCGGATGACCCTTGGATCGGCGGAAAACATGGTTTCACGGTTCCAGATATAGATTGAGGCGTTGAGATCATAGCAGGCGGGCACATCCTGTCGGCGGACAAAGGGCTGGTCGGGACTCTTGGACAGGTGGACAAAACCCTGTTCATCGGGCTCGACCAGATTGAAATAGGGGGACCGGCGCGCCGGGGTGCCACTGATCAAGTTGCCGCAGGGAGAGGATTCGAATTGCTCGACGGCCTGGCGGATATCATCCACCGACCGCAGCGGCGAGGTGGCGTCCAGATCCACATAGGTATCGAACGGATGACCGAACCGGCCTTCGACGATCTCAGCGCAATGACGGATACTCAATAATTTGTCCGCGTTGTCTCCGGCCATGTCGTCCGGCCGTGCCACCAATTGCGTCGCGCCCCAGATCTGCGCCACCTTGAGGATCAACCAGCTGTCGCTGCTGACCGCCACGGCGTCGAACAACTCCGACTGCAAGGCTTGTTCCAGGGTATGGGCGATCAACGGGCGGCCTTCGAGCATACGAAGGTTTTTGTTGTGGACACCCTTGCTTCCGGCCCGGGCACAGATGCTGCAAAGGCGCTTCATCGGGTAATCCATCGTTTTTCGGCCATGGCCTGTTCGGCGGCGGCGATGGTCTCGGTGACGGCCAGGGCTTCGGTGCCGTCGCAGGCCTGGCCGCCATGGGTCAGGATATCCTCGTGCAGGGCCCGATAGGTATCGTCCCGTGCCACCTCGAAGCGGGTTCCGGCCAAGGTTCCAGCGACCAAGTCCGCCACAACGGTTCCTTCATCGGTCTGCACAGAGATGGTGCGTCGAGGTGGCTGGTCCAGATAGTTCATATGCAGCGACAGGTTGGGACAGATATCTGTTTCGATCAATAGGGATGCGGAATCCTCGCTATCCACGGTCACGTCGCCATGGCGCCCACCCAAGGCGGTCATCCGTTTCCAGGGCCCGAACAGCCACAGGATCAGGTCAAGCTCGTGGCTGAGATCGCGCAGCACGCCACCGCCTTGTTGGTGGTGCGCGGAATAGCTGGCCAGGTGATCGGTTCCCGGACGCCAGTCGGGCAAATACTGGCCCGCATGAATCTGGCAACCGAGGATCTTGGACCCGACAAGCCAGCGGCGCAGCCCCTGGATCACCGGATGGAATCGCAGATTGTAGCCCACCCGCAGGTCGGAGAAACGGTGCTCGGGCAACGGTACGGGGCGGTTCAATATCGGTTTTTCCACGAGCACCAATCCGTCAAATCCGGCATCCGCTGCCGTGTCGATATCGGTTCCATGATCGTGGGTCTTGCTGGCGATGACCAAAAGATTCGGTCGCCATTGAGCCAAGGCATCGCGCAGATCGACGAACTGGAGGTGGAAAACACCGGGGCGGCGACTCACCACCGCCACCTTGATGTCACGATCCGCCAATAGACGGGCATGCCTTTGGCCCACCGATCCGTAGCCGACAACCAGAGCCTTTTCAACGATCATGCGATAACGGCCATGAGCGTTGCCGTTCCATGAGTCGGCTGGGTGGTATTTGTGCCGTCGAGGGAGGCGAACGATGGAAAAAGACATGACTCGAATAGCACTGGGGTATGAATAGTCTCTCGTTGGAAGAAACGCATGCCCCCGATGTCCTGTTCAATAGGGATTCGTGCCACACCGCGACCCCAAGCACAACGATCCTTGTTGATTGAGACACTAGGCTATCATCCGGCATTTCTCAATACACTAGAATCATTGTGCTCCTCGGGCCCAACTCGAATCTGAGGCAGAGCGCTGGCCGGTTGTTTCCGGTGCGGGTGTTTTTGGCGTTTACCCTGCTTTTGCCAGCTTTCGCATGTTGCGTCCGATGCCGGACCCATGGGGCACGCGCGATTTTATGGGAATCGATCACATACCTTGTCTTGTGTTCGACCAAATCCAATCAAACACGACGGCATCGAGGCGGGGACCAATTGCCCGCAGGTCCGACAGGCCAGCCTTGCAACCGATTTTGTGTAAATACCCTATACTTGGCTACCAACAACAATTGGCGCTACAAGATAAGGGAATTCCGCCATTGACGTTCATTGCGTGAACAGTGTATTGTTCGCGCCGTGAACATGAAAGGCCTCTTCGTGCCCCCGAGCAAGACCGACAGCATTTCCCAGGACCAGGCGGAAATCACCATAGGCATCCTCTCGGCCATCGAGCGGGACAGCAGCGTGACCCAACGGTCCCTGGCTCAGGACATGGGCATCGCGCTGGGCATGGCCAACGCCTATCTAAAGCGTTGTGTGAAAAAGGGTCTGGTCAAGGTTTCGCAGGTTCCCGCCAACCGCTATGCCTACTACCTGACTCCCAAGGGTTTCTCCGAGAAGAGCCGGTTGACCGCCGAGTTCCTGTCGCAATCGTTCAATTTTTTCCGTGCCGCGCGAATGGAATGTTCCAATCTCTTGGCGCTCTGCGCCAACCGGCGGTGGACGCCCGTGGCCCTGGTGGGGCCCGGCGATCTGGCCGAGGTGGCAGTGCTGTGCGCCCGTGACAGCGGGATGGATCTGACCACGGTGATTCAGGCGCTCGATAGCGGACAAGCCTCGTTTCAAGGGTTGGACCTGATTACCGGTCTCGAGCGTGTGGTGGATTTCGAGGCGGTGCTGATCACCGACATGCAGACCCCGCAAGAGACCTTTGACAAGTTGGCCCTCCTGATACCGCCGGAGCGCATTTTGACCCCGGAGTTCTTGCATATCAGCCGCAACGGGGGACCCGCATGATTCAATGGTACGCCGTTCACACCCAGCCCATGGCCGAGGAAAAGGCGCGGTTCAATCTCGAAAACCAAGGCTTTACCGTTTACGTGCCGCGCTTTTTGAAAAAGCGCCGACATGCCCGACGGGTTGATTGGGTGAAATCACCACTTTTCCCACGCTATTTGTTCGTGGCCATGGACACGGCCAAGGCACGCTGGCGGGCGATCAATTCGACTCTCGGCGTGGCCTATCTGGTGGGCAACAATGAAACGGCGCCGCTGCCGGTCCCCGAGGTGATTATCGACGGCATCCGGGCCCGCGAAGGAGACGATGGGCTGGTGTCCCTGGAGACCCATCCCGGGTTCAAGCCAGGCGAGGAACTGCGCATTACCGAAGGCCCATTCGCCGACCATGTGGGTCTGTTTGACGGCACTGACGAAAAGAAACGCATTCTGATTCTGTTGTCCGTGATGGGACGCCAGGTGCGGCTAAAACTGTCCGAGGAAATGATCGGCCAACCGGCCTAGCATTCTTCGGATAAGCAATGAATTCAAGGCACTCCGGTGAGCACGAGTCACCCGGAGTGCGGTAGCGTGGGAAAAACAGTGACCGCCCATTTGCAAACCTCCGACCCGTTCCTGTCCGGTCTTCTGGGCCGTGATCGGTCCTTGTTGGCCGAAGACATGGCGGTCAGTCAAAAAGCTCTGAACAGTCGTATCATCGGCACGCGGCTGCTGGTGGTCGGTGCCGCAGGCTCTATCGGCGCGGCGGTGGTGCGCCAGTTAGCCGCCTTTGCGCCCGCCACCTTGCATCTGGTGGACCTCAGCGAAAACAATCTGGTCGAGCTGGTGCGCGATCTGCGCTCCTCGGACCGCTCCCTGCCCGAAGATTTCCGCACCTTCGCCGTCTCGTTCGGCAGCGAGGAATTCCGCCATCTGCTGGCAGCGGAAGGACCCTACGATTACCTAATCAATTTTGCCGCGCTGAAGCACGTCCGGTCGGAGCGCGATGTCTACAGCCTGATGCGCATGATCGAAACCAACGCCGGGCATCTATACGACCTGCTGACCGAGGCCGAGCTCGCCGGGGGCGCCCTGCCTTTTCGCCGCGCCTTCTCCATCTCCACCGACAAGGCATCCCACCCGACCAATGCCATGGGTGCCAGCAAATGCCTGATGGAGCGGGTGCATCTGTGCCATGCGGATCGTCTGCCCTTCGCCACGGCGCGATTCGCCAACGTGGCCTTTTCAGATGGCAGCCTGTTGCAGGGTTGGGAGCGACGGATCGAGAAGCGTCAGCCGCTGGCCGCGCCGTCCGATATTCGGCGGTACTTCTTTTCCCACGAGGAAGCGGGCCAACTCTGCCTCTTGGGCTGCTTCCTCTGCGGCAACCGGGAGGTGGTGTTTCCCAAGCTGACTCCGGACGAGGACCTGATGCCCCTGTCCCGGGTGGCCGAGGCCTACTTGGCCCATCGCGGATTCGAACCACTGCATTGTACCAGCGAGGAAGAGGCTCGCGCCCGAGCGGCGGAACTGACCAATACCTCTCGCCGGTGGCCCTGCCTGTTCACACCGTCCGATACCAGTGGCGAAAAATCTTTCGAGGAGTTTTTCGCCCCCGATGACGATTTGGATCTGGATCGGTTCAAGGCCGTCGGAGTAATTCGGGGAACGGTCGCCGTCGATCAGGGGGTGGTGGAGCATGCCATGACTGCTCTGCGTACCATCCGTGCCCTGCCTTCTTGGTCCAAGTCCGATGTGATCCGTGCTCTGCAGATCGCCGTGCCCGAATTCGTTCACGCGGAAACAGACCGCAATCTCGATCAAAAGATCTGAATGATGATAAATGATTGGCGTGCTTCGATCGTTAAACCCGGGACGGCAATTCTCGAGGCAATACGGATTCTCGACGAGACACCTGCAAAGATTTGTCTGGTTGTAGATGATTCGGATCGGCTTATTGCCACGGTTACCGACGGCGATATCCGCCGCGGTCTTTTGCGGTCAGTACAGTTAGGCGACACCGTTGAAAAAATTATGAAGTCAAATCCCGTCACATCCTCGGAGTCCGAAGACCACCTTGACCGCATCCGGGCCATGGCATCGCGTCGCATCCACCAGATGCCCATTGTCAACGACTTCGGACAGGTTGTCGGACTGGAAACGCTTTCCCCGGTGACGGACAAGGACGGGGAACATGACAACTGGGTCGTGCTGATGGCCGGGGGGCTTGGCACACGCCTGCACCCGTTGACCCACACGACGCCAAAGCCATTGATCGAAGTCGGTGGCAAGCCCATTCTAGAAACCATCATTGAGCAGTTCACGCGCCAGGGGTTCCGCCGCATCCATATTTCGGTGAATTATCGCCGGGACATGATCAAATCCTATTTTGGTGACGGCAGTCGGTGGAATGCGGATATCAAGTACCTGAACGAATCAGAGGCCTTGGGCACGGCTGGGGCGCTCGGCCTACTGGCCGAAAAACCGCATGATCCAATGATCGTCATGAATGCTGACCTGCTGACCAAGGTGAACTTCGAGGCTCTATTGGACATTCACCGGCAGACAGGTGCTGATGCCACCATGGCCGTGCGGGAATACGATTTCCAAGTGCCGTTTGGTGTGGTCGATCTTGAAGGAGACCAGATTACCGACATCATCGAAAAGCCCGTGCACAAGTTTTTCGTCAATGCCGGATTGTACGTGGTGGAGCCCGAGGTCCTGGATCATATTCCAGTACAGGCCCATCTGGATATGCCCGAGCTGTTTCGCAATCTGATCGGCCTGGGGAAGAGAACGACTGTCTTTCCCATCAGGGAGTACTGGCTGGATATTGGCAGAGCCGACGATCTGCATCGGGCCCGCCAGGAATTCGGATCTGAGTTTTCAACGGATTGAACGCATGACGCAGGAAAATGGAAAGCTGGTGGCCATTTGCCATACGGTGGATACCGAGGGGCCACTTTGGGAAACCCAAGACGCTACTTTCGAGCGTCTAGAGGAGATGTTCGGTGTCCGCGGACTGCCGAGAACCAGCGAGACCATGGAAAAACTCCGTCAACGGGAAATTCCGCTCAACGGTCTTGAAGATCTAGTCGCGGGCGCTCTCAACCAGCAGAGAACGACGACTCTCAAGAACTGGGGTGAAGTGGATGCCATGCTCGATCAGTGCATGGATCAGGCGTTTAGGCATCAGCTGAAAGACTCCTATGGCGGGGGGTGGGTCTACAACTGGCACTGCTTGGATCATGTCGGGTTCCAGTATAATCCGCGCCATCGAGACATGGGCCATCACAGTATTTTTGATCGCTACATGGAACTGGTGAATACACAGCCGGATTGTCCAGATGCCATTCATTTTCACTTCCATCCTGTTTCGACATTCGGAGATGCCCATCGCTGCGCGACCTCCTATCTGACCAACAGCACTATTTGGGACGTCCTGTGCCGCAAGGTGATTGAGCGCAAGTGGTTCCCCGTGGTGTTTCGGGCCGGTTTTCAAACCGAGAGGCCGGACAGCCATTGGTTGCTGGAGCAGTATGTCCCGTTCGATGTTTCCAATATGGCGACGGAGGATAGTACCGAACTTGATGCCATGATCGACTTCCGAAAAGGCCGATCGGGAAACTGGCGGACGGCACCGGCCGACTGGTCGGTCTATCACCCGCACCATGACGACTATCGGAGGCCAGGAAACTGCCGACGATGGATTGCCCGTTCCTTGAACGTCCTCAGCCGGGTCGCTTCCATCGATCAATATGAAATGGACAAGGCCTTTGCGCGGGCCAATCAGGGAAATCCGACATTGGTTGGTTTATGCAGCCACGATTTCCGGGACTTGACAAAGGAAGTGAATGAGACCCGTAACCTCATTGCCAAGGCCAGTGAGAAATACCCAGATGTTCGGTTCAAATATTGCGAAGGCGTGGATGCCTTCCGGCGTGTACTGGGCATGACCGAGGCCAACGACCACCCATTGGACCTGGAAGTGACATTGGACCGAAACCCCAAAAACGATGTACCGAACATAACCATCAGTACGCGCGCCGGTCAGGTCTTTGGACCGCAACCGTTCCTAGCTATCGAGACTCACGGGAGGCGTTTTATCCATGACAATCTTGATTTCAACAATGCAGGGAATGAATGGTACTATGCTTTTCATCACGACACCTTGATGATCGAGGATGTGAAGAAGGTAGGTATTGCAGCAAACGATAAGTATGGTAATCAATTTGTTGAGGTTTTGGATCTGTCTAAATGATACTATAAATATACCACAGTTTTTTTCTTACTATACAGTATAATCTGGTTTTACATATCATGTACACATATGATGAATTGGTTGATGCCTATCGTTTATTAGGTGTCGAGGAAGGGAGACTGGTCTACGTTACATCGGACCTGGGTCGTCTTCCGGGATTCGAGACGCCGGGGAAGAAGGCAGTTCTGCAGGCGCACCTGGGGGCGCTGCAGAGCCTGCTTGGCGAGACAGGTACCTTGGTGGTGCCCACCGCATCTCTCAACCTCTGCAACACGCAGGTCCTGTTTGATCCGGATCTGACACCATCCCACAATGTCGGCGTTTTTTCAGAGTACGTGCGCAGATTGCCGGATGCCCGGCGCAGCTTTCATCCATTCGTTTCTTATACTGCTCTCGGCCCACAGGCTGCGGAAATCGTCAATGACGTGGCCCGTCATGCCTTCGGTCCCGAATCACCGGAAGGTCGGATGGTCGAGCGTGATGCTCTCTCAGTCAGCATCGGCCTGTATCCACGCTTCACCTGTTCGACCATGCACCACGTGGAGCACCTGATGGCGGTACCTTATCGTTACACAAAGGAATACATGCATCCGGTAAAACGCGACGGACGGCAGGTTATCGAGCCCTTTTATCAGTATGTCTGGTACTGGGAGACCGATATCGAGCGAAGCTATGGGAAAGTAGTTTTCGAGGATTTCCTCGTCGACAACGAGATCAAGGATGTCTCTATCGGGAAGGGACAAATCTTCTCCTATTCCATGAGTCAGTTCGTTGCAAGCGCCATCCAATCTTTCAAGCGGGACCTTTACATATGGTCGGTCAATCCGCCGACCATCCGCCCGTGGAGAAAATAAACCGCCGACCCGAATGGATCTCCTCTTCGATCTCTCAAAGGAATAGCGACGTGACCGACAAATCAGAAACACTTCCCCTGACCTTGATCAGCGGTGGTAGCCGCGGGCTGGGCCTGGGTATCGCCGAACGATTGCTCAACATGGGTCAATCAGTGGCGGCATTCAGCCGCAAGCCATCATCCCATACGGACAAGCTGTCAGCCCAATTCCCGGACCGGTTCGCGTTTTTAGAGGGTGATCTCGGTGATCCATTGTCAATCAAGGCGGTGGTCAAGACGGTGGAAAAGACCTTGGGACCGATTACCGGGCTGGTGAACAACGCAGGGATGACCCATGAGGCCCTGCTCGTCATGCAGCCAGAGGAAAAGATGGAGCAGATCCTTCAGGTCAATCTGGTCGGCACGCTGCATTTGACGAGAGAGGTGACGAAGCGAATGATGGTTCGGCGCGCGGGAAGCATTGTTTCCGTTGCTTCGATCGTCGGTATCCGGGGTTACAAGGGGGTCGCGGCCTATTCGAGTGCCAAGGCGGGTATGCTGGGGATGACTCGGGCCTTGGCACGGGAACTGGGGGGGCGCAGCATCACGGTCAACGCCGTTTGTCCCGGCTATATGGAAACGGACATGGTTCAAGACATGAACAAGAAGCAATTGGCTCAGATCGTGCGGCGGACACCGCTGGGTCGGCCGGGCCAGGTCGACGATGTTTCCGGGGTTGTGGCGTTTCTTTTATCCGATGACGCTCGCTTCATATCCGGTCAAGTCATCACTGTCGATGGCGGCCTGACCTGTTAGTAAAAGGACGCCATCGTGGCCAGGACATTCGATCTGGATTTGTCGTTCCGTGAATCGCGGCAGTATCTTCACACCACAGATTTATATGACAATTTCCTATCCTGCGTGGCCCAGATCGGTGGCCCGGACAATGACGTTTCTACCATCCGCCTGATCATCCGAAAGGTCATGCACAAGCAGGTGCGCCTGATCATGTCCGAGCCGGGAGAACGCTTGGACCGGCACTCCGAGTACAGCGTGGACTGTGTTGCTCAAACCGGGTCAGGCGAAATCCAGGGCGGTTTTTTGGAAACAGACCAGGAGGTTGCGCGGCGAGTATCCTACGACGAAGAGGCAATCCACGCCCTGACGGTCATCAACGGCGAGACGATCAGCTATTCAGGAAACAGCGGGGCCAGTCCTATTGAAGTCTGTACCTGCTTGGCGGTGCGTTTGCACAACCATCTGCATGCACCTTCGGCCGGGCAGAAATGGTTGGATACACGGGTCGAGTTTTCGCGGCCCCTCCAGCCCGAAGACGCCAGATCAATGACATTAACCCTCGATCGGCGTGTCGGAACATCCCTTACGCGTTCTGTCATTCACGCCTCGGGGACATTCGTCGGACACATCTATTTCA
The DNA here is from genome assembly GCF_000968135.1 of Magnetospira sp. QH-2. Lineage (NCBI taxonomy): Bacteria > Pseudomonadati > Pseudomonadota > Alphaproteobacteria > Rhodospirillales > Thalassospiraceae > Magnetospira > Magnetospira sp. QH-2. Next base: position 3,801,155 of record NZ_FO538765.1, on the reverse strand, counting down.
CTCTCGGCACGCCTTGACCGCACTCTATTCATCTATCCAAACAAAGGAGATATCGAACATGAAAACTACCGAAAAGATTATCGAGCTTGTGAAAGAGGTTTGTTACCCCGAAGAGCCCAATTTGACCGATCTTGACAAATCCCTACTCGAATGTGGCCTTGACTCTCTTGATTTCGCTAGCCTCTTGATGGCTGTGGAGGAGAGTTTCGAGATGGAATTGGGGGTCCAGAACGACCTGGAACAAGCGGTTTCCATCAACAGCATCGCTAAATTGGTCGAAGCCAACAATTCGGCAAGTTGAACCGTCTTTACCCCAGTTTTCGAAAGAGCGAATTACCATGGACCTGACAGCGATCACCACTGTTCTCGAACGCATGAGAGGCAAGGGTTCCGATTCAGCGGTCATCAGCCACGGGACTACCACCTCCTACGACGAACTTTGTTCGAACATCGAGGTCTGGAAGCGTCGGCTTGGCGACTATCGGATCGGCCAAGGAAGCATCGTAGCCGTTTATGGCGACTATGACCGAGAGACTATTGCCGTCTTCTTTGCTCTCATGGAACTAAGGGCGATCGCGGTGCCGCTAACACCCACCATCAAACCGGAAATTCCGGGGTTCTTGGAAATAGCCCAAGCTCAATTCATGATCGTGGTAGAGCCATCCGGTGAGTGGTCATGCGAAAGCCTGTCGGCGGACTCGACCCCGCCCCTAATCGAAAGATTTCTACCCCAGCAACATCCCGGACTGATTGTCTTCACCTCGGGCTCCACTGGAAAGCCCAAGGGTATTCTGCACGATGGGGAGCGGGTCATGCAGAAGTTCGTGACCGAAAGGCCGGGGTGGCGAACAATCCTTTTCCTTCTGATGGATCACTTCGGCGGAATGAATACTCTTTACGGTACCTTTGCCTATGGAGGGGTCGCGCTTTGCCCCGATCAACGATCGCCCGACACCGTATGCGCGCTGATCGAAAAGGGGCAGGCAACCCTATTGCCGACCACACCAACGTTCCTCAATTTGATCATCGCTTCGGGAGCGTGGCGGAAGTATGACCTGACTTCTTTGCGTCTGATTACCTACGGTACCGAACTGATGAACGAATCCACGTTGAGCAAGGTTCGCGAGATCTTTCCCAACGTTACCGTCAAGCAAACCTACGGATTGTCTGAAATCGGTGTCGTGCGCTCGAAGTCCGACACCTCGGATAGCGTTTGGGTCAAAATCGGGGGCCAAGGTTTCGATACTCGTATTGTTGATGGGCTCCTTTGGATCAAATCCGAGGCCAACATGGTCGGCTACCTCAACGCGGACTCGCCGTTCGACGAAGATGGGTGGTTATGTACCGGCGACCGAGTCGAGCAAAAAGGTGAGCATGTTCGCTTCCTCGGCCGGGAAACAGAGGCAATCAATGTCGGGGGACAAAAGCTATTTCCAGCGGAGGTGGAAGAGGTTCTGCTGTCGGATGAAAATGTCGCCGAGGCCGCCGTATATGGCATTCCCCATCCGGTACTAGGCAAGGCTGTTGCCGCGCGGGTGACCCTCTTGGAGATCGAAGACGAAAAACCGCTGCTACGACGGTTGAAGATGACCTGCAAGGAGCGTCTACAGAAATACAAAGTTCCCATGAAGATTAAGGTTGTCGAGCCCTCTGACCAATATTCCGAAAGGTTCAAGAAGTTACGAAAGGTAGAGCAATAGGGGCGGTTCGAAAGGTGCAATCAATTCAAGGAAAGGGAAGTTTACATAGGGTTCTGCACGTCACGGCAGGTGCTTACGGGGATCGGGAGCATTGGAAGTGGGGTATTCGGGACATGTTGGCGCGAGGCATTCAGTGCCGGGTCTTGGATACGTCCGCTGTATGCCACCCCAAAGCAGTTCAGCAGGTTCATGGTTTCGACATACCGGAGGGCGTGATTCATCACCGGATCACCAGCGAAGCCGAGTTGGAACAGCACCGCGCCGACCTTTCCGAGGTGGATTGGATCGTATGCCATGTTACCAACGGTTTGGTGACTCCGAACAACTATCCGGTCATGAAATGGATCAGTCGATCAGGAAAACCGTATATCCTACTCTGCCATAATTCGGTCCCGGGATCCGCTAACTATAGGGGGTCTCCCAGCCAGTTCCACTTGCGCATGAGAAACGCCATTCAGCGCATACCGGGTCTCTCTTTGAAGGCTTCATTGATCGCAAGACTGCCCCTTTGGTTGTTGGGATTGAGGCCTGCGGCATTGGTGGTAAGGGGGGGACGAAAGAGTGTTGTCCCGCAGCGGTTGATCTCTTCGACAACACGAACGCTCTGGGCTCATTCCACAGATTACGACCTGGCTCTGTCTGCCGGTCTCGATCCCGTCTCTGTCGATACCGCCGTTTTCATCGACCAGTATCTGCCTTTTCATATGGACTGGACGCTGGTCAAAGATTTCAATGGTATTGATCCCGATAACTACTACGGCGGATTGCGAATTCTATTTGGCAGAATAGAACAAGAATTTGGGTTGAAGGTCGTTGTTGCCGCCCATCCAAAGTCTGACTACTGCGGGAAAGAGCATCTTTTCGGGGACAGAGACATTACCTTCGGGCGAACGACCGAGGAAATTCGGCGCTCTAAGCTGGTGATCACGTCAACGAGTCAGGCGATCAGCTCTGCAATCATCTACGGAAAACCAGTCCTCATTTACAGCACTCGAGACCACCATTGTCACCCGGTCGTCTGGCGATATTTGGACCCCATTTGCGATGAATTAGGAAAGAAACTGTTTTTTTTGGAGAATTCAAAAGATGCGAATATCTCTGGTTCACTGGCGATCAACCAAGACAAATATGACGAATATATTGGTAATCATGTGAAGGTTCCGGAAAGCCCCGTTACCCCGCTTTGGGATATCGTGATCGATGAACTTGAGTCCATGGGAACCCAACAATGACTCCATCAGATGATCACATGTTCCTAGTCGAGGAGTCCACTCCCGCCCGCACCCTCACCATGGAGGAGATATCCGCGGGCATGGCGGTCACGCAGCGGTTCGTATTTACTGAGCAGGCCATGATCGACTATGCCCGGTTCGCCAATGATCTGGCGCCAATACACTGGGATCCTTTATTCGCGCGGGAATACGGGTATGAGGCGCCAATCATCCAAGGCTTGGCCGTGGTCTCCCGGTTTTCTCGGTTGATCGGCATGTATCTGCCCGGGTCCAAAGCTGTCATCCAGTCAACGGATTTCAAATTTCGCAGACCGACGATGGTTGGGGACGAACTAACCTACAAGGTGAAGGTGGCGAAGATCGTGCCAATGGTACGATTGGTGAAGGTACGGTTGGAGGCGAGCAAAGGAGAAGACCTGCATGTGGAGGGATGGTGCCAATGCAGGATTGGGGAATAGGGCGTTGGAGAACGACCGCAATACCCTATTGGCATACTCGCGCCTGTCGGATCCAATTGGACCCGTTACATATGCGCGAATTTATTGGAATTGATCGCAGCCGATCAGTAACCACTAGAGCCCTTCTCCACAAAAGAGGCTCTAAATACAGAAACTCGGAGACGGGCAGAAATACCTATCGGAGATGGTAATGTCGACATCTATAAGAAGTTCCTTGAAAAACAATTTTATTACCAGGCCGATGTATATGGCTGCCAGGGGCCTGTATTTATTAATTAGAAAGGCTCTATATACGTACCTAACAAAATATTATTTCTCTGTATCAAAATCGAAAGGATACAAATACTTTAAATGGAAGGGCTGGGTGCTCAAAGAGGCTTGGAACGATCCTTACAAAGTAAGCTCCATCCTGAACAATCTGATACAGTTTACGAACATGGCAAAGATGGTCGATCAGTTGACCGGACCATCCCCGGTAATCTTTGATATCGGGGCGAATGTCGGTACTTATTGTTTGGCATGTTCTGAAATCAACGGATCAAGGGTCTATGCATTCGAGCCAGCCTACAGCACATTTAAGATGCTAGAGTACAATATCCTTAAAAACAAAATTGACAATGCCAGCGCTCATCATCTGGGAATATCGGATTTTTGCTCCGAGCAAACGATCAAAACTTCAGATGGAAATGTGGATAGCGGGGCATTTTCAATCCAGTTGGTCGAGAACAATAGCGACAACAGGGAAACTTCGGAGACCGCCCGGTTTACAACCTTGGATCAGTTCATGGCTGAAGAGGCGGTTGGAAAAATTGATTTCTTAAAAGCTCGGATTCAAGGCATGGGCCACGAAGTCGCCGTCATTGAAGGTGGCAGGGAGACAATCAAAAAATTCAGGCCTATCATACACTTAATATACCGGCAAGACATGTATGAAATGAATGGTGTTTCCACGGATCCATATATTGAATTATGTGATAAACAGCAGTATAAATTGTATTTGTATAACGATATAACTTCTTCTTTGTGCCTATTGGACCCCAAGGGATTTTTCGCGAAGAAGAGCAGTGATAACTTGGATCTCATGTTCATACCGGTAGAACAATCCACTTCACGGGAAGGCCATGACCGCGACAAGCGCTAACCATTGTTCTTTTCCGACATTTTCTCAAGTTGGCCCAAACCGACTCAAGGATCGTAGGTAGATAATGGAAGCTCCTGATCTTGAAGGTGGTTTCGCGACTGTCGGGACCAATATTAGAAATTCCTGGAGGACGGAAATACGGACTGTTCTGGTCAGGGAGGAAGATGACGGCGGGACTGGCACGGCTTATCTGACTCATGAATGCCGGGCGGAAACGGTGGATGAAGAGCATATATTTTCATCCCATATGTATGATTTCGCGGCGATCCGTTCTTGGGATGGCAACTATCTGGTCCGTCACGGATCTTACAATCTTGGGGTTGGCACTGGCGTGCCCGACGCTATCCACGAAAAGACCGACGCCATTGAAATCGCAATTACCTGCCCCAATGTCCCGGTCAACGTGGAATCCTTCGACTCGGTGCTCGAAGCCTGCCAAAGCCGTACTGGCAAGCGCCTCTTCATGATGGTCAATTACACGTATGAAGGCCGGAACTTTCAAATTTATGTGCCGACCAGATACCTTAACTTTCCAAATAGATCAGTCCAGCCCGACCGATACCTGCAGCCCATTTCAGGTTTCACGCTGTTCCATAACGGTGACCGGCATGCCATTTCGTATCTTGCAGCCTATATCAGCGATACGTCTTGCCATATCGAATTCATTGCCCGAGAGCCTCTCGGCTTCATGGAAACCAAGGCGCCTACCGGACGCTTGTCGCGGATGTTGAAACCTTTTAATCCCCTGCTAAACAGATTCTTTCGGACGGATGAGTTCCACAAAGTCTATACCGTAAAAGGCAAGGTGGTTTTCTTCTCGTATTAGAGCAGTATCCGACCAACCCGCCTCTGTGATGGTCCCCAGGGGCCGGGCATGTTACACCCCGGAGGGCTCGGGCTTCTCGACCGTAGCCCACCCGCTCTTCAAAGCCCTCCTGTCCGGGACGGAAAATTCCTTGGTCACAGGGTTCCAGGTTGGTTGGATAATGCTCTAGATCACGTCGTGTTTGATTGGATTCGATCAAACATGAAAAACGTGATCGATTCCAATAGGGTCGCGCCTGTCCAATGGGGCCGATTGGACCCGACATGCGCTAGTGGTTTGAATCATAAAGATGCTTCCCATCCGACAGAGCTCTAGCGTGAGATTTTTCGACCGGTCCTGTCTGACACGGTCCTTAACCCGTCTTCTGACAAATAAAGAGATAGCAAAATGGTGAACAACGCCCCCAATGAGATTGATCCAGGCTAAGGCGTCCCGCGCGTCGATGACCGGCGGGTGATCAGCGGCATCATCCATGTTCTTCGCCACGGCTTGATGTGGCGTGACGCGCCCGTCGCCTATGGACCGCACAAGACCCTGTACAACCGCTTCGTCCGTTGGAGCGAGGCCGGAGTGTTCGACCGGATCTTCGCCACCCTGGCCGCCGAAAGCACGGCCACCCATACGGTGATGATCGACGCCACCCATCTCAAGGCCCACAGGACGGCGGCGAGCCTGCTCAAAAAGGGGCTGTTCCCCGCCGTATCGGGCGCACCAAGGGCGGCCTGAATTCGAAACTGCATGCCGCCTGCGATGCCGATGGAAAGCCCCTGATCCTGCTGCTGACCGAAGGACAAGTCAGCGACTATCGCGGCGCCGACACCATGCTCCCTGCATTCCCTGATGCTCGTATTAGAGCAGTATCCGACCAACCCGCCTCTGTGATGGTCCCCAGGGGCCGGGCATGTTACACCCCGGAGGGCTCGGGCTTCTCGACCGTAGCCCACCCGCTCTTCAAAGCCCTCCTGTCCGGGACGGAAAATTCCTTGGTCACAGGGTTCCAGGTTGGTTGGATAATGCTCTAGATCACGTCGTGTTTGATTGGATTCGATCAAACATGAAAAACGTGATCGATTCCAATAGGGTCGCGCCTGTCCAATGGGGCCGATTGGACCCGACATGCGCTAGTGGTTTGAATCAGAAAGATGCGTCCCATCCGACAGAGCTCTAGCGTGAGATTTTTCGACCGGTCCTGTCTGACGCGGTCCTTAACCCGTCATCTGACAAATAAAGAGATAGCAAAATGGTGAACAACGCCCCCAATGAGATTGATCCAGGCTCGCCACTTTACGGCTTGCCCGCGGAAGTGACGTTCTGCAAGAGCTGTGTGATCTCCAATCAACGACCGAATTCGGCTGTTGAATACGAGCACGTCAAAGAGAGTAAGAAACAGACCATCAATTTCGACGATGACGGGGTTTGCGACGCTTGCCGTTCTACCAAACAAAAAAATGAAATCGATTGGGATGATCGAGAGCGGCAGTTGCGGGAGCTTTGTGATCGGTACCGCAGAAATGATGGTGGGTATGACTGTCTGATCCCGGGGTCGGGTGGCAAAGATAGTTTCTACCAGGCGCATGTTCTCAAGTACAAATACGGCATGCACCCGCTGACCATCACCTGGGCGCCACATGTGTATACCGACTGGGGGTGGCGCAACTTTCAACGCTGGATCCATGCCGGTTTTGACAACAACCTGATCACACCAAATGGTCGCATACATCGCTTGCTGACAAGGCTCGCAGTCGAAAGGCTGTTCCATCCTTTCCAGCCTTTCATCATTGGCCAAAAGGCTTTGGCGCCCAAGATGTCGGTCCTCTACAATATCCCCTTGGTCTTTTATGGCGACAACGAGGCCGAGTACGGCAATCCCATCGAGGACAACGAAAAGGCCGTGCGGGAATGGCGCTACTTTTCCATGGAGGACAAGTCACAGGTCTATATCGGTGGAACGTCCGTGCAAGAGTTGAAAGAAGATTTCGGTGTTCATCCCAATGACCTGGAGGCCTATCTACCCGCCAACCCGGAAGATTTGCTCCGTGTCGGCACTGAGGTTCACTACCTGGGTTACTATTTGAGATGGCATCCCCAGGGGGCTTACTATTATGCCCATGAGCACGGCGGTTTCGAGGCTTCGCCGGAGCGGACCGCAGGGACCTACAGCAAGTACAACAGCATCGACGATAAGATTGATGATTTCCACTACTACACAACCTTTATCAAGTTCGGTATCGGGCGGGCCACTTACGACGCCTCGCAGGAAATTCGAAATGACGAGATCGACCGAGAGGAAGGGATGGCGTTGGTGCGCCGCTTTGATGGCGAATTTCCCGAGCGTTTTGCAGAAGAGATTTTCGAGTACCTGAGTCTGCCAGAACAGCAATTCGGTGACATCGCGGAGCATTTCCAGTCGCCGGTTATGACTCGGGATTCATTCATGGATCTGGCAGATAAATTCCGCTCACCGCATCTTTGGCAGTACCAGAATGGTGCCTGGACCCGGCGGCACGTGGTATGGGAGGAATAGGGAGCGAGCCATGAGAAATCTGCGTCTCATTGCCCGCTTGGATATCAAGGGCTCCAACCTGATAAAAGGAGTCCGGTTGGAAGGACTGCGTAAGATCGGTGATCCGCAGACCTTTGCCCGGCGCTACTATGGCCAGGGAGTCGATGAAATCATCTATATGGATACGGTGGCCAGCCTCTACGGTCGTAACAACCTGTCCGAAATCGTCGCTCATACCGCATCGGACGTGTTTATTCCGATTACCGTTGGAGGTGGAATCCGGTCGGTAGAGGATGCTCACCATCTGCTGCGCATGGGGGCAGACAAGTTGGCCATCAACACGGCAGCCACCCAGCGACCGGAACTCCTAACAGAAATCGCCGAGCATTTCGGCAGCCAATGCGTGGTATTGTCCATTGAGGCACAGCGGCAAAAAGAAGGCTGGTGGGAGGCTTATGCGGACAATGGCCGGGAGCGCACGGGACTGAATGTTGTGGATTGGGTACAACGCGGTCAGGCCCTGGGAGCCGGTGAAATCCTGCTGACATCAGTGGACCAGGAGGGCACCGCCCAAGGGTTCGACGTGGAATTGATCAAGGCGGTAACCAATGTAGTGGATATTCCGGTCATCGCCAGTGGCGGCCTGGGAGGCGTTGACCACTTGGATCAAGTAGTCTCGGAAGCTCGGCCCGACGCGGTGGCCATGGCCCATGTCCTGCACTATGACAAACTCACCATTGGCCAGATCCGTGACCACGCACTTGATTCCGGTTTACCGGTAAGGCGGCTGCCATGAGTTCCGTGACCGTTGTTGACTACGACTGTGGCAATTTGCTGAGCGTAGCCCAGGCTTTCGAGCATTGCGGCGCGTCGGTCAACATAGCCCGTGACGCCGAAGATATCGCCCGGGCGGAGCGTTTGGTGCTACCCGGTGTCGGCGCCTTTGCAACCGCCATGAATCGATTGGGTGACCGCGACTTGGTGGCGCCGTTGCGGGCCTATGCGGCAACTGGTCGCCCGTTTCTTGGCATCTGTCTCGGCATGCAACTGCTTTTCGAAAGCAGTCTGGAGTTCGGCCACCATGACGGCTTGGCCCTGATTCCCGGGCAGGTGGTGCCGATTCCGCATGAAAAAGAAGACGGATCCCGCCGCAAAATCCCGCATATCGGATGGGCCGCCTTGCAAAAACCTTCCCCTGATCGTTGGCAGGGTAGTGTGCTCGCCGGCCTGACCGAAGGCACCGCCCTGTATTTTGTCCACTCATTCGTCGGCTATCCGAAAATTGACGAACACCGGCTGGCGGACGTGGAGTACGAGGGTGCCCGACTGAGTGCCGCCGTGCGTCGGGACAATGTGGTTGGAACTCAATTTCATCCAGAAAAAAGCGGGCCCGAGGGATTGTCTTTGCTGCGGAGATTTCTGGTCGATGATTGACGGCAAATCCGTGCTGGCGCTGATCACGGCACGCGGGGGTTCCAAGCGGTTGCCGCGTAAGAATGTCCTCGACCTGGGCGGCAAGCCCCTGATTGCCTGGACTATCGAAGCGGCACGGAGCGCGCCTTCCATTGATCGGGTGATCCTGTCCTCGGATGATCCGGAAATTATAGAAACCGCGAAAGCATGGGGGTGCGAAGTGCCGTTTGTGCGTCCCGAGGCGTTGTCGTCGGACACGGCTAGCAGCGAGGACGTGGTCATGCACGCTCTTTCCGTCCTTGAGCAAACCTACGACTACTTAATGTTGCTGCAACCCACGTCGCCATTTCGGACCGGTGCCGACATGGAAGCCTGTTTAAGCAAATGCCATAAAGGAAGTGAACCGGTTTGCGTGTCTGTCGTGCGATCGGAAAAGCCGCTGGCATGGATGTACCATCACGATCACGCAAATGACTTACTGCAACGGCTTAGGTGGGCCCAGGTGGGGGATCAGGTACCTCGACACGAGGCGTTGGAAGCGGTGCTGCCCAACGGGGCCGTCTACGTGGCGGACCGCCAGTGGTTCGAAACAAACCAGACGTTCTTCGGTCCCCAAACCCTTGGCTATTTGATGCCTCGGGAGCGTTCCTTGGACCTGGATACAGCATTGGATTTTGCCGTCGCCGTGGCCATGCTGCCGCAGATTCTCGCCGATGGACAACCCTCTTGAGTGCCTATCCATTGAACGTCCTGGCCCTCTGGCCGTCGTCAATGGTCCCTTGCTATGTGCCCGCTTTGCAACGGGATCGTTTCCTAGCGCGTGTCGGGTCCAATCGAATCCGATCAAACACGACGTGATCTAAGCGTCCAATCGGCACTGGATTGGGAACGCCTGCACCATCCGAATAAGGGACACTGACATGAAGACCGTTGCCGTTATCCCGGCCCGCATGGGCTCGTCGCGTTTTCCCGGTAAACCGCTGGCACCGTTGCACGGCCGCCCGATGCTCGAGCATGTGTATCAGCGCACGGCGCTCAGCGAGGCGGTGTCCGAGGTCTATATCGCTACCTGTGACGATGAGATCCGGTCCGCCTCGGAAGCCTTCGGGGCGCCGGTGATCATGACCGCCGATACTCATGAACGGGCCAGCGACCGGGTGGCCGAAGCCATGGCCGACAAGGATGTGGATCTGGTGGTCATGGTGCAAGGCGACGAACCCCTGACCTTCCCCGAAATGATCGACACCGCGGTGGCCCCCTTCGCCGAGGACCCGGCGCTGCAATGCGTCAACCTGACCAAACGCATTCCGACGGTGGAAGAGTTTGAAAACCCGGCCACCATCAAGGTGGTCATGGATGGCAACATGAATGCCCTGTTCATGTCCCGGGAGGCCATTCCGCACCGTTTGAAGGGCCGGTTCGAAGACATCGCCGCCTATAAACAGGTCTGCATCATCCCGTTCCGTCATGCTGCTTTGATGAATTTCTACCAGTTGCCCCCAACACCGCTGGAAATTGCCGAATCCGTCGATATGATGCGCTTCATCGAGCACGGCATCGGCGTTCGCATGGTCGAGACCGACCTGGAAACCCACGCCGTCGATACGCCGGAGGATCTGCGTTTGGTGACCGAAATGATGACCACCGACCCGCTGTTCGGCACCTACTGATTAAAAAGGACACCACACCATGACTTGGAAGGTTCTCGTCACCGCCCCCTACATGCTGCCCATCGTCGATGATTTTGCCGACTTTTTTGCCGAAAATGACATGGAATATGTCAAGGCGGATGTTCAAGAGCGCATGGAAGAGGAAGACCTGATCCCCATCATTGGCGATTACGATGGGTTGATCTGCGGCGACGACCGGGTGACGCCCAAGGTACTGGACGCGGCACCGAAGCTGAAGGTCATTTCCAAATGGGGCACCGGCATCGATTCCATCGACAAGGAGGAGGCCAACAAGCGCGGCATCCGGGTCTGCCGCACCCTGGACGCCTTTACCGAACCGGTGGGGGATTCAGCCTTGGGCTACATTCTGTGTTTCGCCCGCCGTCTGCCTTGGATGGATCAACAGATGAAGGCCGGCATTTGGGACAAGATCCCCGGTCGGGCGCTCAACGAATGCACCGTCGGCGTGGTGGGCGTCGGTGCCACCGGGTCGGCCACCCTGCGCCGGGCCAAGGCCTGTGGCGCCGAGATTCTCGGCAATGATATTCGGGTCTTGCATCCGGGCCATGTGAAGGCCCTGGGCGTGGAGATGGTGGCGTTGGACGAGCTTTTGGAGCGTTCCGACTTTGTCTGCGTGCATGCGGACCTGACCGATACCTCGTATCACCTGATGAGCACCCATCAGTTCGAGAAAATGAAGCCGACAGCGGTCATGACCAACTTGGGCCGCGGTCCGGTGGTCGACGAGAAAGCCTTGGTCAAGGCCTTACAGGACGGCCAGATCGCCGGAGCGGCATTGGACGTGTTCGAGGACGAGCCACTGCCCGCCGACAGCCCCTTGCGCGGCATGGACAACGTGATGCTTGCCCCGCACAACAGCAATTCCAGCCCCAAGGCCTGGAACCGCATTCATGACAGTACGTTGAGCCAGTTGCTTGAAGGCCTTAAGGCAGGCGGCCTCTGAGATTATCCGATCCATGCCCGAAACCAGTGTCATCGTCCGGACCTTCAACGAGGAAAAGCATCTTCCGGCGCTGTTTGCCGCCCTGGATCGGCAGGCTTACCGGGATTTCGAGGTCATCCTGGTGGATTCCGGGTCCTATGACCGGACCCGCGATATTGCCACGGAGTGGGGTGTCCACAAGCTGATCCGTATCTCCAGCCACGACTTCACCTTCGGCTATTCGCTGAACAAGGGGATAGAGGCGGGATCGGGACGTTTCATCGCCATGTGTTCGGCCCATACGGTGCCGGTCGATGGCGATTGGTTGGAAAACCTGGTTCGGCCCCTGCGCGACAACGACGACGTGGCCATGGTCTATGGGCGGCAGGTGGGCGTGGCCTCGTCCAAGTTCGCCGAGGCGGAGGATTTCGAGCGGGTGTTCGGCCCCACCCCCCGCGAGGATCGAAAGGGCAGTTTCGCCGTTAATAATGCCAATTCGGCCATGCCCCGACGGTTGTGGGAAATCACGCCGTTCGATGATGCCCTGCCGGGACTGGAAGATATCGCCCTGGCGCAATACTGGGTGGAACGTTCCTGGCGAGTACTCTATGAGCCTTCGGCGGTGCTGTCCCATATCCACGAGGAAACCTGGCCGCAGGTGCAACGGCGCTATTACCGCGAAGCCGTGGCCGCCAGACGCAGTTCGGTGATCGGGCGGCGCCATATTCCGGCGATCCTGGCCAAGGAATCCGGGCGGACCATCGCCGATTGCCTGCAGGCCCTGGCACCGAAAGATAATCCCGCCGCCCAGCGGCTTCCGCTGGCAGCCCGTTGGCCGGAGATCCTGCGCTTTCGCATCCGCAAGACCCTGGGCACCATTCGCGGACTGATCGAACCTCATCCCATGGAAACCCAGGAAGAAAGAGAGCAGGCTTTGTTCAATCGCATGAATCGGGTGGTCCAAGTCAAGGGACCGGGAAAGGTGGCCCTTGAGGTCGTCGATATCCCAGACCTGAAGCCGGGCGACGTGCTGATTCGGGTGGCTCATGTGGCGGTCTGCGCCACCGACCTGGAAATCCGCGACGGCACCTTGGGCTTCTATCACAATGGCATGGCTGACTTCCCCATCGTGCCGGGCCATGAGTTTTCCGGTCGTGTGGCGGCGGTGGGCGTGGCGGTTGAGGACTTTGCCGAGGGCGAACCGGTGGTCGCCGAATGCATCCAGAGCTGCGGTACCTGCGATGAATGTCGGGCCGGAAATTTCATCGGCTGCGCCGACCGTTCCGAACTGGGCGTCATGCGCCGGGATGGGGCCTATGGGGATTACGTGGTGGTGCCCAGCCGTTTCCTGCACAAGGTACCCGACGGCATGGACCTGCGCCGGGCGGCGCTGACCGAACCCCTGGCGGTGGTGCATAAGGGACTGCGGCGGTTGAGCACGGTGCTTGATGACGGCCCGAAAAACTGCGCGGTCATCGGATCGGGCCCGCTGGGACACCTATGTAGCAAAGCCCTGGCCGGGCGTGGTCATAAGGTCACGGCCTTTGACCGCAATCCCAAGCGCCGGGCCCTATTTGATGGGACCGGCATCGCCACCGCCGAGGACCTGTCGAGTCTGCGCGACTATCAGGTCATCGTCGAGATCACCGGTGATCCAGAAGTTCTTGACCGGGCCCTGCATGACAGTCCAGCTAATTGTTCGCTCTTGCTGCTGGGCTTACCCTACGGCAAAAGAGCTTTTTCTTTCGAGGCCGTGGCGGCCTATGACAAGACGGTCACCGGGTCGGTGGGCAGCACGGCGGAGGATTTCGAGGCGGCCATCGCCCTGCTGCCAGATCTGGATCTGGATGAATATTTCAAGTGCCCCATGGCCTTGGCCGATTTCGAGGCAGCCTGGAAAACCAGCCAGACTGGCGAGGTTTTGAAAGTGATCCTTGATGTGGCTTCGGAAGATCGGTCATGATCCACGCGATATCCGTTTCCGAGGCGAGCCTGCCCGGCCTGTTGCTCCGTACCGCATTCGGCAAGAAACCCTATGTGATCGGTATTGAGCCACTATTTCCAAGGACACGACCATTTCTTGAACGAGTGGTGAAGCATCTAACTAAATCGGGAAAAGTTCATGATATCATAGATCTGTGCCCTGAACTTGTGCCAATTATTCACTATCATTCCAGAATTTTGTTCCACAACGTATTTGAGGAAACTGAGAAATGGCAAAACAAATACTTCAAATTTGATAAGTTAAATACTAGTATAAATGAGTATATGTTCTGTTATAAGCAGTTAACATGTAACTATTTTAAAGATAAGCATTTCATACTTCTTAAAATAAAGTCATTATATCAAAAACTTGGCAAAGATGGGTTTATCGTAACGGGCCTCAGCGAGGATACCCGATCTGCCGCAGGTGATTTCATCGGAGAAGACTGTCTGTCCGCACTGAGCCACCAACGCTTTCCTTGGCGAATGACGAATATCCTGATTGGTGTGGCCGTTGTAGGCATCTCCACTGCGTGGGTGATAGGCCGCCTGCGTGCCAAGGTTGATCCCAAGAGCTATTTCCTTTGCGCTGACTATATTGAGGATAGAAGGGATTTCAGGCTCTATCATGAGGTAGCCGAAGGGGGACCGGTTCTATTGGCGGAGCGCCACTCTTCATGGACGGTGCGCGGCCATGAGGAACTGAATTCCTATGATGTGTGCCAACCCAAAGATGGCTTGTTCGACCTGCTTGGCGGCCTGAAAACCCTAGGCATGATCTTTCGAGACGGGCTCAAACTGTTGATGGGCTTTAATGACCGGCCGCCCGCCCTATTCTATCAGATCGCGACCCTTCCCTTCAGGCGAGCGGTTTTGCGAGGATTTTTCAATCGGTTTCATCCGAGCTATCATTGGAGTCGGGACGACTACAATGTTGAACATATTTTACGTCGGCAAGAACTTCACAGAGTTGGTGGAACGGCGCTGGGTATCAATCATGGATATTCGCACTACTCGAATTTTTATCCCATGTGGCGGTACATTTCTTTTGATCGATTCTATGTATTTGGTCGGGCCCAATATGATCGATATACGCATCAGACCTGGGCCAAGGATATGGTGATCGTACCCTCTGGAACCTTTGGTGCCTCGCGGCAGGATTATCGAAGCGCCCATGAACCAAAACCCAAGGATATCGCGGTTTTTGTGGCTCCTTTCATTGACAATCCGGAAATGATTCGACTAGTGAGAGGGCTGGCGGAAGCGTTCATTGACCGAAAAATCTTACTGCAGGTGAAAGGGACCTTTGTCGACACGGATGTCGGCAAGGATTTTGTCAGGCAGTGCCAGGACGGTATGGCGAACGTGGTACATACCCGGGATCGCTTGTTCGATATTTTTACCCAGGCGCGGTACGCTTTTTCAGATCCTTCGACGGTGGTCGTCGAGGCCATGCAGTTTGGGTTGTTCTCATTCATGACCGATCTATGTCCCTATCAGAAGGTCAGTCTGCATCGGGAATTCCCGGGGCTCTGTGTGAATTCTCCTGGAATGGCGGTCACCAAAATCAAGTCTATCGAAGATGGCTCGCAACCTTATCCGCTTGAATCGTATAGGGATCTGGTGGACCTATCTGGTCGCGTGCTGTTTGACATAGTCCGCAGTGATATGGGGCTGGTGCCTCTCGAAAAAGAAAGACCGTTTCTGATGTCATCGTGAATATCAAAAAGTATAGGTCGCGGTGATCAAGTTTTGTTGGAGAGTAGTGAGTTGAAATTAGAATTACGATCTCATGTCCCTAATGGTACAAAGAAATATTTGAGGATACTATTAGGAATTCCTGGTAGTTTAATCAGGATTATAGTAAGATCATTAGTGTCTATATTGAGATTTATTCTTGGTCCTCGCCTGTTTCTAAAGTTATCTTCCTTGTTTCATGAGTATGGGGACTTTACGATTACAGTGGATGGAATTCGTTTCAGCGGTAGTGGCGCCATTCCTTTGCGACGGGCCGTAACCCTGCTCGATACGGAACCAGATATCATTCACTGGTTGGAAGAGCAGGTCGACGAGAACGACGTTCTTTTTGATATTGGGGCTAATATTGGCCTTTACACACTCTATGCCGCAATCAAGAAACAGGCCGAGGTTGTTGCGCTTGAGCCCATGAGCCTGAATTTCAATGAGCTTAATAAAAACATTATGCTCAACGGGTTAGATGATCATGTGGTGGCGCTCAATGTTGCAATGCATGACGAGCTGGTTTTTGACCGGCTAAATATTTCAGGCTTTGTCGAGGGCAAGGCAGGTCATGGATTCGGCCAGGCTGCGGCAGGCACGGGCCGGGTCGCGTTCAAGCCTGCCTATCGCCAGGGTGTGATCGGTATTTCCGTCGATGACTTGGTCCATAAACTGGCTCTACCTTTTCCCAATCACATCAAAATTGATGTGGATGGCAACGAGTCCAAGATCGTCAGGGGCATGGGCGAGGTTCTAAAAGATGCGCGCCTCAAGTCCATCGCAGTGGAATTGGAGCCCGAGGATTTTGATGATGACCGGGCCGCCATTGAGCTGATTATATCTCACGGATTCAAGGAATTGACGGCGCCCTCTTATCGAAACCCGGAGCTTGCCAAGTGGACGAATGTACGAAATCACTTTTTTGTCCGAAAATAGGTTTTATCTAACTATAAGCGGCTTGGAGAGACTTCGGCAGAAACGGCTGTCGTCTCGACCCTTGAACCCCTCTTCTTCCTCAGTTCACCATGGCGGTAGTAAACCAGATGAGTCCTAAAAATGTCGAAGATTTCAAGGTTCTGATCGTATATCCGAATCTTCCGTTGATGCTCATAC
Source organism: Magnetospira sp. QH-2 (assembly GCF_000968135.1). Classification (NCBI taxonomy): domain Bacteria; kingdom Pseudomonadati; phylum Pseudomonadota; class Alphaproteobacteria; order Rhodospirillales; family Thalassospiraceae; genus Magnetospira; species Magnetospira sp. QH-2. The sequence goes on along the minus strand of NZ_FO538765.1, from coordinate 3,784,433 downwards.
CCTCGATCGCCATCGCTTTGTTTACAAGGATCCTCCGAGACAAGGGGTATGCCGTCGATTTGTTCGAAACCACCTATTATGTGTCCGATCAAAAATCGACATCGGAAAGCCGTATGGAGCTGTTTCAGGCACGCTCATTCAATATCACCGAGGAAATTGGGATCACCATGAAGACGGATCTCCTCGGGGACTTTCGAAAAAAAGTCGAAGAGTACAAGCCTGATTTCATGATCTTCTCCGTGGTGGAAGATGCTTTTGCCCAATGCGTCGAGTTATTGGGGGCCGTAGAGGATTTGAATATCCCGCATCTAATTGGGGGCGTATTTCCAACCAATGATGCCGCCCGTGCCCTTTCGTTTCCACAGGTCAAAACCGTGGGACGCGGAGAAGGGGAGCAGATTGTTCTCGACGTAGCGGAGGCGGTTCGCACGGGAGCATCGTTCGAGAACATTGCAGGGATCTGGTACAAAGACGGCGACGGAACCATTCATCGGAACCATCAGCCGCCTTTGGTGAATCTCGATGCCGTGCGACCGGATTTTGGCCTCTTTGATCCGCGCCGGTTCTACCGGCCCATGGGCGGCAAAATGTTCAAAATGATTCCGGTGGAAAGCTACCGAGGGTGTCCTTATGCCTGTACCTTCTGCAATTCACCGGCCCAACGGAGTTTCACGAAGTCCGAAGGATTGGGGAACTTTCTTCGTCGAAAATCTCTGCCCGTCCTACGAGACGAATTACGGGAGTACGTGGACCGCTTTGACCCCACCTTCTTCTATTTCATGGATGACAGCTTTTTAGCCCGACCGCACAAAGAGATCCTTGAATTCTGTGACATGTATGAAGAATTCAAAGTTCCGTTTTGGTTCAATACCCGTGCCGAAAACCTTGATGTACCCACACTCAAAAGATTGAAGGATGTTGGCTGCTACCGCATGGCTTCCAGCGTTGAATGCGGCAACGAGGAATATCGGAACAAAGTTCTGAAGCGGAAGATTACCAACGAGGAAATCATCCGTCGCTTCCGGCTTATTCTCGAAAGTGGCATTGCCTTCAGTTTGGATGTCATGGTTGGCCTTCCCGGGGAGACGCGGGACTTGGTTATGGATTCCATTAAGTTGGTTCGTTCGATTCAAGGGTATGATGCCCTCACTGTGAGCATTTTCACGCCTTATCACGGTACCACTCTACGGGATGTCGCGATCCGCAATGGCTGGCTGGACAAGGATTTCATCTGCACGCAAGGTCATTCCGCGTCCGTGCTCGAGATGCCGGCGCCGATGCTGAGCCAAGACGAGATTTCCAGCCTTACGACCTTGTTCCCGCTGTATTGCTATTTCCCGGAAAACGAATGGGGTGACCTTCGGCGCGCCGAGGCCATGGACGATGAAGGCGCGAGACTGCGCAAGCATTACGGTGAGATCTACGCCCGAGACTTTTTGGGCATGGACCAGGACGAGAAATTTGCGCGGACCGTGGCTAGTTTCGGCGGCGGTGGAACAGGGTGTCGAACAAATCCGAAGGATGAATTCAGGGTCAGTCCGAGCCGCTTGAGTGCCGATGAGATGGAAGCGCTGATGTAAGCCGAGTCTCTTTCCTTCCGACATAGTTCTTTTTCTTCATCGATACCCAAGCGGTTGCCATGACACTTTCCAGATTTGCACATTTATCGAGCCTGGCTCGTCCGAGGATCGCCGAGCCCGACAATGTCAGATTGCGGTTGCAGCGCAATGAGAAGCCGGACTCCTGGTCGCCGGACCTGCTTGCCGAGATATTCAATTCCATACCAGACGTCCTCGTCTCCCGATACCCCGACCCAAGCGAGTTCCAAGCTCGTTTGGCGCAATTCCTGGGGGTCGCGGAGGGCCAAATTGTGGTGACGTCTGGAATAGACGAAGCGATTCGAACTCTGATGCTGCTGAACTGTGGGTCAGGGGATCGTGTTGCCTATGCCACGGGCTACGCCATGTACGATGTCTATTCAAAGATATTTGGAATAGATCCCGTACGGATTGAGTACCGGCCCGGGGAGTTTCTGACCCCAGAGGCTTTGTGTGACCAGATACCTGAAAATACCAAGGTGCTCTTTCTGCCCAATCCAAATCAACCCGTCGAGAATTGTTTCGACATTGGTCAGCTTAGATTTATCGCATCATGGTGCGATAAACACGGCATCATATTGGCGGTGGATGAGGCCTATCACTTTTTTGGCGGCCCTTCGGCGATTCCACTGACCAAGGAATTTGACAATGTGCTGGTTCTTAGGAGCTTCTCGAAAGCTTTTGGTGCTGCGGGGTTGCGCTTGGGATATGTAGTGGCAGGGTCTATGCAAATCGCCCCGTTGGCTGCGATCCGCCTGGCCCACGAAGCAAACGCCTTGTCCTTGCATGTGGGGCTACGGTTGCTTGACCATTTCGAAAGCCATGTCCTGCCAGCGGTTCAGAACATATGCGCGGGGCGGGATTATTTGCGGAATGAGTGGCGAGGGCAAGGAGGGCAGGCTTGGGGCGAACACGGTAATTTCGTATTGCTGAAGCTCCGCGATGCCGCCCAACTCAAACACATTGATAGTGATCTCAAGAGCAATGGCACTTACGTCAAGGCCAGCACGGGAGGCCCATTGGATGGGTGCCTGTCGATCACTTGCGGCCCTCGGCCGATGATGGTCGAGGTGTTTGAGCAACTTATGGAAAGCATGAAACGCCATGGCTGATTCCGCTTTTAAATCGACAGTGTCGTCACCGACTGTGAGCGACAAAACCGGGAATATCGGACATCGTGCCTTCTTTCTTGGGGACGCACCGACAACACCGCCTTTCAGTGCGGATGATCTGGTGGCACTAGCCATTGACCTGGACCTGGGAGCTGACGATCAGGAATACTTGACAGAAATGATTACGTCGCTCCGTGAAACAGGGTCGCTTCCCTACGGTTGGACGCCGCAAGAAAACTTTTTCATTTCCCAAAATTCGTCAGACCGCTGGATCCCCTATCTCCTATATCGCTTTAAGTTCAGGGTGTTACCAGAGCGGAGAGTCGTGGGAGATTTTCCGATCCATCTTTTGATCGAGCCAACGTCAGCGTGCAATCTAAGATGCGTCATGTGCTTTCAGATCGACAAGTCCTTCACTCGCAAGCCCTACATGGGCCTCATGGACCTGGGGCTCTATCGCGACGTGATCGACCAAGCGGCCGAAGGCGGGGCAGGCGCCATTTCATTGGGGAGCCGCGGCGAACCGTACTTACACAAGCAAATCGGGGACATGCTTCGCTATGCGTCCGAAAAAAAGTGTTTCTTTGATCTGAAAGTCAATACCAATGCCACACGCCTGAGCGAACAGGATTGCCATGATCTTTTGTCCAGCAATGTCAATCTGATCGCCCTTTCGGTCGATGCTTCCGAGAAGGAAGTGTATGAATCCATTCGGGTGCGTGGAAAATTCGATGTGGTTGTGGAGAATATTCGCCGTCTCAGAGCTATCAGGGACAAGCACTATCCCAACTCACTGTCGGAGATCCGTATATCGGGGGTCCGGTTCCGTGAGGACCAAAATGAACGGCATTTCCAAGATTTCTGGTCAGAGATATGCGACACGGTGGTTTTCGTCCGGGCGCAATTGAGATGGGATACCTACGGCAACCCGCTCCACCCTGAACGTGTTGTTCCGTGTGATTTTCTGTGGAACAAGCTCTACGTATGGCACGATGGCCAGACAAACCCCTGTGACGAGGACTATAAAAGCTACCTAACGCCAGGAAACGTAAAAGAGCGGTCGATCAAAGACATTTGGAATGGAGACGCGATGAATGAGCTGCGTCAAGCCCACCTGCAAGGCGGTCGTTCGACTTTCAATCCCTGCGACAGATGCGGGGTGTAGTCCCATCGCTCGATCGGCTCTCTGATCCAAACGCCCATACGGGGGCGAACCCCTGTCGCATCGTTTTTGCAATCGAGTAATGGTGAACAGAATAAGTATTCATTTTTCTCTGTTATAAAAATAAATATGTTCTTTCATTACTATTAGTAAATATAATACATTACCGCCAAAAATACGCATATAGTATTTTATGCTCTATTCAATGGCCTCTTCAAGACGGATTCATGTATAAAACTGGCAAAAAACTCTTGTCTTTTCTGAATAGGCAAAGTCGATTCAGGATTGCCTTGCTACTGATTCCACTACTCCTCTCAGCAGCCCTGGAGATGGCGAGTATCGGTATGATCGTGCCAATTGTTCAGATGGGCATGTCCGCAGATTATAGTGGTCCTCTGGAAAGCCTCAAACCACTCTTGGCGCAGTTTTCTTCCGATAGTCTGATACTGGCCGTTTCACTTGGATTTTTGTCGCTATTCCTGCTCAAGAACGCTGTAATCTTGGCAACCATCTATCTGGTCACTCATTTTACCCTTTACTCTGCGGCGGCGTTTCGCAAAGAATTATTCGAATTGTACCTCACACAACCCTATTCCTACCATCTTCAGCGCAATTCCGCCGAAATGCTCCGCAATCTTACCAACGGCATTGGCGCGGCCTTCGACGGGCTGCGCCTCGGATTAAACTTGTTGCTCGACCTCGTTCTTTCCGCAGCGGCATTTACAATTTTGGTCATTGTCGAGCCCGTACTGACCATATCTCTGACAGTGGGAGTGGGGGGAGCAGGAGTCGCGTTTTACATGATTGTCGGGCCCTTGATCCAACGTTGGGGAAAGCAAGCCTTTCACCTCGAGGCGCAGGTCATCAAAGCCATCAACTTTGGCCTCGGAGCGATCAAGGACATCAAGATACTCAATGCCGAAGCCCACACATCTCACCTGCTCAATACCTTAAGTATCTCGCAGGCAAGAATTCTGACGCGGAGTGTCGTCGCCAATCAAACGCCGCGACTATTTGTCGAGCTGTTGATCATCGTTGCCTTGTTGTCGGTAGCGGCTGCTTTGATATCTTCGGACAAGCCTCTTGAATCGATACTGGCAATGGCGGGAACTTTCGCGCTGGCGGCCTTGCGTTTGATGCCATCCATGAATCGGATTATCAGCAGCACGACTGAACTTCGCCAGCGTACCGCTTTGGTCGAAGATTTGCACAAGGACTTGATCGAGGGTCGTCGACTCCAAGAATATACCACCAAGGACGAGGGTGCCCCGGCCCTTCCTTTCACCGATCGGTTTCAAATTGCCAATGTGACCTTTCAATATCCGGGGTCGGCGGTGTCGGCGATTGAGGACATCAACCTAACGATCAAGCGAGGCGAATCCATTGGGTTGGTCGGTGGTTCGGGTGCCGGCAAAACAACAATGGTGGACCTCATTCTCGGCTTGCTGAAGCCAAATATCGGTACCATGACCGTCGATGGTATCGATATACAACCCAACCTTCGATCTTGGCAGAAAGATGTGGGTTACGTGCCGCAGGATATCTTCATCGTCGATGACACCCTCCGGCGGAACATTGCGCTTGGCAAGAATGATGAGGATATTGATCCGGAACGGATGCAGCAGGCTCTTCGCATCGCCCAGCTAGACGACGTGGTTGCCAACCTGCCCGAGGGACTGGACACGGTCCTCGGCGAACACGGAGCCCGCTTGTCGGGCGGACAAAGACAAAGGGTGGGGATCGCAAGAGCACTTTACCCGAACCCTCAGATACTTATCCTCGACGAGGCAACATCGGCGCTGGATAGCCAGACGGAAAGCAGTATCGCCGCCGCCATGGAATCCTTGATGGGGGAAAAGACCATGGTCATTATCGCCCATCGGTTGGCCACCGTGCGTCATTGCGATTTTCTGGTCTATATGGAGCAAGGGCGCATTGCCGCCATGGGGCGTTTCGATGATCTGGTAAAAAGCAATGCCGGGTTTGCCAAACTGGTACAGTTGGGGTCTTTGGTGAGCGGAGAAAAAGAATCATGAGGGCTTCGGTCTCCAATATCGGCCTACCGGCATTAGATCATGGAAACCAACTGGTGCGGCTGGCCGAGATGGGGGTGGCAGGCCTCGAAGTGGCGCCAAGCCGGGTCTGGAGCGATACCTGGCGGGGTTTGACGTCGGCTCAAATCGAAGCCTACCGGCGACAGGTAGAGGGGGCAGGCCTCTCTGTCGTCGGCCTGCATTCCTTGATCTTCGATCATCCAGATCTGGGTCTTTTCAAGGGGCCGGAGCTCCGTCGGCAAACCCTGGATTTCTTTACACATCTGTCGGCGGTCTGTCGCGATCTGGGCGGTAAAACGCTAATCTGGGGCGGTGGTCGGCGGCGCGGCGATATGCCGCAAGATGACGCCTTTGACGAAGCCGTGGCTTTCATGGGCGAGCTCTGTGTCCGCATCGAAAGCCACGGGACTCAATTCTGTTTCGAGCCCCTGGGCCCCAAGGATTCCGATTTCGTCAATTCGGTTCGGGACTCGATGCGCATCGTCGAGACCCTCGATCATCCCGCCTTGAAAGTCCAATTGGACGCCAAGGCTTTGGTGGAGAATGGCGAAGTGGACGAGGAAACCTTTGTCCTGGCCGCGCCTCATTTGGTGCATTTTCATGCCAACGAGCCGGGCTTGGGCGTGCTGGGAGAGGGTGGCGCGGTGCCTCATGATCGTATCGGGGCCCTGCTCAAAGACATCGATTACGCGGGATGGGTCTCCATAGAGCAACGCATGTTGTCCGAGACGGATCCCTTGGGCGATCTGGCGCGAAGCGTGACCCATTTGAAGGAATGCTATTCATGAACCGTTTCGAGGAACCCGACTGGATTCCCCGACTGACCCCGGGAACCCGTGTCCTGGTGGCCGGCGCCAGCGGCGGTCTGGGCCGTGCCTTGGTGACCATGCTTTTGGAGGGATCCGATTGCGTGATCGGCGCCCATGGCGGCTCGAAGACACCGACTTCTGTCGATCCCCGGGTAATTCCCCTTCGGCAATCCTTCAACGGTGCCGCCGATTGCGAGGCCGTGGTGGATGCCTTCGTCGAGCAGGCGGGGGGCATCGATGCCTTGGTCACGCTGTCCGGCGCCATTCACTTCTCCGGCCACTGGAAAGACATGCCCGAAGACGACTGGGAACAGGACATGGCGGTCAACCTCAACCAGCCATTCTATCTGGCCAGGGCCGCCATGCGGCATATGACCGATCAGGGTACGGGCGGTCGTATCTTGCTCAATGGGACCGAGTCCGCTTTGCATGGCGGATCGGGCCAGTCCTTTCCCTACGCGGTCGCAAAGCGTGGAACGGAATGCATGGTTCAGGGATTGGCCCGCGAGGGCGCGCCCCACAACATTCTGGTCAACGGCGTTCGCTTCGGCTACATCAAGAGCGGTTTTCACCAGCGCTGGCACGAAAAGTCCGAGAAGGACATGAGCGACCGAGCCGAGCTGGTACCCTTGAAGCGCGGTGGGGAACCCCGCGAAGCAGCGGCCCTGATGATCTATCTGCTGTCTGGTTGGAGCGCATTCATCACTGGGCAAATGATCCCGTTGACCGGGGGCGATTGGCTATGAGTAGACTTACTTGTAATGATAATAATTCGTAGCTAAATTGACCCTATTGGATCCCAAAGCAACCCCGCCACGTCCGGCGACCATGCCATTGCAGACGAAAAGGTCCGAGCCTTGAAAGTTCTTCTGGTCTACAAGCACACCGTTTCCATCGAACGGTTGGCCATTGCCTGTCTCAGCGCGGCCCTGAAGGAAAAGGGCAACGAAGTCCGGCTGGCGATCGTCGATATCATGTCTCGCGAAGCCATTCTGGAGATGGTGCGCGAGTATCGGCCTGCGGTGATCGGCTATACGGCGATGACCGGTGAGCACGACGATCTGGCGGCCCTCAACCGCGAGTTCAAGGCGTTCCATGAATTCTTTGCGGTATTCGGCGGCCCCCATGCCACCTTCTTTCCCGGCTTCATCGAGGAAGACGGCATTGATGCGGTCTGCACCGGCGAAGGCGATGTGGTGTTCCCGGAGCTCTGTCGGCGTCTGGAGGCCGGAGAGGACTATTGGCTGACGCCCACTTTTGAAGTGAAGCGTGACGGCGAGGTTTTCAAGAACGAAAAAGCCCACCTGGTGGATGACCTGGATACCCTGCCCTTCCCGGACAGGGAGCTCCTGTACCAAGCCGATCCTCAGTTCCTGCGCAACAGCACCAAGTTCTTCATGGCCACGCGAGGCTGCCCCTATAAGTGTTCCTATTGTTTCAACGTCAACTACAATAAGGAATACAAAGGCAAGGGTAAGGCCGTTCGGACCCGTTCGCCGGAGCATTTCATTCGCGAGATCGAAGAAACAAAGAACAAATACCTTCTTGAGCATGTTTCCATGGTCGACGACCTGTTCATCCTCAAGCCCCGATGGTGGCTGGAAGAGTTCGCCAAGCTCTATAAGGAACGGATCAACCTGCCCTGGGACTGCACGGTGCGCGCCAACGCGGTGCGCGAAGAAGATATCATCATGTTGAAGGAATCAGGCCTGCGCTTTGTCTGGATGGGCGTGGAAAGCGGCGACGAGGAAGCCGCCAACAACATTCTTGATCGCGCCATGAGCAATCAGCACCTGATCGATGCGGCCGACATTCTGCGTCGCAACGGCGTTGGGCTCTACACCTTGAACATTCTGGGTCTGCCGGTGGACAATCCCTTCGAGAGCGATCTGAAGACCCTGGATCTGAACATCCGCATCAAGCCCACCTACGGCGGTACATCTATCCTCTATCCCTATCCCGGCTCACCCATTGAACGCTATGTGAAGGCCCAGGGGTTCTTGAAGGATGACCCCACGTCGTTTCCCGAGACCTACAAGCGGTCTTCCATGCTCGACTTCAAATCGGAAATGGACCGCCGCCGGATCGAGAACCTGCACAAGATATTCGGGTTGATCGTCAATTTCCCGATCCTGCGTCCGGCCGCTCACTTCCTTAGTGGTCTGCCGTTGGCGGGGTTTTATCGGGCGGTTTATTACCTGTGGTACGGCTACGTCTATAAGATCAAGTTGCAGCCCATGAATTGGCGCCGCGAAGGGCTCTATTTCATCGGCTTGTTCTTCCGCATGATGAAAAAGAGCTGACCTCGGGAATCCAAGGAATCGGGCGCCAAAACGTGTCTCGTGCGCACGGAAGGGCTTCATTGACAGGGGAAGGGAAAACGGGCAGTTTGTCGCCCAATCCCAACCCGAGCCGGAGACCGTTTCCGTGGATATCAGACCGCTGACCGAGGAAGAAAAAAAGACTTGGCCATCTTCGGTGATCGTGCCTCTGCTGGCTCCGTTTGTTGACGAGCGGGGCGGTATTCAGCCGCTGGTGGATCTGCCCATGGAAAGCGCGGTGATGATTTCATCGAAAAAGGGCAGTCTGCGCGCCAATCATTACCACAAGACCGATTGGCATTTCTGTTACGTGGTTTCTGGGCAAATCGAGTATTTCCACCGTCCGCACGGTTCCCAAGAGGAACCGGAGAAGGTGGTGGTGAACAAGGGCGAGTTATTCTTTACCCCCCCCATGGTGGACCACACCATGACCTTCCCGGAAGATACCGTTTTCCTGACTTTGGGGCGCAATTCCCGGCGTCAGGAAGTCTATGAGGCGGATGTGGAACGGATCGAAATGGTCCAGCCTGAAGATCGGTCCTGAGTCTGGTGCCTTTGCAAGATCAATCCGTTGTTCGCCGCAGCGATTGCCGACTGTGCGGCAGCAGGCATCTGGAGCCGGTGTTTTCGCTGACGCCGACGCCGCCGGCCAACGCGCTGGTGAGTGCCGATCAGGTGGGACAGCCGCAAGCCGTCTATCCGCTGGATCTGTTTTTCTGCACCGATTGCGGCCACCTGCAATTGCTCGACGTGGTCGATCCGGCGCTGCTATTCGAAAACTATGTCTATGTTTCAGGGACCTCACCGTCCTTCGTGCGGCATTTCCAGGACTACGCCGGGGCCTTGATCACCGGGTTTAATCTGGCGCCGGACTCCTTGGTGGTCGATATCGGCTCCAATGACGGGACCCTGCTCAAAGCCTTCAAGGATCAGGGGCTGCGCGTCATGGGCGTGGACCCGGCCAAGGACATCGCTGCGAAGGCGACGGCCGATGGCGTGCCCACTCTGGCTGAATTCTTTTCTTTGGAAACGGCGCGGCGCATCACCGGGGAAGTGGGACAGGCATCGGTGGTAACGGCCAACAACGTGTTCGCCCATGCCGATGACCTGGCGGGTATCGTCGAAGGAGTCCGCGAACTGCTGGCGCCCGATGGGTTGTTCAGCTTCGAGGTGTCCTATCTCATGGACGTTTTCGAAAAAACCCTGTTCGACACCATCTACCATGAACATCTGTCCTATCATTCCCTGAAGCCCCTCTGCCGGTTCCTCGATGCCCAGGGCATGCAGCCGGTCAAGGTGGAGCGTCCCGAGACCCATGGCGGGTCCTTGCGCGTCATATCCCAGCTTAAGGGTGGCGCTCGGTCGGTGGATTCTTCCGTGAGCGCTCTGGTTGACCTGGAAGAGCAAAAAGGTCTCGACCGGGCTGAGACATTCCGCGGCTATGGAGCCCAAATCGACCAATTGCGCGACGACCTCGGTTCCTTGTTGGGCGACCTGAAAGCGCGGAACAAGGTCATCGCTGCCTTTGGAGCGCCCGCAAAGGCCACGACATTGATGTATCATTTCGGCCTGGGGAGCGGGGTGATCGATTTCATCGTCGATGATAGCCCATTGAAGCAGGGTCTTTTTTCACCCGGTTTTCATATCCCCATTCTGCCGGTGACGGCCTTGTACGAGCGAATGCCCGACTATGTGCTGATTCTGGCATGGAATTTTGCCACCCCGATCATGAAAAATAACCAACGGTACAGGGAAGCTGGTGGACAATTCATCGTCCCCTTGCCGAAATTAGAGGTCTTTTAACTGATGTCTTCCTTTCTGTTGCAGTCCGATCTGACCGAGATCATCACGAACCTGGGCCAAGACGCCCATGACTTTTCCGGCAAGACGGTGGTTTTGACCGGAGCCCGGGGCTTTCTCGGTCGCTACTTTACCGAGGTGTTTAAACAACTCAACGAAACGACCCTGGACAAGCCCTGCCAGGTGATCGCCATGGACAATATGATCACGGCGGGCGGCAAGGTCGGGGCGGTCGAAGAGGAGATCCCCAACATCCGGTTCATGCAGCATGATGTGATCAAGCCGGTGGAGATCGACGAAGATGTCCATTACGTCATCCATACCGCCGGGATCGCCAGCCCGTTCTATTACAACGCCTATCCGCTGGAGACCGTGGACGTGGCGACCACCGGTACCCGGCATATGCTGGAACTGGCGGAGAAGAATCATGCCCGGTTCGTGTTCATGAGTTCCAGCGAGATCTATGGTGATCCGGACCAAAAACACGTCCCGACCCCGGAAAGCTATCGCGGCAACGTCACCTGTCAGGGGCTGCGCGCCTGCTACGACGAGAGCAAGCGACTGGGCGAGACCCTGTGCTACATTTTCCATGAAAAGTATGGCACCGCCGCCAACACCATCCGGCCGTTCAACGTGTTCGGCCCGGGGATGAAGGAAAACGACTACCGGGTGATGCCCAACTTCGCCAGCCGCATCAAAGGCGGCCTGCCGTTGCAGGTCTATGGCACCGGCAACCAGACCCGGACATTCTGCTATGTGGTCGATGCCATGACCGGCTTTCTCAAGGTGGTGCTGCGCGGCGTCCCCGGCGAGGCCTACAACATCGGCACCCCGACCCCGGAAGTCACCGTGCTGGAACTGGTCGAGCGCATGGAGCAGGTGCTGGGCCGACCCATCGACCGCAATGTGATCGAATATCCAGACAGCTATCCCGCTGATGAGCCCATGCGTCGCTGCCCCGACATCCGCAAGGCCCGGCTGCAGCTGGATTTCAATCCGTCCGTCGAGTTGAATGAGGGCCTGCGCCGCTATCTGGCCTGGACCGACGAGACCTATATCGGCGAGCAATGAGCGACCCCCGTCCCGAGGTCCCGTCTCCCCTCCCGTTTGTCGACCTGGCCGCACAATTTCGCGGCATGGAAGACGAACTCATGGAAGCCATGCGGGAAGTCTGCCAAAGCGCGGCCTTCATTCGTGGACCGGCGGTCGAGACCTTTGAACGGGCTTTCGCCGAGGCCCATGGGGGCGGCCATGCCGTCGGCCTTGCCTCGGGAACCGATGCCCTGGCCCTGGCGGTGCGGGTCCTTGACATCGGTGCCGGGGACGAGGTGGTCACGGTCCCCAATACCTGGATTTCCACCGCCTTTGCCGTTTCTTACGCGGGCGCCAAGCCGGTGTTCGTGGACATCGACCCGGCCACCGGCCAAATGGATGCGGCGAAGCTGGAAGCGGTGCTGACCCCGAAGACCAAGGCAGTCATCCCGGTACACCTGTTCGGCCATCCGGCCCCCATGGATGCGATCATGGCGATCTGCGAACCTCGGGGTATCGCGGTGATCGAGGATGTGGCCCAGGCACCGCTGGCGCGGTTGAACGGTCAGACCGTGGGGACCTTCGGCGCCCTGTCCTGTTTCAGTTTCTATCCGAGCAAGAATCTCGGTGCTTACGGCGACGGCGGCTTGGTGTTCACAGGCGATGCCGCTCTGGCCGAACGGGTGCGCCGCCTGGCTTTCTACGGACAGGAAGCGGCACATCATCACGTTGAAATCGGTTTCAATTCCCGCCTCGATACCCTGCAAGCCGCCATCCTGCTGAAGAAATTGCCCCACCTGGAAGATTGGAACCTGCGTCGCCGGGAGGCCGCCGGACAGTATGATCAGGCGTTGGTCAAGCTGAGCCCGCATGTGGTGCCCCTGGCCCGGGCGCCAGGCGCCGATCCGGTATTTCATCTTTACGTGGTCAAAGCGGCCCGGCGAGATGAGCTTCTGGCCCATCTGCGGGCAAACGGCGTTCTGGCCCAGGTGCATTATCCGGGTGTGGTTCATCTACAGGAATGCTATAGCCATCTCGGATATCGCGCGGGGGACTTTCCAGAGGCCGAAGCAGCGGCGGGACAAATTCTGTCGTTGCCGATATTTCCGGAAATCACCGATGCCCAGATCACTGAGACGGCGCGACTGATTGCCGATTTTTATGGGATGGCTTGTCCATGACCGTGAACGACCGACTCAAGCAGAATCAGCCGCCCGGGTCCAAGGGCCATAGCCTGAGTATTGTCGTGCCTGCCTATAACGAAGAGGCGTTGATTGAGCATACCATCGAGCATCTGATGACCTCGGTGCCCAGGTGGGGAGTGGAGGATTTCGAGCTCATCGCCGTCAATGACGGCAGCCAGGACAATACCCACAGCATTCTTGAGCGGCTCGCGGCGAAACACGACCAGGTGGTTTTGGCCAACAACGAGGTCAATCTGGGTTTCGGCGGCACTGTCCGGCATGGCTTCGAAAAGGCGACCAAAGATTATGTGATGGTCTGCCCGGCGGACTATCGGCTGACCTTGGAGGATGTGGATGTCTATCTTCTGCTCATTCAGTATGCGGATATCGTCATCGGTTACCGTCGCCACCGTCGTCTCAGCCTCCCTTTCTACAACAGGCTCATCTCTTCGGTGTATCATCTATTGATCAATTCCTTGTTCCGGTTGAACTTTTTCGACGTGAACTGGATTCACATGTACCGTCGGGACCAGGTCGCTTCTTTCATTGGCAAAAGCGACGGGGTCTTTCTGCTGGCCGAAAACCTGATCCGAGCCAATCGATTGGGCTTGCGGATCGTTGGTGTGGATGTGAACTTTACGGATCGGACCGAGGGTACGGCGACCGGCGTGCAGCCCCGAACGATTTTCCGCACCATCAATGAACAACTTGCCTTCTTTTTTCGCGGAGAGCATCGTCGCGCCAAAAAAGCGAAGGGGCCATCCGATGGATAACCCTTCTTCAATCCATGGGCTAGGAGGAATTCGCTGATGGTGACCTTGAAACAGATTGGTATCAAGGATGTAACGTTCGGCGAAAACGTAACTGTTGTCGAGCCATCAAACCTCTATGGCTGCACCATTGGCGACAATAGTTTTGTCGGACCGTTTGTGGAGATTCAAAACAATGTGACCATTGGCGCCCGGTGCCGCATTCAGTCTCATTCTTTCATCTGCGAGATGGTTGAAATTGGCGATGATTGTTTCATTGCTCACGGGGTTATTTTCGTTAACGACCTATTCGAAGAAGGGGGGCCGGCGCGTGAGAAGCCGGAACTCTGGCGTCCGACCAAAATCGGTAATAATGTCAGCATCGGCTCAAACGTTACCATTCTGCCGGTCAGTATCTGTGACAACGCGGTGATCGGCGCCGGGGCCGTGGTCAGCCGGGATATTACCGAGCCGGGCTTCTATCGCGGTAATCCGACCCACTATTATCCCTACGCCGCGCGCGAATGATCCCCTGACCACCAAGCCCAGATTAATCCGGATGAACAAAGCATGTTGACGGTTCTGTTTGCCCTGTCGATCGCCTTGGCGCCGCTCTACTATTGGGGGGCGGCTCGATATTTGCCAACCTTGGACAGCCGCGCTGCGGTGGTCAAGTTCGGCGGATTTTGGGTCGCCTTGTATGCGGTCGAGTATTTCATTCTTGGGCCGTACTCCTTTATTGAGTTGAGCCACGAGGGCAATCTCAATATCGCGCTCAGCCATTTCATCGCCCAGGCGCCGGACGGGCTGCGGCTGACCCATGAATTCGGCGGCGGTCAGGACCTCTATGCCATTCTACCCGGTATGCAGGCCATCAACCCCGAAGCCTGGCTGTTCCAAATTCTGCCCTCTTGGCTGGTCATCCTAGCGCACAAGGCCTCTTTTGCCGCCTTGGGATTTGTCGGCGCCTATTTGTTGGCCCGCAAGGGAGCCGAGGGAGACCGGGCGGTGTCGGCGGCGGTCGCTGCGATATTTATTTTATCGCATGAATACCTGATCAACTTCAGCACCAACTGGGGTACGGGCTTCGCCGTCATGCCGCTGGCGGTCTATACTCTTACCGTCCGGACCCGGCAGCCGCATTTCTTGAAATGGGTTCTGGTCACCACCATTCTGGTAGCCGCCGCAGAGCCCATCCATCTGTTCCCCCCCTTGGCCGTGGCCACCATCGGCGCGATGATCCTGATGCCCCGGGTAAATCTTTGGCGGACCTTGGGGGCGTTCGTCCTGTTCGGCCTAGCGGCAGGCCTGGTCTGGCTGGAGTTCATTGTGGCCACCTACGACCTGCTCCAGGTCAGTACCCGAGGCGCCAGCGATGTGGATAAGACCGAAATCCTCATATCCGGCCTCCACTATCTGGTGACCGGAGCAAGCTGGGTGGCATTCTGGCTGTCGGTGGTCGGTGCCCTGGTCTTGCTGTGGCGGCAGTCGCGCCAGGGCATTCTCTCCCTGCTGTCCTTGGTCTGGCTGGTCGGAGCACTTGGGTTCGTCGTCCTCTTTCCCTGGGACCGGGTTGGGCTATCCTTTATCGGACAGCTCAGCCATTACTATATGTTGCTCGCTGCCCATGTCCTGTTCATCCCGATTTTGGTGATGGCGGCTCGGTCCCTATCCGCCTCGGGCCTGAAGGTAAGATTACGACCGTTCGCGCTCCTGCTCACCGTCGCGGCGGTACTGATGGTCTGGAATAAAACCGTCAACGCCATGTTGCTGGTTTGGTTTGGCGGTCAGAGCCAGTTCACCGGCTATGAAGGACTGAAGAACCCCGGTTGGCGACCCGACGAGCCTTTCCGAGTCCTGCCCCTGTTCGAGAGCCCGCCTGGCAACGTGGTTGCCGGTTTTTATGGGTATGAGTCCTTCGACGGGCAGTTCAGTCTCAACCATGCCGACTGGGAAATTTACTGGTCCGAGATCATGGGCGCTGATCCCGATTATTTTTTGATATCCCGGACCGGAATCGACTGGGACCTGTGGGACGGCAAGACCTACGACGTCGACCGTTTCATCGACCTGGATCTATTGGCCAAGGCTAATGTGCGCTATCTTTTCAGCGCCTTGCCCTTGCATAGCGACGTGCTGCGACCGGTAGTCGAGCCCGGGCTTGATCAATCGCCGCGCCTGCCTCGGTCGTCTTTTGCCAGCCCGGTGGAATTCGGCCTTTACCGCCTGAGTCGGATATTCGATCCAGGTGAGTTGTACGTCTACGAGGTGCCAGGCGTCCTGCCGCGAATCTTTGCTGCCGAGACCTGGTCCTTTACCTCTGATCCGGTCCCTAGCCGGGCAAACTTCGACCAGCATTCCGCCGCCCTGGAACGCAAGCAGGCGGTTCTGGCGGAGGATCACCGGGCGGCCTTCGAAGGGCTTGGTGTCCTGGGGGTCGTCGATACCCGCCAAGTGGATAACGGCTACGACGTCACGGTCCATGCGCCACAGGGCGGTGTGCTGATGATCAACAACATGTATGTGCCGTTCTGGCGCGCGGAGGCGGGCGGACAGGCATTGACGATGGTGCCCGCCAATACCTTGCACATGGCGCTGGCGGTTCCGCCGGGCGCGGAAGCCGTGACCATCCGCTATGACCGACCATTGGTGAGCGAGCGTATCGGCGGCCTGATACAGGCCTCGTCTGCGCCAGAGTCGCCAACGGACTGAGCCCGCCCCACCGCGCCGTCTTCGAAGGGTCTATCGTGCTCTTTCATTCCTATGCCTTCATGTTTGCCTTTTTGCCGGTGGTCCTGATCGGTTACCGGTGGATCGGACGCTATGGCAAGACCGCCGCCATCGGCTGGCTGACCCTTTCGTCGCTGGTTTTCTACGGTTGGTGGAATCCGGTCTACTTGTGGCTGATTCTGGCGTCGATTGCCGGGAACTATCTGTTTGGCCGTCGCCTACAGCGG
Source organism: Magnetospira sp. QH-2 (assembly GCF_000968135.1). Lineage (NCBI taxonomy): Bacteria > Pseudomonadati > Pseudomonadota > Alphaproteobacteria > Rhodospirillales > Thalassospiraceae > Magnetospira > Magnetospira sp. QH-2. The sequence continues at coordinate 3,767,655 of NZ_FO538765.1, read as the reverse complement.
GGGCCGTCGCGTCTTGTCCTGACTTTGGGCATCACGTTCAATCTGGGGCTTCTCGGCTATTTCAAATATGTGGTCTTTCTCAATCAGATCGGGTCGAGCCTTTTGGGATGGCCCAGCGTCTTCGAAGACGTGGTCCTGCCCTTGGGCATTTCCTTTTTCACCTTCCAGCAGGTCGCCTATCTGATCGACTGCCATCGCCGTTTGGTGGTGCCCCATGATTTCTTGCAGTATGCGCTATTCGTCTCGTTTTTCCCCCAGTTGATCGCCGGACCCATCGTTCACCAGGCGCAGATCCTGCCGCAGGTGGTCGACCACGAGAATGACTTGCTGGCGGAAGACCTGGCTGTGGGGCTATCCATTTTCATTGTTGGGTTGTTCAAGAAAGTCGTTCTGGCGGAAACCATGGCCGACTATGCCTCGCCCATGTTCGACGCGGCGGCGACCGGCTATCAGGTCACCTTTCTCGAAGCCTGGTTCGGGTCCTTGGCCTATACGCTGCAAATCTATTTCGATTTTTCCGGTTACTCGGACATGGCCATCGGCCTGGCGCGGCTGTTCGGTATCCATCTGCCGATCAATTTCGCCTCGCCTTACAAGGCCACGAGCATCATCGACTTCTGGCGGCGCTGGCATATCACCCTGTCCACCTTCCTGCGCGATTATCTTTATTATCCCCTGGGCGGCAATCGGAAAGGACCGTTGCGGCGCTATGTGAACCTTGGCATCGTCATGTTGTTGGGCGGGCTGTGGCATGGCGCGGGATGGACTTTTGTATTCTGGGGAGCGTTGCACGGCTTCTACCTGATGGTCAATCATGGCTGGCAGGCCTTGTGTGGGCATTGGGGAATGCGTCCAGTGGGCCCCCGCTGGATCTGGCGCATCCTGTCTTGGTCGCTGACTTTCCTAGCGGTGATGATCGCCTGGGTCTTCTTCCGCGCCGAGAACTTTGATGCCGCGATCAATATTTTGGCCGGGCTGACCGCGCAGGAAGGCCGTCTGGTCGTGACCATCAGCTATTTGCAATTCTTCGAGCCGCTGGCGCCCTGGCTCGGACCTGTCGGGTTTGCCGAAAAAGGATTGCTTTACTTCACCGGGCGGGAACAGATTCAGGCCACCTTGTTGATCCTCGGACTGGCCTTGGTAATGCCCAATACCCAGGAATGGGCCCACCGTTTTGCCCCCGCCTTCGAAAAAGTGGCGCGGCCCCGGTATCTTCCCGACCTTCTGTGTTGGCGCCCGACGCGGGTCTGGGCCGTGGGATTGATTGCCATGGCAACCTATGCCCTGATCATGGCCTTGCAGCCCAATGAATTTCTCTATTGGCAGTTCTGAGTCGATGACTTGTCCAACCCCCACACCCCTTGATGCCGCCCAGGAACTCCGCCAGCAATCCCGGCGCTATCTGCGTTTCCTGTTGGGGTGGGGCCTGCTGTGCGTGATCGTCGCTTTTGCCCATGGCGCGGTGACCGGTTCCCTGCCCGCTAAATTCTGGGCCTTTCGCTGCGCTTCGGACGGCTATTCGCCAGACCACTATCTGGGCTATTGTGCCGATGCCGGATATGGCAGTTACGAGCATCAAGCGCTGTACTATCCGTCCGAACCGGCCGTGGTGCCCCACCTGAAGGCCGCCCAGGTGCTATTTCTGGGAAACAGTCGGGCCAAGATCGTCTTTTCAACCAACAGCCTGATCGAGCGATTCAAGGCCGCGGGCCTGGCCTTCTACAACCTGACTTTTGCCGGGGAATTCGACACTTTTCCCATGGCCATCATTGAGCGTTTTGACCTGCGCCCCAAGGTCGTGGTGGTCAATACGGACTATTTTTTCTATGGCCAGGTTCAGGTTTTCGCCAGACCGATCCTTTCCGGTGACCGCGAGCCGGAAATCGAATCCCGCCTGAAGAAATTCATGCAAGACAGGCATGTGGCGCTTTGTAGGGATCCGAAATCAGCCTTGGGTGGGATCCTGTGCGAAGACCAGCCCTCCCAATATCGCGATATTCGAAACGGTGCGGTTACCTACGTCAACTGGCCCAATCAGGACCAGAATGACATTCAGCCCGGTGCTGAATTCCCTGAAAAGCAATACCCCTATTTTCGCCAACAAGCGGAAGCCTTTAGGGATAAACTGCGCGACCGGGGATCCCGTCTGGTGTTGACCTATGTGCCTGCATCGGGGGTAGTGCCGGAAGTGGCGGCTCGACTGGCCAAAGACTTGAATATCCCCCTGGTAATGCCGCAGGTGGAAGGTCTTAAGACCTACGATTCCCACCACCTGCATCCACATAGCGCCGAGCGCTGGGCCGCCGCTTTCATGGACCTGTTTATTCCCTTTTACCAGGGTAATTAGGGCTGGTTGACCCGGCCTGTGGGCAGACCTTTGCTATACAGATTGCGGTCGTCGAAGCGCTGATCGAAGGTGGTTTTGTCCCGCTCATGGGCCGCGCGCAAGGCCTGCCTGGCCGTGGCTTCGTCCCTTCCGCCACAGACCGCATCGGCCAGATCCAGGGCCTCCGGTGCCAGCTCGATCAGCCTCTTGCGGTGGGTCAGCCAGTCGTTGAGGTAGAAGGTCCGCTCGTGGAGGTTGACCGGTGGCAGCATGGCGGGCAGCAGGCCATCCGGGTCGCCGACCAGCACCTGCGCGCCGTCCAGCCAGCCAGCCTCGTGGATTGGCTTTTCCTCGGGGGTCATGTTGGCAGGATGGGCGGGGCTGTAGCCTTCGAACAACAGCTTGAATTCCGGGTGCCCAAGCAGGAAGTCCCGGGTCGACCAGCGCACGTCGGGATAGTTGGCGTCATCGATGATGATCACGGCGTTGGGGTGTAGGAACGGCTTGATCAGCAACAGACAGATCAGTTGGCTGCGATAGTCGTGCGGCCCATCGATGAAATAGACCCCGACTTTTCGCCCGTCCAGGCGTTCGCCGAGGGTTTCCAAGGCTATTTCGAAGTCTTCGTTGATCAGATGGGCGTTACCCACGGCGAATTTTTCCAGACGCTGGCGGACGATACCCAGATTGACGCCGTCCGGGTCCAGGGTGGCGAAGTTGTCGATGCCATGGACCGGCAGACCCGGCGCGGCGAGAGCCGAGGAAACCAGGGTCAAGCCCTGAAACACACCGACTTCCAGGTAGCAGGCTGTCGGGTCGGATTCGAATAGACGGGCCAGCCTTTGCAACAGGCCGACGGTTTTAAGGCCGGAAAGTCCGCTTAGTCCTTCATCGCGGCGATCGACCAGGAGCGGAGCCTGTTCCGTTTCCTCGATAAGGGCGGTAACCTGGGACAGGAATTCTTCATTCGACAGGGACACTTTGATGCAACTCCGGCCAACTTCGGGTGGCGCGCACAATGCCACACCCGCACTCACATGTGAACTCGCCAGATGACCGTTTTGCTCCGTCAATCCCGTCACCTGTCGCCCACGGACCAATGGGACAGCTGGGTCGCCGTCACCGGGACCCCGGGCGGCCTGGATCCAAGCCGCTGTCTGCCTGGTTTGGCAGAGCGTTTGGAGCGGGCATTCGAGGCCGAGCGGAACACCTGGTGGGCCATTGGCCGGGACCTGGGGCGCCAATCCAGTGCCGAGATCGCCCATATGCCCACGGCGGGCAGCTTCGGGTCCGATTTCGGTATCATGCTGGCCTGGAGCCGATTGGTGACAGAGGCCGTGGAGTCGGGAGAGCGCTTGCTGGTGATCTGCGACGATCCTTGGGTTTTTCGTCATCTGGCCGGTTTGAGCGGGGTCGACGGTTCTGCCGCGCCCGGATTGGCCTTTCGGCGGTTGAAGGGCGCATTGCGGGGATTTCTGGCGCGAACACGGGTCGCGCTGCGGGTGGCGCGGGCCGCCAAAAGTCTCCCCGCCACGGACCAATCAGGCCGCGCGGTGTTGTTGGTCTATGGCCATCCCAGCAGCAATACCGAGGGCTTTGATGCCTATTTCGGGGATCTGATGCGGCAGTTCCCCAAAATTGGTCGGGCCTTGCATACGGATTGCCCCTTGAGGCGCGCCCGCGAGCTGGGTGCCGATGGCCGCACGGTCAGTCTGCATGCCTGGGGCAGCCTGTGGTTTGCGCTGACCTTGCCGTTGGTCACATGGGCGCCACGGATCGAGGGGCCGCTACGCTGGCTGGTGCAACGCTCGGCGGATCTGGAAAACAGCGGTGGTGGCCCGGCCATGAACCGTTGGCAGATGCATTGCCAGAACCGTTGGCTGCGGCGGGCCAAGCCCAAGCGCGTGCTCTGGCCTTGGGAAAATCATGGCTGGGAGCGCAATCTCTGTCGCGCCGCCCGCCCGGCGGGAGTGCCCACCTACGGCTATCAGCACACGGTCATCGGCCCCCACCAGTTCAATTATTCCAGCGCCACCAATTGGGACCGGGGTATCAGCCTGCCCGACTTGATTATCGCCGACGGCCCGGCCTATCGGGATGAAATGGTGGCCTGGAACATTCCCGAAGATCGATTGGTGATTGGCGGATCGTTGCGGCTGCCGCGCTACGGGTCGATCCCGGTTGATCCCCAAGGGCCGGTCTTCGTGCCCCTGTCTGCCATACCGGCGGCGGCGGAACAGCAGGTGGCCGCCGCCCGCCTCCTGGCCCAGGCCGGGCACCGGGTCTTGGTCAAGGAACATCCCATGTATCCTTTGGCCTTCGAGACCCAAGACGGTTTGGCGCGCACCGATGAATCCTTGGCCCAGCAGAAAGGGCTGTCGGCGGTGCTGTTCAGCACCGGGGCTTCGGGGCTCGAAGCGGTGCTCATGGGCATTCCGGCCATCCGTCTGCAACTGCCCGACCGCATAGCCATCAACGTGTTGCCCGCCGGGGTGACCGCGCCGACGGCAACTCTGGACACCGTGGTCGAACGATTCAAGGGTCAACTGGATCCACCCCGGGTTGCCTGGGACTCGGTGCTGGCCGATCCGGACAGTTCTCTCTGGCACCGGTTGTTGATCGATGATATTCACTCCGACACCCCGGAAACACCGAAGAAAACAGCTTTATGACCCAATCAAATCTCAAGGTGGCGTTGATCGGCTGTGGTCGCATCGCCGGTCACCATTGCCTGTCCATCGCCGCCGTCGACGGCGTCGAGTTGGCGGCTGTCTGCGACTTGGTGGAAGACAAGGCGAAAGCTTATGCCGAGCAATACGGCGTGCCCCATTTCACCAATTACCACAACATGTTGACCGAGCTGCCGGAGATTGATCTGGTGGCCGTGATCACCCCGTCGGGGATGCATGATGAACATGCCCGCGACGTGATGGACCGCTATGGCAAGCATCTGATCGTCGAGAAGCCCACCTTCATGCGCCCGTCACAGATGGTCGGAGCCTACGAGAAGGCCGATACCCTGGGAACCAAGATCTTCCCGGTATTTCAGAACCGCTACAACAAGGCCGTTTCCAGGGTGCGCGAAGCCCTAAGGGCAGGGGAACTGGGCGACATCCGCATGGTTTCGGTTCGGGTGCGCTGGTGTCGACCGCAGCGCTATTATGATCTGGCCCCCTGGCGCGGTACCTTTTCTCATGACGGAGGTTGCTTGACCAATCAGGGCATCCATCATGTGGATCTCCTGCGTCACTTGGGCGGCGAGGTGGCGCGCATCAATGCCACCATGCGCACCATGGGCGCCGACATCGAGGTGGAAGACGCCCTGGTGGCCACCCTCGATTATAAATCCGGCGCCATTGGCAGCCTGGAAGTGACCACCGCCGCCCGCCCGGACGATTTCGAAGCCTCGTTGTCCATTGTCGGGTCCGAGGGTCTGGCCCAGATCGGCGGCATCGCGGTCAACGAATTGCAGATCTTCACCCCCGACCCCGAGGCCTGCGCCGCCAATTCCGAGGATTTTGTCGGAATTCAGGGCCATGGCGCGGTTTACGGCTATGGCCATACGGAGATGTACAACGATATCGTTGCCGACCTGCGCGGCGGGGCGCCATATCCGGTGGATCGGGATGATTGCCGGGGGACGCTGGAGCTGCTCAACGCCTTTTATCGGTCCGACGAGGCAGGCGGATGGGTGGTCGTGGGGGGGGCGGAGGAATCTCCGCGCCTGGGCCGATCCAATGACGTGGTTTCCGATCTTTACAGGACATCCCGGCCGTGAGCGGGAAACTGAATGTCGGCATCGCCGGGTACGGCATTGTTGGCCGCCGTCGCCGGGAAGTCATCGACGCCCGTTCGGATATGCATACCGTCGCGGTCTGTGATCAGACCATGGATGGCGAGGGCGTTTACGAAGACGGGGTGCGTCATTACACCACCTTCGAACGTCTGCTGGAGGCCGAGCCGGATCTGGATATCCTGTTTGTCTGCCTGTCCAACGACGTCAATCCGGCGGCCACCATCGGTGGGTTGGAGCACGGCCTGCATGTGTTTTGCGAAAAGCCGCCGGGCCGCGACGTGGCCGATATTGTCCGGGTCATGGACGTTGAAAAAAAATATCCGGACCTGCGTCTGCAGTACGGCTTTAACCACCGCTATCACGACTCCGTGCGCGATGCGCTGACGCTGGTTCAATCGGGTGAGTTGGGCCGGGTGATCAATCTGCGCGGGGTCTATGGCAAATCGCAGCTGATCACCTTCAACCAGACCTCCTGGCGGACCCAAAGGGATCTGGCGGGCGGTGGCGTGCTGCTCGACCAGGGCATCCATATGGTCGATCTGCTCCGGCTGTTTGCCGGGGAGTTTACGGACATTCACAGCTTTGTGGACAATGGCTATTGGGGCCATGACGTGGAAGACAATGCCTATGCCTTGATGCGTACCGATGACGGCATCGTCGCCATGGTTCATTCCTCGGCCACCCAATGGCGCCACCGGTTCAACCTGGAAATCACCCTGCAAAAGGGCTCGGTCACCCTGTCGGGGATCCTGTCGGGCTCCAAGAGTTATGGCACCGAGACTCTGACCGTGGCCCGGGTGGGTGACGACGACCGGGGTGACCCCCGCGAAGAGACCATCCGATATAACCGTGACCCTTCCTGGACCGACGAGGTGGCTGAATTCGCCGCCGCCATCACTGAAAAGCGTCCGGTGGCCAATGGCTCGTCCCATGATGCCTTGAAAACCATGGAACTGGTCTACGGGATTTATTGTGCCGATCCAGAATGGAAGGCCCGTTGGGAGCTGTCCTCACAATGAATCGTGTTGCCGCAGTCCAGCGGCTCCAAATTTTTCGACCCTTGTACCGTCTGCTGATGGGTGTCATGGGTCTTGTGTTTGCCATGCTGGTTGCGGAATACGGCATTCGATTGGCGCATCCAGAAATAGATCCCAATGTGCAGATCCAGTTCATAGAGGGGCGCGGCGACCAGCCGACGCTAGGGGCGCCCGGCAGCGAGAAAAGGCAAATCAAGAATACCGGCGATTTTGATGTGATGGTGCGCTTCAACCAGCATGGGCTGCGGGATTCGAAGGACGTATCAAAGGCGACGGATTCCGATTGGGTCGTGGTGGGAGACAGCTATTTTTTTGGCTGGGGCGTGGAAGAACAGGATCGTTTGTCCGAGCAACTGGATTTGCTGATTGAACCAGCCGTGTTCAATCTTGCCATGCCCACCGGCTTACCAGATTACGGGATGCTCATCGGCTATGCCCGACGGTTGGGCGCACCCGCGGACCGCGTCATCATGGGTTTGACCATGGAAGACGATGTTGCCCTTTATGAGCAAAATCCCACGGACTCAGAGGTCGAATCCGGGCCGCCCTCTCAAGTGCAGCCGAATGGCGCAAATTTGTTTCTAAGGCTGAAGGCAAAACTGCTGCAAAACTCCGCCCTGTATTTCATGGCGACGTCCATCGTTCATCATCACGAAATGATTCGCGATATGGCGATTGCCGCCGGGCTCATACGGCCCAATCTGCAAGGCGTTCATCAACACGAGTTTTCACAAGCGGCAATCGACCAAACGGTGGCGGAGATTGTCAAAATCAGTATGAAGGCTCGGGATTTTCTCGTCGTTGTCCTGCCTTCGCGAGCCCTATGGGTTGGAGATCATCAAGCTGACGAGGCGCGGCGCCATGCGACCATCATTCAAGGGTTGCGGGATCAAGGGTTGATGGTGGTCGATTTGAAACCGCATTTCGAAAACGGACAGCCTCCTATGGAGCTGTTTTTCACCAACGACGGGCATTGGCGTCCCAGCGGTCATGCCCGCGCCGCTCAAGCGATCGAAGCGACACTGCGGAAGATGGAATCGGCACAATAGGCTATGCTGTTCTCGTCACAAACCTTTCTGGTAGTTTTTCTTCCGGCGCTGGTTTTGGGCACCATTTTACTGGGGCGACTGGGTTCACGGAAGCTGGTGGCGTGGTACCTTTTGTTGGCCTCGCTGATCTTTTATGGCTGGTGGGAACCGCGATACCTGTTGCTCATCGCCGTCTCGATCTACGTGAATTTTGCCATCGGCAAGAAACTGCACGCGAAGCCCTCGAAGCTGTTCGTGGGGGCCGGCATTGTCTTCAATCTGGCAATCCTCGGGTACTTTAAGTACGCCAATTTCTTTCTCGACAATATCAATTTCCTGGCCGGCACCCACTGGGATGCGGGAACCATTATTCTGCCCCTTGCCATCTCGTTTTTTACCTTTCAGCAGATCGCCTATTTGGTCGACGTATATCAAGGCAAGGCCGAGGACCATGATCTGGGGCAATACGCGCTGTTCGTGACATTCTTCCCCCAATTGATCGCCGGGCCGATTGTTCATCACAAGGAGATGATGCCACAGTTCAACAAGCCCGAAGTCTTTCATTTGACTGGAGAAAACCTTAAAATCGGCTTATTGATTTTCTCCATCGGTCTGTACAAGAAAATCGTCATTGCCGATGGGATCTCGGTCTATTCCGACGCCGTGTTTGCCGCCGATACGGTATCGCCAACCTTTCTGGAGGCCTGGGCGGCGGCGCTATCCTATACGTTCCAAATCTATTTCGATTTCTCTGGCTACTCGGACATGGCCGTTGGGCTGGCCCGCATTTTCGGCATCCGCCTTCCGATGAATTTTTGTTCACCCTATCGCGCGAGCAGCATCATCCTATTCTGGCGCCATTGGCACATGACTCTCTCGCGCTTCCTCCGTGACTATTTGTATTTTCCCTTGGGGGGCAACCGCCATGGAACCGCGAGGCGGTATGCCAATTTGATAACGGTCATGTTGCTTGGTGGATTGTGGCATGGCGCCGGTTGGACCTTTATTGCCTGGGGCGCCTTGCACGGCCTGTACCTGGTGGTCAATCACGCCTGGAACGCCTTGGGACGCACCATGCAATGGACTTCGGGTGGATGGATCGGTCGATGGGCCGGGCGTGTGTTGACATTTGTCGCCGTGGTTGTGGCCTGGGTCTTTTTCCGTGCCGATGATTTTTCTGACGCGGGGACCATATTGCTGGCAATGAGTGGGATGGGGGATGCGGCTCCGACCCAATCGATGGTCAATGGCGCGGCTTGGTTCTGGATCGCGATTCTGTTGGGCGTGGTCTGGATACTGCCCAATACCCATGAGTGGTTTGCCGGGCACAACCCGACGGTCGAACCGGAATACGGCGCCCCCGATTCCCTGTTGCGCCATCGTTGGATTTGGGAAGGCTGGTCCGGTGCCCTGTGGCGCCATCGAATGCTGTTCTTTGCCCCCTTTGCCGCGATCCTCGGTAGCGTGGGATTGGCTGTCGCGATATACAGGGGCAGTGAAATCGTCTCGTTTATTTACATGGCTTTTTGAGGGGCGATCGAATGCATCCCGCCACCCTTGACAGGGGACTATGATGAAAACCATTGGAATTGTTCCGGCACGAATGGCCGCCAGTCGATTTCCGGGCAAGCCTTTGCATCCCATTTGCGGCCGACCGATGCTTGAGCATTGTATTTCTCGCGCCGCCCTGTTCGGCGGCTGGGACGGCCTGTTCCTGGCCACCTGCGACGAGGAAATCCGATCTTTCGGGGATGACAAGGGTTTCCCGGTGATTATGACCGCCGATACGCATACCCGGGCCTTGGATCGGGTCGCCGAGGCGGCTGAGAACTGCGGTCAGGACCTATCTGACGACGATATTATCGTTTGTGTGCAAGGAGATGAGCCCTTGCTGGGTCCCGATGTGATTGAGGCGGTGCTGAAACCTTTCGCTGAAGACCCGTCGGTTACCGGGACCATGTTGGCGGTGCCCATCCGCGATGAAGAGACCTTCCTCAATCCGGATATCGTCAAGATCGTTCACGATCGCCAAGGCGATGTCCTTTATACCTCGCGCAGCCCCGTTCCCTATGCCAAGGGCGGGTTTTCAGAGGATCTGGGCGCCTTGCGGGTTGGCGGCATTTTCGGCTTTCGCTGGCAATTCCTGCGCTGGTTTACCGAAACACCGGAATCCCCCTTGGAAATCAAGGAGGCCTGCGATTCCAATCGAATCTGCGACAACGGCTTTCGCCAGCGCATCGCCCCGATCCCCTATCGCCCCTATGTTTCGGTCGATAGTCCCGAAGACGTGGGGCGGGTGGAAGCGGTGATGCGCGACGATGCCTATTACGGACAATACTGAGGGCGCAATGCTGACCGACAATGATGCCCTGAAGGCCCTGGCCACTCTGGACGGCAGCGAGGCCAGTTCCTCGTTTTGGCGCGACCAGGAAGCCCGCTATTCCGTGGATGTGGACGGAGGGGTTCAAGGTGAAACAGTGCTGGGAAGCTATTCAGCGAAAACAGGCCTGCTTCACCGCCTGGGGCACTGGGTCCTGCAAACGCCATTCCGATTCATGGCACGACGATTCCGCGACCGCAGCCGGTGCGAGCGGATGGGGCGGGAAATCGCCCGGCGCCAGGGTCGGGCCTATACTCACGATATGCAGCGCCAAGCTCTGTCTCTGTCCCTGATTCGTCACTATCAGCCGTCCGGCACGGGGCAGGGAGTTAATCTGGTCATTGGCGATGGCTACGGTGTCATGACGTCGTTGCTGCTCATGGATGAACCCGGGCGGAAGACAATTACGGTCAATCTCAACAAGTCGCTGCTGTTGGATCTGGCCATGGCCCGGCGGGCTCACCCGGACATCCGGATCGCCCTGGTCTCGACCCGTGAGGAAATGGCCCGAGCCTTGACCGACCCGGGCTTCGGCCTGATCGCCGTGCGGGCCGATGACTGTTCCATTATTGATGCCGCTTCAGTGGCATTGGCGGTCAATATTGTTTCCATGCAGGAAATGGATCCGCCCGTTGTGGAAGAGTATTTCCGTATCTTGCGCGCCAATCCCGCCGGGGCGACCCGCTTTTACTGTGCCAACAAACTATGGAAACAATTACCGGACGGCACGGAATCCAAATTCGAGGACTACCCGTGGTCCGGAGGGGATTCGATTGATTTGGACGAAGTCTGTGCCTGGAGCCAATGGGTCTATAGTCTGCGCCCGCCGTTCTGGCATTACCGAAAGGGGAAACACCGCATCATCTGGCACCGGTTGGCGCAACTGGAGAAAGCTTCCACATGACCCGCATCGCCGTGACCTCCCGCTCCTTTTCCCGTCACCCGGTGTTGCGTGCCGAGCTGTTGGAGCGCTACGAACAGGTGACCTTCAACGATGACGGCCTAAAGCTGGAAGGGACTGCTTTAATCGACTATCTGCGCGGCCACGACCGGGCGATCACGGCCCTGGAAAAAATGACCGCCGAAGTATTCGATGCCTTGCCGGACCTGAGAATTCTGTCCAAGTATGGGGTCGGTTTTGACATGCTGGACCTTGCGGCCATGACCGAACGGGGGATCCGGCTCGGTTGGACCGGTGGCGTCAACCGGCGCTCGGTGGCCGAATTGACCATTGCCCTGGCCATTTCCCTGTTGCGTCATGTGCCTGCGGCCAATCGTGAAGTCCTGGCGGGAACCTGGCGCCAGCATATGGGACGGCATCTGTCCGAACGGACGGTGGGCATCATTGGCTGCGGCCATGCGGGCAAGGATCTGGCGGTTCTGCTTCGCGCCTTTGGCTGCCGTGTTCTGGCCCATGATATTCGGGACTTTCCGGACTTCTACAGCCGACATGGCATCGAGGCCATGGGGTTGGAAGATCTGCTTAGGGAAGCCGATCTGGTCACGCTTCATCTGCCATTGGACCCTTCGACGAAAAACATCCTCAATGCCGAGCGTTTTGCAATGATGAAACCTGGCGCCTTGCTGATCAATGCGGCGCGCGGAGGTCTGTTGGATGAGGCGGCGGCAAAGCAACAACTGATGAGCGGGCATCTAGCCGGTGCGGCCTTCGATGTGTTTGCCGAGGAGCCCCCTTTGGACCGGGAACTGATCGCCCTGCCCAACGTTCTTGTCACGCCGCATATCGGCGGCAGCGCCGAAGAGGCCATCCTGGCCATGGGCCGCGCCGCCATCGCCGGTCTGGATGACAACCGGCTGCCGGAGTTGGGCCTATTTCCGGAAGGCTATGGCGGGTATTAAACGCGAAAGGCTTTTGCGGACTGCTGAAAAAGTGTTGTCCTACGGCCCGCGTCACCCTTCGACAAGCTCAGGGTGAGGCTAACATGTTGAAAATTCGAAGGCCCTCATGCTGAGCTTGTCGAAGCATGTGTCGCCACAGGCTCGAAATCGGACTTTTTCAGCAACCTGTTAGAGCCAGATGTTCAGTCCCAGAGAGCGGTGGTTATCATACTGTCACGATCAGGGGCGCCGCATTATGGGGTTTACCCTGGACGAATACATCCATATCGGAACCCAAGAGGCGTTCCTCGAATACAATTTCTGGAAAGACAGAGACTGGGTGTTCTCGGTGTCCGACCGATAATGCTCTTGATGCGCAATGCTTTAGGCGGGTGCGAAAAGAGACGTGATCAGCCGCCAAGGCAGCCTTAGGAGGGTTCGCATCAGCGGTACCATCGCCCCTCGGGACCTGTAAACCAGTATTGTTTCTAAATGGATGGCGATGATTCTGTACCAAAGATCGCTTGGTATCGGACCCGATCTTTTTCGCACCGCTTCGCGGTATCGATAGGCGACGCGCAAAGTGCATGACAGCCGCCTCTCGGTATTGCTCATAATGCTATTTGGCGTGATGTAATAAAGTGAGAGCGGTTCGTCGAAAACGAGAAAACGTGCCTTCGGGTCCTTGAGCATGTTCAGCCATAGATCGAAGTCCTGGGCATTGGGAAGGGATTCGTCGAACCCCCCCACCGCCAAGACAGCATCCCGCGTGGCGACAACCGTACAAGTGTCAATATAACCCTTGCGGTAGAGGGTTCGATAAGGATCACGGGGTTCATTGAAGCGGGCGGCGCAATCGTTGAGATCCCTACTCTCTCCATCAACAATCCAGCCGTTGTGCGCCACCAGGACATAGCCGCCTGCGGCCATATGGTCCAAGGATCGCTCCAATTTTGTCGGCAGCCATTCATCGTCGGCATCGAGAAACGCCAAAACCGATCCGCGTGATTCCGCGATAGCCCGATTGCGCGCCGCTCCGGCTCCGCCGTTTTTCTGCTGTATGACGGTGAGGTCGATATTCTTCAAGAGCGCGCGACAGGCCTCGGTCGCCTCCAAGGTGCCGTCGTCCGAACCATCATCCACCACCACCACCTCGTCGGGCAGACGGCTCTGACGGGCCACGCTCTCAAGAGCCCGACGGATGGTCCCCGCCGAACGATAGGCGGGAATGATGACGCTGACGCTTTCCTTGGTCATGGTTTGCGGGCCATACAAATCAGGTTCTTGCCGAAGGGTGGGTGGCGCAGCAGGGCTTCAAGGAGCCGGGTCAAAGGGACGCCAACCCGGTCGTACAGCGATGCCATACGCGGATCAATTTCCGTCTTACCCATTTTTACATTGATCAGCCACCAGGGCAGGACTCCCAGCAGGTCGGTATAATCGAGGGTGGCGATGTGAAATCCGGCGCCCACGATCCCGGCTTTGAGGTCCGCCTTGTGATAGCGGCGAAAATGTCCGACCCGCCGGTCGAACTCGCTATAGAGCCCTTGCATCGCCGGGACAAACAGCAGCAGGTGGCCACCCGGCTTGAGGATCCGATACAGGTCACCAAGCGCCTGGTGGTCATCCTCGATATGTTCGAGCACATTGACCAGGATCACACAGTCCCGGCTATCCGCAGGGATCGTCGAAACGGCGGCTTCCAGCTTGGCGGGAATGATGGTTACTCGGGAGTCCGTCTCAAAACGCCGGGCTAGAATCGCGGAATGGACAGAGGACGGTTCGACCAGATCGAGCCCCGATAAATGAGGCAATAGTTTCTCGGAAAAAGTCCCGGCTCCCGCGCCGAATTCTATGCCATGCCCCTTCAATACCGGTCGAAAGGTTTCCAGAATCCAACCATAGTAGTTTTCCAGTCCGCCCAAGGCTTCTAGGTCCAGGCCTTCATAGTCCGCGCTGCTCTCACACATCATTCAGATCCTCGATCGTGTCGCTTTCCCCATGCATGCGCACTGTCAGTTCCAGCATGGCCAGGGTATAGACCCGAAAGCCATGGCGCTCCGGTTCGGCCATCAATCGTGTGATTCCCTCGGCACTCCACCAGCCCCGCTCCAAGGTTTCCGGTCGGGTGAGCAGACGTCGGATGGGGTCGGCCAGCCCCGCCTTCAGCCAGGCGGGCACCGGCGAGGCAAAGCCCTGTTTCGGTGCTTTCAATAACGCCTCGGGTAGATAGCGCGCCGCCATGCGCCGTTCCAGGGCTTTTTGTTCGCCGCCGGGGGTACGGATCGTCGGCGGCACGGCCAAGGCCGCTTCCACCAGCCGGTGATCGAGGAACGGGACCCGGCCCTCGACTCCCACGGCCATGGCGGTACGGTCCAGCAGGACCATCAGATCATCGGCCAGATAGGTTTGCAGGTCGGCGGCCAGGGCGGCACTTTGCGGTGGACCGTCAAACTCCTGGTAAGGCGCTGTCTGGGCCGCCGGAGGCGAAACCAGCCGGTTGCCGATCAATCGCCGGATCGGGTCTGGGAAGTGGCCTGTGTGGTCATGCAGGTAACCCGCCCGGTCGCGGCTGAATTTCTCCGCCCGGCGTAGCTGGAAGGCGGTCATGGCCGGGGCCAGGGGCTCGATCAGACCCCGCCGCAGGAGGGCCGGTATCTTTAGATAGCGCTGTTCCACCGGCAGCGGAAAATAGCGGCCATAGCCGGCAAACAGCTCGTCGCCGCCACTGCCGTTCAGGGCCACGGTCACATGTTCGCCCAAGGCCTGTTCGATCAAAAAGTTGGGCAATAGCGCCGCATCGAACAGCGGCTCCTCGCAATGCCAGGCCAGCTTCGGCAACAACCGCCCGGCATCGCGGGCATCCACCTCGACCATCTGGTGGTTGGTGCCATAGCGGTCGGCCACGGCCTGGGCCAACGGGGCTTCGTCATAGCGCGCGCCGGGAAAGCGCACGGTGAAGGTATTGACCGGCTGGACACTTTGTTCCGCCGCCAGGGCCACCATCAGCCCGGAATCCAGACCGCCGGACAGCAGCGCCCCCACCGGCACGTCGCTGCGCAGCTGCAATCGCACGCTATCGCGCAGCAGGTCAATCAGATGGGTCTCGATCTCTTGTGGATCCTCCGGCAGATCGAAGGCGGCTCGGGGCCGCCAGTAGCGCTCGATGGTCACCGATCCGTCGGCCCCGGCGCGCAGCAGGTGCCCCGGTTGCAGTTTGTGAACCCCGGTGTACAGGGTCTCGGGGCCCGGCACCCAGCCATGGGCCAGATAGGCCGAGACCGCCTGTTCATCGATGCGCCGCTCGATCAGGCCGGAGGCGAACAGCGATTTGATCTCCGAGGCGAACAACAGCCCTTTGCCGGATGTACGGGCCCAATAAAGCGGCTTGATTCCCAGCCGGTCGCGGACAAGCAACAGTTGGTGGGGGTCGCGCTCGTACAGGGCCAGCCCATACATGCCATTGAGTTGATGAACAAACTCCTCGCCCAGATGCGCGGCCAGGGGGAGAACAACCTCCATGTCCCCCTGAGTGCGGTAAGGATAGTCCGGTTCGGCGCCACGCAGTTCCCGGTAATTGTAGATCTCGCCATTGCCCAGCAGCACGCGCTGGCCGCCGTTTTCGACGATAGGCTGATCGCCGGTGTGCAAATCAATGATGGCCAGACGCCGGAACACGGCCTGAAAGCGCCGATCTTCGGATACATGTTCCGCCTCGCCATCGGGACCACGATGGGCCATGACCCGGGCCATGGCCGAAAGATCTGCTGATATCGGGGCCGCATCGCGGGGCAGGAAAAGACCGGCAATTCCACACATGTCAGTCAAGCACCTCCAGCCGGACAATCAGCGAGGTGGGCAGGGTCACGGTTTGATCGATGTCGATGCAGGTGCCGGGACGACCGCGCCCGTAAGCCTCCCAGATGGTCGCCGAACGCAAAATGAACCCTTGGTCGGTGCTCAGGCGAAAGTAGCCGCCGATGATCACGTCTTTATCGTCGCGCTCCACCGGCAGGGCAGTGTGGAACAGCCGATTGGTTTTGTGCACGCCCATGCCGCCGATCTCGTCACGCAAGGTCAGGCGGTTGTCCTCGAATATCCAAGACCGGGTCACCGAGCCACCCGCTTTCAACCGCCCAAATCCGTCATGGCGCAGAAAGATTCCGTTGCCTTGGCATTGAAGGGTCGGTGGCTCGCCTCCCAGACGCTGGCGGAAATCAGCGTTGTAGTAGGGTTTGTTGGCGGCATAAGGATCGGCGCCATCAACCAGCAGTCCGTTGTGCGCCCGGGCGGAGCGATACAGGGCCGCCTCGCCTTCCTCCCCATAGGCACCGCGCCCGGGATCGACGAAGACCCGGTTGCCTTCGTGATGCAGTTCGAACGACCCCAGGTCTTGATGTCCATGGCCGGGCATGTGGCTCCAACCTTCCGGCGCCGCGTGCCAAAGGCCGCTCCAGGGGCCGAAGTCGGCGCGCAGCCAGCCATCTTGCCGCAACAACTCGCCATCCACCGGGTCCTGATCGCTTTGCAACAGGTCGGCGAACAGGGCCGGTTCGGCATCGGGGGAGATATCGCCAATCAATGGCAGGCCGCCCGGCAGGTTCAGATGAGGCAGCACGGCCAGCATGCGCGCAACGATGCGATCCAGGTCATCTGCCTCGGGCCGCCTATGGGCGCGGGCGGCCGTGGCACATTCGCGCAGATTACGGGTCAGCAGCAGATGGTAGTGGGAGGACCCCTCACGCAGGACCCCCGACGGCATCAAGATCCGCTCCGCTTCCCGGAGCAGAATCAGCGCCCCCAATTCGGTCGCTTGCGGCAGGCCCAGACCCAAACCCAAAAGGAACAGACCGCGCCCGTTGTTGCACAGATGATTGCCCGTGTGGTGGTCGCCGAAATACTCCAGCCGCTGGGCGATTGCCGGCGCATGGGCCGCGAGAATCCCAAGCGTCCGGTCGCGATCGCCAGGCAGTCCCTGGGCATGGGCGAAGCGCAGGATATTGATGGCCCGCTCTGCCGCCGTATAGGGATGCCAGGCCCAACTGTCGTCCACGGTCCCGGCGCTGTCACACCAGGCCCGCCAAAGGGCATCCACCCAGACTGGATCCGCTTGGTCCCCCAACCAAGGCAGCCAAGCAAAGCGGTGCAGGCCAAGCAATGCCTCGGTGTCGACGAAGCTCTTGTCGAACAGACCCGATAGATCGCCGGGCGCCACGGTCAGCGACGATCCCGGCAGAGGCATTATCATGGCCTTGTCGGGCGCGGGAACATCCAAGGATGCGCCATCCCATCGCGGTTCTTCCGCCGTCAAGGGCAGGTGGTCGGCGGCATAGGGCGGGCGATGGGCCTGGTAGGCGGGCTCCCCCGGCCAGCGACCGATGGCGCGTCCGATCAGCCAACGGCGCAGCACCGGATCGGCCTGGACCTGACGATACTTGCGAAGAAAAGCGGTGAGCACGGGCCAGACCCCAAAAAGCTTGTGGCGAGATACAAAAGCAATGGCTATACCAACAGCCATGAGCGTTCCAGACAAATCCGAACCGACCAAGGCCCATATCCAAAACTTCTGGAAATCCCTCTATGATTCTCTCTACGAGGACGTGGACCGGGATTTGTCCAAACAGGGCCTGTTGGAAGGTCTGGAGGCTTTGGAGGACATGTTCCGCTACCGCCGCCATATGGCGGTGGAAGAGATGCCTTTGTCGACGCTCTCGGGTAAGAAAGTGCTGGAGATCGGCCCCGGCGCGGGCGGCCATTCGGCCTTGTTCGCCAAGCATGGCGCCCGCATGACCTCGGTGGACCTGACCTTTCACCGGGCCCGGGCCACCCAGGCCAAGTTCGATTTGTTGGGCGAAGACGCTCCGGACTGCCGCGCCTTGCAATCGGATGCCGAGAACCTGCCCTTTGCCGATAACTGCTTCGACATCGTCTATTCCAATGGCGTATTGCACCATACCTTGGACACGGAAAAGGCCATGGACGAGGTTTTCCGCGTGCTCAGGCCCGGCGGACAGGCGGTGATCCTGCTCTATTGCAAGAGCTCCTGGCACTACTGGATCAACATGCTTCTGGCAGAGGGCCTGTTGCGCGGCAGGATTTTCAAGGACCCGGAGAACTGGTTGGGGCGAGCCACCGAATGGGGCGGCAAGAACCAGCAGACGGTGGAAAATCCCATCACCCGTTGCTACACGGCCGGCGGCATCCGCAAGCTGTTCGCCAAATTCGGCCATGTGACCCTGCGCAAGGGGGAATTCTATTTCTACCTCATTCCTAAGCTCGGCAAGCTCATCCGCGCTCGACAGATCAAGCGCTTCGGCACCCATCCGGGCGGCATCCTGGTCTATGGATCGCCCTGGCCCATCCAGTCGCCTTTGGAACTGAAACTGGGCAAGATCATGGGATTTGCCTGGTATGTCTCGGCCCGCAAGCTGGATCCTGCTGAATGAGGCGGGTGCTTCTGTTCCTGATGGTCACGGCTGTCCTATTGGGCACCATCCACTTTCTGGAAGACGTGATCCCGGAGACCAACCCGTTTTCCGAGGACCGCCCCGCCATTCCCCACACCGTTGACGGCTATGGGGAACATCAGATGGCGCGCATGAAGATCCGGCAGGCGGTGCGGCGAGACACCCCCTATGATGTCGGTTTGTTTGGCAACAGCCGCATCCTGTCCGTCGAGCGACAGTCCCTGGGTCAAGAGTCCTGCTCCCTGTTCAACTTCGCCCTTTCCGGCCAATCTTTCCGCAGTACCGTTGATCTGTTGCGTGAGCTGGCCTCCGTGAATCGCCTGCCACGCGTGGTCATCATCAGCCTCGACCATTTTGAGCTGCAACTCTACAACAACACGGAATGGACCGGATGGCGCCGCCGGATGGCTACCCTCAAGGCGGACCTTGCCGCGGTTGCCCGGGAGCCCAGCGGCGACCTTCGGGAAGCCATGCGAATACTGTGGCGCCATGCCTGGACGGAAAGCCTGTTGTTCCGACGTCAGTTCGAGGCGCTGTTCGTGCGCCGTTCGCTTCTGAATATCTTTGGACCCACCGCTGACCAGATGCCCGTGGCGCTCAAGGGGCAAGGCGGATATCGACCAGACGGCAGTCATCAACCACCAACTGCTCCGGTTACAAACCTGCCGCCTCTGACGAGGCACACACCCCAGATCATCGACACCATCCTGCGGCGGGACTTGCACCGCCTCAAGAAGCTGGAGCGCCGCCACGGATTGAGGATACTGATCTATGAGTCTCCTCTCCACCCCGCTAGCCGCGCGGTTTTCGACCATCAACCATCGGTCTTCGCGGTAAACAATCGGAAAACCTTTCTGGAAACCTGCGCAAACCTGAATCTGGCGTGCTTCTCGGCGGAATCGGTGCTTCTGCCCCCGGTAACCGGATGGACCGATGCCAGTCACCCTCCCGCAGCAGCCCTGGGCCAATGGATCGGCAGCGTCGCCCTGCCCGAAGTGGGGGGATGCGGGTCTTGATATTCAATCAGTTCGCTTTTCTGTTCATCTTCCTTCCCGTGGTTCTGACGCTGTTCTTTTTACCGGGTTTGCGATCCTGGCGGGCCCAAACGCTGATTGCGGCCTCGTTGGTTTTTTATGGCCTGTCAGGAATCGAACATGCGCTGGTTCTGTGCGCCGACGTCGTCTGGGTCTATTTCATCGTCACCCGACCCGCGTTTCAGTCCAGCCGACCACTTCTGTTCGCGGCCATCCTTCCACCAGTGCTTGCCCTCGGCTATTACAAGTACTTGGGCTTTTTACTGGATTCGGTCCTCGACCTGAGCGATCCGGGTATGCGCGAACAGTTCAGCTTGTTCATAGATATCCTATTGCCGGCCGGAATCTCCTTTTTCACCTTCCAGGTGGTGTCATTCGCCATTGACCGATACCGGGGTGAGGTGACGGATATGCCGTCATTCTCCCACTTCGCTGCCTACATCTCGTTGTTCCCGCAGTTGGTTGCCGGTCCAATTCTACGCTACCGGGATGTTGCCGTGGCCTTGCGGCACCTTGGACACTATCGTATGAGTGGCCACCACGGCGCTAGAGCGGTCGGCTATATCTGTTTGGGGCTGGCGGTGAAGGTCCTAATCGCCGACACCTTGGGCTATCACTTGGCTGACTATCGAAACGCACCTGGCAACCTGAGTCAGGAGGCCGCGCTCTATACCATTTTTGCCTATAGTTTTCAGATCTATTTCGACTTCTATGGGTATTCAATGATTGCCATCGGCCTGGGTGCACTGTTCGGCTTTTCGTATCCGCACAATTTCAAGCGACCCTACGATGCCCTCAATCCTCGGGATTTCTGGCGTCGCTGGCACATAACCCTGTCCTACTGGATCCGCGACTATCTCTATATACCATTGGGCGGCAATCGGGCTTATGCCCGCAACATCTTCATCGTCATGGCTCTTTGCGGCCTGTGGCATGGCGCGGGGTGGTCGTTCGTGGTTTGGGGTCTGTACCATGCGGGCCTTGTCGCCGGATATCACTATGGGAATTCTTTTTGGGATCGCCTTCCCGCGATTCTGCAGCGATCTCTTACCTTCACGCTCGTATCCTTGGGATGGCTGTTGTTCCTTTATGATTTTAATGGACTGGAACAGTTTTTACTCAGTTTGGGGGGATTGGCGGAAACCGTCCAGACCTCACCAACTTTCGAGATGTGGATCGGTGTCCTGTTCGCTGTACTGGTTGCCTTCGGGGTACGGCTCGAGCCACTGGCGGAAAACAATCAAACCGTGAAATGGAAAATCGTGGTTTTAAATGTTCTGTTCTCGGTCCTTTTCGTAACCGTTTTACTGTTTCTGGACCGATCTGAAACCTTCATTTATTTCAGGTTTTAGATTTCTGATCGAAAGCTGCCGTAGCCTTCCGGGAGCGCCCCCGGCTCCGGCAATCGATTGTTTTCGAGCCTATCGATGGCGGCATGCCCAGTGGCCCCGCATCATTTTTCTGAAGCTACGGCCGTATTTCAGTGTGGCGCAGGTCCACGCGGTCAGATCAGTGGCTCGGTTTCGTTTGATCTTTGATCGTTTCCGCACCAAGTTCCACGGGCAACGCTCTTACCAATACAGTATTGCTCAGCGTATGGGTCAGCGAGCTTAAAGTCCGAGATGCGAACCGATGGATCTCAAACTCACGAACAGTCTCGAAATAAGTTGACCATTCCTTTTCTCCACCATTCTGCCAAGCGGCCCATTCATCGCTGGAAACCAATAAGTGGGTGGCGCCAAGCTTGGATAGGTTGCGGTGCATCACCGCCGGTGGTCGGGGGACAGGGAAGAAGTTGAGAGCATCTTGTGTCATGGCCGATACGAAAAAATTCGGGACGTCGAGGTAATAGTTCAATTGTCTTTCCGTATGGATCAGAAAATCAGATTGGGACAGGTTGTCGTTGATCCAAGAAACAACGGAATAGCCCGTAAGGCTTTGGGCCAAAAACTCTTCGCGAGAATCATTCCCCATGCCATAGCGGATGTTCTTAAGCCCGAACAACCCCGCCCCGGCGATCTGTAGGGCGATTACGGCAGCAATGCCCAAGTGGAGCGGTCGTTGGAAAGATCGATCATCGGTAAACCGGACGGCGGCAACCGTAACCACGATCAGCAGGAAAGGAAAAACGGTCAGCAGGTGGCGGACCCGCTGAGACGGCCCGCTGAAAAACCACGCCGTATAAAACACCAGGGCTATCAAGGCGTAGAGCATCAACGAAGACCGACGAAGCCGGAAGCGGGATTTCCACGCGCCAGCAATCGCAAAAGGCAGCACAAGGAGTACGAACAAGCCAAGACCAACCCGCCGTCCCTCCGTGGTCGGCGGCGCATCCATTGTTACCCAGAATGGATAGAGAATGTAGTTCAGCGGCGTTCGCTCGATAGCACGCTCCAACTGCATGAAATTATTCCGGAAAAAGTCATTGTGTTCCGGTGACCAATACAACAGGTCGCCGAAACCAAATACATGGAAAAAAACAGGGAAAAACGGGTCTCCCGTATGAACGGCATTCCACGCATACCATTGAAATCCGGCGATAATTGCCGCTATGCCGAAGACCATGCCTTGGCGAAACCAGTGTTTTTGTAGCAGGATCACGATCCCGCAGGCCACGGCAAACAGGAGGCCGATATATTTCGATCCGATATAGAATCCCGTGGCAATGCCGGCGAGCACCGCATATCGGGGATTTCCACTGGTCACGGCGCGCGCGGTGGTCCATCCGGCAATCAAGGCAAACAGCGTCATCCGGACTTCCACTTGTCCGGTTCCCGCTCCGTAGATAACGGCGGGAAGGGTCAGGAATACCAAGGCTAACACCAAAGACCAATTTTGGCTCAATGCCTCGCGGGCCATGACGTAAACCATTCCCGCCGCAGCCCATCCGGTAACCATGGTCCATAGGGTTAGCGCCTGCTCCCCTCCGAGTGCCAGAACTGGGAGATAGGTCATTTGCAAAAGATAAGGGACCGCGCCGTCAAGGGGGCGCTCGAAAAAGACGAGCCCGCCATGACGCAAAAACAGTTTCGGGGCGTTAAAGTGATAGGCGAGTGTATCCGCATCAGCGGGCGGAGCCATGGCCTCCATCAGATCCAGGAAAAAGACGACAAAGATCAGTGCCAACAATGCCCAGGCCACGCCATCGATCGGATTCATCGATCGCTGTAAGGAATCCCGGCCCAGCAAGGGTATCCCAAGACACCCCACCGCCAATAAACCGCCGAGCCATGCTGGGGTCAGCAGATGGGCCAGACCGAGAAAGAAACAAAGCCATCCAAGAATGCCGATACCAAGCCCAAAGGAAATCGCCAATCGGGCGTTGCCCTCAAATGAGCAAGTGGCTCCCGTCAAGCGAAGAGTAAAGGCGCCAAAACCCATGCAGCCAAGGGTCTGGAAGATCAGGACGGCAACGGCGCTCATTCCGCGACCAAAGCATTGAAGATCGGAATAGCCAAAGAGCGATACTGGAGAGCATAGACGATCAGTGAGATGATGACCCAAAGCCATAGCACCAGGGTGACTAAGCGCTCATTTAGTGTTTCGGTGTTTTTCTTCATCACTCGGGTCGCGATCATCTCGAGATTTTAAACTACTGGGAGCCAAGGCTAGTCCGGTAGCACAGAGCCAGATTGATGCTTGCCACCAACTGGACCAGGCACTGAACGAAAGAAACCAAATACTCAGGGCACTGATCATGGCGGCGGCGGCAAAGCCTTGGTCAATGATAGCCCGACCGCGGGAAAACACGCGAATAACCGCAACGGCGAAGCCAGCTATGAGCATAGCGCCCGGTATGCCGAGTTCAAGCCGGACTTGTAGGGCGGCATTGTGGGGGTGGAGGGGAATGGGTTCCGATTGCCGCGTGTTTCCCGGACCACCCGGTACGGTAAAGAAGACCGCGTCATTGTCGGAAGACAGGGTCCGAGAAGTGTTTAGTCCAAGGCCCAGTATCGGCGCTTCATCAATAAATCTGATCGCCGACTTCCAGATGAAGATTCGTGGGTATAGGCCATTGGGAAGATTGGGATAGGTCTCCTCCAGCTGTCCCGGATCGGGCAGGAGAGGGGGAACGACCGGCATGAGAACAGTTACCGTCACCACGGCAGCGGCAAACAGGCGCGGTGCCCAGCGTGGCCAAGTAACAAAGAGAAAGAGCGCGCCGAGCCCGATCAGGCTCCCGATCATTGCGGCGCCGCTGTTGCTGGCCCAGATGATCACCATGCCCAAAAAACCAAGAAGGACGGTTGCGCTTTTGTGCCCACGGCGTAGGACGGCAGCGAGCGCAGGCCAGATCATGAGTGCCGCGACGCAAGCCCCGGCTTTGTAGTAATTGGGCGCGGTGTAGTCGATTTGAACGACTTCGCCGGTGACCAACCGCCGGAAGAACATGGTCATGGCAAGGGGTGACCATATCTCAATCGCCAATATGACGAAACCGCCCGCGACACCGAGCATCAAAAACTTCTCGATGGTTCGTCTTTCTCTTTCCGGCTGGCTAGCAACCAAGGTCACCAGCAGATACCCGCCCACCAGCATGGCGGCAAGGGCCGGTAGATACTTTATGCCTTCCTGCGGGGCGATGGACCAAACGAGGCTGATTGCGGCCCACAGAAAAAAGGCGATGGCCGGGAGTATTCCGCTCGACGGGAGCGGCCAAGGAGTGCGCCGAAGAACATGGGCTCCAAGAGCAACCAAGGCAATGGCGACAAACAATGGCGCCATACCTTTTGATGCGAACAAGGCAAGGGGAACCGTGAGTGCCAGCAGAATTCCGAGCAGGTATTCAGAATGGATGGATCGGAAATTCATGGATGACCACTTAGCTTTCGCATCAAGGGCGTGCCCGCCTCATGGGAGCCAGGGTTATAACCGCCAGTTCAGGCTGAATCAAGGCCACCTAGAGTTTTGGCCTGCCAAGCCGCCTCGGTTTCGGGATGGCGCCGATGCAGGCGTTCCTTCTTTAATATTTACGTGAGCTCGCCCGGATCTGGTCGGACCGAGATTAGTATTGATATGGGCCGAGCCGAGCGGATAGATTGCCTCCACTCAAACAACAAAACTAGGCGAACCAGCATGGAGCCTTCCCTTTATCAAATACACGCGGATATGGAAGGGCGCCATTGGTGGTTTGTTGCGCGGAGAAATATTCTCAGCGCCGTGATAGAACGACTCAGTGAAAATCAGGCCCGCCCCTTTATTGTCGATGTCGGGTGCGGTGCCGGTGGCATGGTCCAGTACTTCTCCAGCCAAGGAACACCTTGTCTTGGTATTGATTACTCTTCTACCGCAATTGATTTCGCGAAGAGTAAGTACCCGGAATGCGAATATATTTGTGGAAAAATGCCGGATGATCTATCCGGCGTCGCCGACAAAGTGACGCTGTTTACCTTGCTGGACGTGCTTGAGCATATTGAAAACGATCAGGCGTTTTTGGCGGATCTGGTTCATATGGCCCCAAAGGGCGCCAATATCCTGATCACGGTTCCGGCCATGAAATCCTTGTGGAGCCCCCACGATGTCGCCAACCATCATTTTCGCCGGTATGAGATGAGTGAACTGACCGGCACATGGGCCGGCCTGCCGGTCGAGTGTCGAATGGTTGGATACTATTGCGCCAAATTGTATCCGATCATTCGGATGATGCGAGCACTGGCCAATATACGAAGTCAGAGTGTTGGCGAGGGGGGATCGGATTTCTCCCTTCCCTCCGCCCCATTGAACCGGTTCCTGACCTCGGTATTCGAATCTGAAACCGACCGCCTTGTGAATCAGATTGATCACCCTGAAGCCGCATCCTATCGAGCAGGCAGTAGCCTCATGGCTGTTTTGAGAAAGGCTTGAAATTGTTAGGCAATATTTTAAATAAACTCTCCATTCAAGAGAAGATAATAGTTGTATCGTCGATTGTCACTGTTTCCTTATGCCTGATATTAATGGCAATAAGATTCAATAGTGCGATATCTTTCTCTGTCCCAATGCACGTAATTACAAGTGGATGGGAGCAAGAGTCATTATTTGCGATGTGGAAATATGTTAATGGTTTAGATATTTACTCATCTCCATATGAAATTCCTTACTCCATAGCGTTTTTTAATTGGCTGTTTTATGAGACATATGGCCAGTTTATTTCTATAATTCATAACATTTTTGATCTTAGTGGTGATTGGATACCTACAACCGGAAGGTTGTTTTCTATTGTGGGGTTGTTGTTTGGTACAATTATTTCTTATTCTGCGCTTCTGTCGGTGACCAACACCAAGAATGCTTTTTTGAAGGCAGTATTTTTTCTGACCGCGATCTACTTGATGTTCGGACCTCTCATTGGTTTTTGGGGGTTTACCATCCGGTCCGATATTTGGGGCATGGTTCTCGATATCTTGGCCGTTTATTTGTTCTGGCGGTTCTATGGAACAAGACCCTATACCGCCGTTGTGCTTGCCGCGATCGCACTGTTCTGTGCTTGGTCATTTAAGCATATCAATGTTTACTCCGCCGTTGCTATCGGCCTATATCTGCTTTTCAGTTTAAGAATTAAACTATTAATGACTCTTACATTTGTATATTTCTTATTTGTTTCGGCTGCATTGTATATTGGTAGCTTTGAGTACCTAGAAACACTATTCTTTAGGCCGGCTATATATGGGTTCGACTTGGAGCATCTCTGGATGAACTTGAAGAACTTTGTAGTGAAGTCGGCGCCAACATTGATTCCATTACTTGTTATGGTTTTTGTGTTTTTATTCTCAAAAAATATGAGGAGGGAAATACTATCGCGAGAACCTGGAAAGTATATCGTGATTAGTATTCTGCCAATTTTCGCATTTACGGTCTTTATTGCATCGAAAAATGGTGCTGCCGAGAACTACTACTTTGTTTTCTCATTCTATGTTGCTCTGGCTGCGGCGATTTTCATGCAGGTTATTTTTGAGAGCAAAGAAGACAGCCCGGTCGAGAATTCCGGTCCAACACGAACAGCGCTAGTCGTGGCGATGATCACCGGTTGGAACACTGCAAGTCTCGCCGTATTGTCGGTTCTGCTTGGCGTGACCGGCGTCTTGTCCGTGGGCGGCACGCACGAAAGATTGTCACAAATCAAAAGCTGTCTGAGCGAGATGCCAACCCCGGTGTTTGTCCCTGATATGTATGCCTCTCTTCCGTGGATGAATCCGAGCGATGAGCCAATCATTCTTTCTTGGAATTATCGACTTGAAAGGTCGCTTGGTGTGCCCTTTCAGCATGGAGGGGTCGGGGGCTTGATCGATTCAGGATATTTTGCCTCTCTTCTGGTGCCGGAAACGGCCGAAGAACTGGATGGTAGTCGCATGGAAAAGTACCGAGAGACCGGTAAAAAATGCATTGAATTCAATGCATTGGTGAGGATAGATGGGGGAGGTGAGGCGCCGTGATCAAACAGGTTTCTCCGAACGATCAATCCAAGCAGGCTGTATTGGTAACCGGGGGCGCCGGTTATATCGGTAGCCACGTGTGCAAGGCATTGAGCCAAGAGGGGTACCAACCCATTGTCTATGACAATCTTTGTCGCGGCTTCCAATGGGCGGTGAAGTGGGGGCCGCTGATTGTTGGGAACCTCGCGGACCACGACAGCCTTTGCCGGACCATTGTCGAGCATGCGCCCGTCGGCGTCATTCACCTGGCGGGTTATGCGTACGTGGGTGAATCCGTTGAACAGCCCGACCTATACCATCAGAACAATGTGGTCGGTACGGAGGTGTTGCTCAGCGCTCTTGCCCAGTCGGCGGGGGCGGCCTCTCCAATGGTGTTCTCCAGTACCTGCAGCATCTATGGTGATCAGGTCACCACCGGTTTGTCTGAAGATCTTCCCCCGAACCCCATGAATCCTTATGCCAAGGGGAAGCTGCAGATCGAGAATATGCTCATCGACGCGGAACGGAATAGCGGGGCGCCTTTCGTGGCGTTGAGATATTTCAACGCCTCGGGGGCGGACCCATCGACGGAGATCGGCGAGGCCCATGACCCGGAAACCCATCTCATCCCTCTGGTTTTGGAAGTGGCGGCCGGGATGCGGGAAGAGATCGTTGTCTTCGGGACCGACTATGGCACACCGGACGGGTCCTGTGTCCGGGACTATGTGCATGTAACCGATCTTGCCGCGGCCCATGTGAGCGCTTTGCGGTATTTGCTTGATGGTGGCCGCTCTGGCGTCATGAACCTTGCTCATGGCAGTGGATATTCTGTCCTTGAGGTTATCGCGGCCGTGGAACGCGTGACAGGCAAGGAGGTCCGCTACCGCAAAGGTGCGCGTCGTCCAGGAGATCCGGCAACCCTGGTCGGAGATGCGACGCTCGCCAAAAAGACCCTTGATTGGAAACCGCGGTACTCGGATCTGGATACGCAGATTGACCATGCGTGGGCTTGGTTCCGCTCCTATCACAAGATACCCGGCGACCCATGAGAATTCACGGCAAAACCCTGGAAGGGTGGGCGCTCAGAGACAGTTCCGACTGTGCGGTATTGGCTCCCGATACAAAGGAAACCGTCGAAAGCATCAAGGATCATTTCGCTGATCGCACCGTCATCTCGCGAGGGGGCGGGGCCAGCTATGGAGATCCCGCGCTGAACGATCGGGATCAGGGCCTTGTGGTCGACCTCTGCCATCTAAATCGCATCCTGTCGTTTGATCAGGCAAAAGGACTTGTCCAGGCCGAGGCAGGCGTACAGGTCGTCGACCTGCAGGCGGCGGTCGTGCCCAATGGATGGTTTATACCGACCACGCCGGGGGCGAGTCAGGCGACCTTGGCCGGCTGCCTGGCCTTTGATGTGCATGGCAAAAATCACGAAGTCCAGGGAACATTTGGCAACAATGTCACGGCGGTGTCCGTCCTGACGGCGTCAGGCGAGATCGTTTCCTGTTCCAAGGACCACCAAGCAGAGTTGTTCTGGGCGACCGTCGGAGGAATGGGATTAACCGGAGTGATCCTCGATCTGACCATTCAATTGCTTCCCGTACCTTCGGCCTATATGGCCACGACCCTTTCCAGAACGGCCAATTTCGATCAAACCTTTGCCGCTCAGTTCGAAACATCATCCGAAAACTATAGTGTGACCTGGCTTGATCCGATTGCAACCGGCCCGGCCCTGGGGCGGGGCATTGTCATGAAGGCCGATCACGCGCGGCCTGATCAGTTGTCCCGAAAGCAGAGCCAAGAAGCCTTCCTCTGGCCCCAAAAACCGGTGTACCGCTTTCCCTGGACTCCCGACTACGGATTATTTCGACCGTTGTTTCTGCGAGGTTTCAACAGCCTGTATTATTGGACCCATGGAAACGCAAGCATGGTGCAGCATGCCTTTCCGTATCTCTTTCCACTCCATAAATACAAAGATATCAATAGATTATATGGAAGGAATGGGTTCTACGAGTACCAAGTCGCAGTTCCCGAAGCGCAGGCCTATGACCTGATACTGAAATTCTTGACGGCTATTCAGTCTTTTAAGGCGGGCTCTTTCCTGACCATCATCAAGCGATTTGGCAAAGGCAACCCCGCACCCATGTCCTTTCCCATCGAGGGGGTGACCTTCAGTATACAGGTTTTGGCCAACAACCCGGGCGTCCGGGAAATGCTTGATGATTTTGATGCGCTCACCGCCAAGGCTGGCGGCCGCGTCTATCTGGCAAAGGATTCCCGGTTGGTCCCCGAGCTGATCGACGAGATGTATCCCCGGCGGCGCCAGTGGGCCGAGACGTTGGATCAGTTCGATCCTCGGCATATCTTCGAGAGCAATATGAGCCGACGTTTGAACCTGCGAAACACAGATTGATTCCGAAGCCGCCCGGTATGAACCCCGCTTATGGCTGTTTTTCCGGGGGAGAGGCAAGGGGCTGAGGAGGGCAATAGATCATCCGGTCCATGGTCGGGATGGTCTCGTCAAACCCGGTCAGATTACCGACCACATATATGGGGCGTCCCTTCACTTCGTCGAAAATACGCCCGATGTAGTCGGCCATGATCCCGATGGCCAACAGATTGACGCCGCTGATGAATGATATGAAAATGATCATCGACGTCCAGCCTTCCACGATGTCCGGCTGAACCAGCTTCAAAATCAGCGCGACAATACCGCTTAGGAAAGACAAGCTGGCGACACTCAAGCCGACAATGAATAGCAGGTGCAAGGGCCACCTTGAAAAAGCGGTAATACCGGCAAGCGCCAGTTTGCCCAGCCGAAACAGCGAGTACTTGCTTTCACCGGCGTGACGGGACGGCCGGTGATAGGTCACGGCGCATTGTTTGAACCCGACCCAGGTCGAGATCCCGCGCACATAGCGGCTATACTCGCGCAGCGAACGCATCGCCTTCAAGGCCCGGCTGCTGATAAGGCGAAAGTCGCCGGCATCCAAGGGTATATCCAAGTCACTGATGCGATTGATAAATCGATAAAATGCCTTGCGTGTCGTGGTCATGAGCCAAGATTCATGATCGCGTCGCTCCCTCATGGCATAGACCACCTCGTAGCCCTCTTGCCATTTTGCCACCATCTCCGGCACCAATTCGGGGGGATCTTGAAGATCGCCGTCCAAAATCACCACGGCGGCGCCGCGGGCAAAGTCGAGACCGGCGGTGACAGCGATTTGATGGCCGAAGTTTCTCGATAGCTGAACAAGATGAACCCGTGGGTCCTTACTATTGAAATCTTGAATGATTTCGGCGCTCCGGTCCCAACTTCCATCATCCACAAACACGATCTCCACGTCTAAATCCAACCCTTCCGCCATCACGGAGAGCCTGCGGTAGAGCTCGTCTAGCGTTTCCTCTTCATTGTAGATCGGAATGACAATGGAGAGACCAGCATGAGATACGGACAATTTCCATCTCCAAATTTCTTGCAATCGGTATTCCCATATGACGAAGGTTGGCGGGAACGATGAGGTACAGCCTATTCGGTCCAATCAAGAGGCGCAAAAGTGTACTTTGCCCCCTCCATCCATGCGTCAACGGGTAGGAAGGCGATTTCGACGTACGAATATGGCTCCCAACGGAGGCTGTCAATGGAGCATGCGCGTTTTCCAGGGGCATTTTTTTAGACGTCTCCGATCACCAGCCCGGTTCAACGCTGTTTCCCATCTTATTGCGATGTGTTTCTCGAAGGGTCTGTACTGGACGCACGGTTATGATAGGTTCAGGCCCTTCGCAACGGCAATTGTATCCAAACAGTCCATGTCTCATCCCGCTCCCAAGAAGCTTTCAGTCGTCGTCCCGTGTTTCAATGAATCGGCTACCTTGGAAACCCTGGTGGCCCGGGTGCAAAACGCGAATACGTCAGGCTTGGATCTGGAAATCGTCATCGTCGATGATGCCTCGATGGATGACTCGCTGGAAAGGGCCCGAAACCTTGCCAAGGCCGATCCGCGCATTCAGGTCTTCACCCATGACAAAAACCAAGGCAAGGGCGCGGCATTGCGAACGGCCTACAAGGAAGCAACCGGGGATATCGTGTTGGTTCAGGATGCCGATCTGGAGTACGACCCCACCGAATATCCCAAACTGCTGCACCCGATCCTCGATGATCGCGCGGATGTGGTCTACGGCTCACGGTTTCGCGGTGGCCAAGAAGTGCGAATCCTCTATTTCTGGCATACGGTGGGCAACCGGTTCCTGACATTGTTGTCCAACATGATGACCGATATGACCCTGTCGGACATGGAGACCTGCTACAAGGTCTATCGCACCGAAACCCTGCGGCAGATCCAGGTGGTGGAAAACCGCTTCGGCATTGAGCCCGAGGTGACCGCCAAGATTGCCCATCTCAAGCCGCGCCCACGTATCTACGAGGTGGGTATCAGCTACTATGGCCGGACTTATGAAGAGGGCAAGAAGATCGGCTGGAAAGATGGGGTGCGGGCCATCTACTGCATTATCAAATATAACGTTTTCAGGTAGCCCATGTGCGGAATCGCCGGAACGACCCAGGCCGAAGCGGGTGTTCTGAGCGCCTTTACCGAGCGTTTGCACCATCGCGGGCCCGACGCCCGGGGTTCTTGGATCGAGAACGGAATCGGTCTGGCCCATACCCGATTGGCGGTCATTGATCTGACCGAAGGGGGCGCCCAGCCCATGGTTTCCGATTGCGGACGCTATGTGCTGGCTTTCAACGGCGAAATCTATAACTACCGCGATCTGCGCCAAGAGCTACAAGCCGCGGGAGACCTGTTCCGCTCCGACAGCGATACGGAGGTCTTGCTTGCCCTGTTGCGGCGCCATGGGGCCGCCGGAATCGCTAAGCTGGTCGGCATGTTCGCCTTTGCTCTGTGGGACAGGCACGAACGGACCTTGGTGCTGGCCCGAGACAGGCTGGGCATCAAACCGCTGGTCTATGGTGCCCTGGCCCATGGGGGATTGGCCTTCGCCTCGGAGATCCGCGCCCTGCGCGCACATCCGGGAATCGATCTGGCCATCGACCGGGACGCTCTGTCCCAGTACCTGGCCTGCCTCTATGTCCCGGCGCCACTGACCATCCACAAAGGGATTCGCAAGCTGCCGCCCGGCCATCTGCTGACCTGGAAAGATGGCGCGGCCCGTATCGAGCCCTATTGGCGGCCCCATTATGCCGGAAGCCGCGCGGTGAGCCACGACGAAGCGGTGGAGGAAATCCTGCCGCTGGTCCGCCGGGCGGTGGTGGACCGGTTGGTGGCCGATGTGCCGGTGGGCTGTTTTCTTTCCGGCGGCATCGATTCATCGGTGATCGCGGCCTTGATGGCCGAAGAGGCCAAGCGCCTTGGCGCCCCACCGATCCGCAGCTTCACCATGACCTTCGATGAAGCGGCCTACGACGAACGCCACAATGCCCGCCGGGTGGCCGACCATATCGGCAGCGACCATGTGGAGCTGCGCGCCAGCCCGACCCTGGTGGATCTGCTGGACGACTATATCGACGGCTTTGGCGAACCCTTTGGCAATCCCACGGCCTTGCTGATCAACGACCTGTCGCGCAAGGCCAAAGAGCATGTCACCGTGGCCCTGGTGGGCGACGGCGGCGACGAGGTGTTTGCCGGGTATCCAAGATATCGTGGCGGGCTGTTGGCGGCCCGTTATCGCCGGATCCCGGCCCCGCTGCGTCATCTGGGTGCCGGGGCCGCCGCATTGATCCCCGAAAGCACCTCGGGGCGTCATGGTCTACGCCGGGTGCGGGAATTCCTTACCGCCGCCAATCGTCCCGATCCGGAGATGTATGCTGCCTGGGTGGAGTATTTCGATCCGGCCGAGCGGCGGGCGCTGCTGGGGCTGTCCGAAGATCCGGCCCAGCCCCTTGCCGATCTCTATCGGGAATCGCCCTCCTCCGATCCCCTGGACGCCATGCAGCAAACCGATCTGTTGTCTTTCCTGCCGGGGAATCTATTGGCCTATGGGGATGCCATGAGTATGCGCCATGCGCTGGAACTCCGGTTGCCGTTGATCGATCACCGGCTGGTGGAAGCAGTCGGCAAGGTCACCCCGGCACTTCGTGTCGAAAATGGAATGAAGTCTCTTTTGCGCGGTGTGGCCAAGCGTTTGTTGCCTCCGGATATCGTTGATGCTCCGAAACGAGGCTTTAATCCGCCCATGGGGGTCTGGCTGCGCAAGGACTTGGCGCCGATGATCGAGGAACGGCTCACTCCCGGCCGCATGGCCGATCTGGGGCTCGCGCCCAAGGCGGTCAATCATTTGTTGGCGGTTCAGAAAGCGGGCCGCCGGGACGTGGCCCTCAAGGTTTGGGCGCTGTTGGTCTTCGAGGCCTGGGAGCGGCGCGCATGAATCGCTTCTGGCGGACGGTTATTCATCTACGCCCCGAGCAACTCTGGCACCGCATCCGGCTGCGGGTTCTGCGCCCCTGGCACGCCAGCAACGCTTATGGACGGTATGGTTTGGACAGTAAAAAGTCCTTTCTGGTCAACCAGTTTCTCCAAAGCCTCTGGCCTGGAGACGTCCAAAATGGACAGGCCATGCTCAACGGGACGATCCACCTGCTGGGGCAAGCCCATCCCTTCGCGGGGCCGGTGGATTGGCAGGCCGAGGGCCAGACCCTGCTATGGCGATTCACCCTGCACTATTTCGAGTGGCTGGCCGATCTGGAGGCCGAGGGCAGTCCCGAGGCGGCGGCCCTGGGCCGGTCGGTGGTGGACGACTGGATCGCCGCCCACCCGTTGGCCGACGCGGTGGCCTGGCACCCCTATCCCCTGTCTCTGCGGCTCGTCGCCTGGCTGAGACATGGGCCGTTTTTGTTGAACGACGCCCCGGCGGATTTCAAAACCCGTTTCGAAACGGCGCTGACCCGCCAGGCCCGCCACCTCCGACGGGTACCGGAGCGGGACGTGGGCGGTAATCACCTGATCAAGAATCTGAAAGCGCAAACGGTGGCCGCCCTGTGTCTGGGGGCCGGAAACCCGCCCATGGACGCCCTGAAGCAAGAGGTGACGCGTCAGATTCTGGCGGATGGCTGCCATTACGAACTGTCGCCGACCTATCACCTTCAGGTCTTGGCGGATTTATTGGACCTGCGGGCCCTGTTGGCCGACGAGACGCCGGACTGGCTGAGCCAGGCCATCCACCGCATGGGCGGCGCCCTGGCCTTTTTCCTCCCGGGGGACGGCGGTCTGGCCCAATTCAATGACGGCGACGAGGGAGACCCGGCCCTGATCAATGCCGTGATCGACCAGTTGGGCGGTCTGCCCGAGGCACCGCCATCCCTGTCGGTGGCGGGGTATCACCGGCTCGCGGCGGACCCGGTGGTCTTGATCATGGATTGCGCCAAATGCTGTCCCGATGATCTGCCCGCCCATGCCCATGCGGATCCGTTGAGCTTTGAAATGTCGGTGGGTGCCCAGCGGATGATCGTCAATTGCGGCACCTACGCCTATCAGGATCCGGCCTGGCGCAACCGGTTGCGGGGCACGGCGGCCCATAGCACCGTCGCGGTGGACGGCCTG
The DNA here is from genome assembly GCF_000968135.1 of Magnetospira sp. QH-2. NCBI lineage: Bacteria > Pseudomonadati > Pseudomonadota > Alphaproteobacteria > Rhodospirillales > Thalassospiraceae > Magnetospira > Magnetospira sp. QH-2. Next base: position 3,732,804 of record NZ_FO538765.1, on the reverse strand, counting down.
GACAGTGCCGAGGTCTATGGGGTGTTCCGCCTGGGCCGTCGCCCCAAGACGGTGGTCGGGGTTCACGACGGAAACGCTGTCACCGGTACCCACGACGGCTACCGCCACCTGAAAGTCACCCATCAGCGCTGCCTGACCTTGAACGAAAACCCTTTGCGGCTGGAAGGCCGGGATTTGTTGGAGGGTAAAATGGATGGCCGCGCGGCCCGGGCCCATTTCCACCTGCATCCCGACGTGGCGGTAACGCGGGAAGCGGATCACCTGCGTCTGACCCTGCCCGATGGCGTGACATGGATCTTCGAGGCCAAGGGCGGGCGCCTGCATATCACCGACAGCGTCTATGCACCGCGCATGGGGACTCTGCGCACGGCAAAACAGATCATCCTGGAAATGACCGCCAGCGGCGATTTGTTGATGCTCGGCTGGTGCCTGCGTCCCGCCCCCTTGTCCGAAGACAGGGGCAACCGTTAAAACCATGACCATGTCCCCCGTCGCCCTTACCCTGCTGGTGTTCCTGGTTTTCGCCATCACTGTCCTTGCTGTGGGGCTGTTGTTGCGGCTGCTGTGTCACAAGGCCATTCTCGATCATCCCAACCATCGCAGTAGCCATGCGGTCCCGACGCCCAAGGGGGGCGGACTGGCGGTGATGGCGGTGTTGTTGGCCGCCTGGACCTGGGTCGGCCTGGAGACCGGCCAGTCCATGGGGTGGTGGGCCGTACCGGGCGGCGCCCTGGCGCTGGCCATTCTATCCTGGTGGGACGATCTGCATCCGTTACCGGCCGCCCTGCGCCTGGGGGTGCATCTGGCAACGGTCGTCGGGGCGCTGCTGGTGGCCCCATTGCCAGGGCCGGTGTTGGGCGGGTGGCTGCCCCCTTGGGCGGACCTGTTGGGCGCGGCAATGCTCTGGGTCTGGTTCGTCAATCTGTACAACTTCATGGACGGGATCGATGGTCTGAGCGGGGTCGAGACCGGCAGTCTGGGTGCCGGACTGGCGCTGTTGGCCGTCTTTTCCGGGATCACCGATCCGACCCTGTTGCCCCTGGCCTTGGCCGGGCTGGCGGCGGCGCTCGGGTTCCTGATCTGGAACCGGCCTCCGGCGAAAATCTTTCTTGGCGACGTGGGCAGCGTGCCCCTGGGGTTCCTGTTCGGCTGGCTGTTGTTGAGCCTTGGCGCCAACGGGTATGGGGCGGCGGCGTTGATTCTACCGGGCTATTACCTGGCCGATGCCTCCATCACCATCCTTAAGCGGGCGGTGCGCGGCGAGAACGTCTTGCAGGCCCATAGGGAGCATTTCTATCAATTGGCGGTGCGCGGTGGCCTGGGTCATGGGGCGGTGGTCGTCCATGTGGCGTTGGTCAACGGCGTGCTTATTGTGCTGGCAGTCTTGTCACCGGACTATCCGGTGGCGGCGTTGGGTGGTGCCGTGGTGGCCATCGGCTGGCTTCTGTACTATCTACGCCGACAGTTTGTTCGAAAGGCGGGCCCATGAAGATCCTGTTTCTGACCGAGAATTTCCCGCCGGAAACCAATGCCGCCGCCACGCGGGTCTATGAGCGGGCGCTTTATTGGGTGCGCTGGGGACACGAGGTGACCATCATCACCTGCGCGCCCAATTTCCCCCAAGGCCGGCTCTACGAGGGCTGGAAGAACAAATGGGTGCAGGTGCAAGACATGGACGGCCTGCGGGTGGTGCGGGTGAAAACCTATATGGCCGCCAATGCCGGGTTCGCCAAGCGCATGCTGGATTTCCTCAGCTTCATGGTGACCGGCTTCGCGGCCGGGCTGTTTCAAAAGCGCCCCGACGTCATATCCGCCACCTCGCCACAATTCTTTTCCGCCGTTGCCGGTTGGGCCCTGGGCAAGGTCCGCCGGGTGCCCTTTGTTTTCGAACTGGGCGACATCTGGCCCGCCTCCATCACCGCCGTGGGCGCCATGCAGGACAATCTGGCCCTGCGCTGGATGGAGAAGCTGGAACTCTATCTATACCGCTCCTCGGCATCGGTGGCGGCCTTGACCGAGGCCTTCAAGGTCAATCTGACCGGGCGCGGCATCGATGCTGGCAAGATCGCCGTGGTGCGCAATGGGGTGGATCTGGACCGCTACGCGCCCCGTGAGACCGATCAGGCCTTGGCCGCCGAGTGGGATCTGACCGACAAGTTCGTGGTCGGCTATGTGGGCACCCATGGCATGGCCCATGGCCTGAGCAACGTGCTCGACGCGGCGGAGCGGCTCAAGGATCTGCCCAATTTCCGCTTCCTGCTGGTGGGGGCCGGGGCGGAGCGCGAAATGTTGATGGAAGCGGCCCGGCAACGGGGCCTGAACAATGTGGTGTTCGGCCCGCCACAGCCCAAGGAAGCCATGCCCCGGGTCTGGTCCCTGTGCCATGTGGCTTTGGTGCATCTGCGCGATACACCGGTGTTCGCCGAGGTCATCCCGTCGAAAATGTTCGAGGCCATGGGCATGGGCCTGCCGATTCTCATGGCCCTGCCCCGGGGCGAGGCCAGCGAGATCCTGGAGGCCGACGGCGCCGGGATCTGGGTACCGCCGGAAGATCCAGACGCCCTGGCCGAGGCCTGCCGCACCCTTGCCGACACGGACTTCAGGACCAAAATGGCAGCGCGAAGTTTGGCGTCGGCCCCGCTCCATACGCGCGAAAAACAAGCCGAGGAAATGATGGCGGTTCTAGAGGCATCGGCCCAGGGACGGGGGTCGGAAGTCGGTTTGAGTCGTTGACGGACTCCGGTCCACAGGGTAGTTCCCTGATTCAGGTTTCTTATTCACCACCGATGGACGACCATGAGCGCGCCTGTCCTGGACTATATCCTGTTCGACTTCGATGGCACCCTCGTCGATAGTGTCCCCGACGTGTGCCATGGTCTGAACAAGGCCCTGGCCCGCATCGACCGCGCGCCGCGCACGGTGGAACAGGTCAAATCCTGGGTTGGAAAAGGCGCGCGGGACCTGGTGGTTTCAGCCTTGGAATTAAGCGGTGGAGTCCTATCGGACTGCGAAACGGATGCGGTCTGCAAGGATTTCCTGGAGGCCTATGCCGCCGAACCGATCATCGATTCCGTGATTTTTCCCGGTGCCGTGGAAATGCTCGAGACCCTGCAAGCCCAAGGCAAGACCCTGGGTATTTGTACCAACAAACCATCCTTGACCGCGGCGCCGGTGATGCAGGCGTTGGACCTTGAAAAATACTTCCCGGTGGTCCTCTGCGGGGATCAGGTCATCCATAAAAAGCCCGATGCCCGGCATGTGCTCGATTGCGTCACCGCCATGGGCGGGACGCCCGAGCGGGCGGTTCTGGTGGGCGACAGCGAGAATGATGCCTATGCGGCGCGCAATGCCGGGATCGCCTATGTGATGGTCTCCTTTGGCTATTGCCACGAACCCATGGACAGCCTGCCCATGGATGTCTTGATCGATCATCTGTCGGATCTGCCCGACACCATCGCCCGAATGTCCCGCAAATTGGGGGCCGCATGAGGCGGGGACGCCGCATTCTGGTCACCGGCGCCAACGGGTTCGTCGGACAGGCCCTTTGCACCGCCTTGGAGGTGCAAGGTGACCGGGTGATCCGTGCCACCAGGGAGGCCGTTGGCGCCATTGGCCCCGGCACCGATTGGCGTCCTTTGCTGCTGGGCATTGATTCCGTGGTGCATCTGGCCGCCCGGGCTCATGTGATGAACGATACCGCCGCTGATCCGCTGGCCGAGTACCGGCATATCAATACCGAAGGCACCCGGCATCTGGCCGAACAGGCGGCGGCGTCCGGCGTCCGGCGCATGGTCTATCTGAGCACGGTGAAGGTGCACGGGGAGGCCACTCAGGGCACACCCTTTCGCGCCGACGATCCGCTCAGCCCCAGCGACCCCTATGGTGTTTCGAAGATGGAAGCCGAGGAATGCCTCGGTGACATCGGCGCGCGCACCGGTCTGGAGACCGTGATCTTGCGCCCGCCGCTCGTTTATGGTCCCCGGGTACGGGCCAATTTCCTTGCCCTGATGCATTTATGCAATCGCGGCCTGCCTCTTCCCCTGGGCCGCATCGACAACAGGCGGAGCCTGGTCTATCTGGGCAATCTGGTGCGGGCCATACGGCTGGTGCTCGACCATCCGGCGGCGGCGGGCGGTACCTATCTGATCAGCGACGGCGAAGATCTTTCCACCGCCGATCTGGTGCGCAAGATCGCCAAGGTTCTGGGACGTCCGGCGCGGCTGGTGCCCTTGCCAACGCCGTTTCTGACCCTGGCCGGACGGGCAACGGGCAAACAGGACCGGGTAGCGCGGCTGCTGCAATCGCTGACCATCGATCATGGCAAGCTGACCGCCGACCTGAATTGGACACCGCCTTTTACCGTCGATCAAGGGCTGGCGGAAGTGGCCGCCTGGTACAGGAGGACTCATGGCTAAGCTGGCGAGACTCCGTCGGGGTTCGGTGGTGTTCCTCCATGACGTGTTCATGGCGGCGCTATCCTTCGGCCTGACCATCTATCTGCGTACCGGCGAGGAATTTCACGAAATCTGGCGCCACGGGCACGGCGGCGAGGCCATGCTGATGTTCGCCGTCATCTGCGGTGCGGTGTTCTGGGCCATGAACCTGTACCGGGGGATCTGGCGCTACGCTTCGCTCAATGACATGACGGCCATCGCCAAATCGGTGACCCTGGCCATCTTGATATTCACCGCCGTGATGTTCATTTGGACCCGACTGGAGCTGATTCCGCGCTCTTTGCCGTTGCTCAACTGGTTCGTCCTGATAGCCTTGCTCGGGGGCCCCCGGTTCCTTTACCGGCTGATCAAGGACCGACGCATTGATCTGACCGAGGACGGTAATCGCCCGGCGGTGCCGGTATTGCTGGTGGGGGCCGGTGACGGTGCGGAATTGTTTCTGCGCGCCCTGCGCAATGGCGGCATGGGTTATCGCGTGACCGGAATTCTATCGGAAACCTCGGGTCGGGTCGGGCGGCTGATTCGCGACGTGCGGGTGGTCGGTACCCTGGAGGACCTGGAGACGGTCATTGGCGATGAAGATGACGAAGACCGTCCGCAAAAGCTGATCGTTACCAAGGATACCATGGACGGTGCCCGCCTGCGGGCACTGTTGGATCGCGCCGATGGGCTGGGCCTGACCTTGGCACGACTGCCCAAGCTCACCGACCTGAAGAGCGGGCTGGCCGAAGGCATGGACGTGCGCCCCATCGACGTGGCCGACTTGCTGGGTCGTCCGCAAGCCACCCTGGACCGGGATGCCATGCATGGCTTGGTTGCCGGCAAAACGGTGGTAGTGACCGGTGCCGGAGGATCCATCGGGTCAGAGCTAGTTCGTCAGGTTTCAGATCTGGGGCCGAGCCATTTGGTGCTGGTGGAAAACTCCGAGTTCGCCCTGTATCGCATCGATCAGGAAATGGCCCAGCGCCATCCGGGAATTGACCGCAAAGCGGTAATTGCCGATGTGCGTGACCGGGACCGCCTGAACCGGCTGTTCAGCGAGATCGGACCGCAGGTGGTGTTCCATGCCGCCGCCCTGAAGCACGTACCCCTGGTCGAGGCCAACCTGCTCGAAGGGGTGCGCACCAACATTCTTGGGACCCGCAACGTGGCCGATGCCTGTGTCGCCCATGGGGTCGAATGCATGGTGATGATCTCCACCGACAAGGCGGTCAACCCGTCCAGCATCATGGGTCTGACCAAGCGCGTGGCGGAAATCTATTGCCAGGCATTGGATATCGACCGGGCCGGGCAGACCCCCAATTTTGTCACCGTGCGCTTTGGCAATGTCCTGGGGTCCACCGGTTCCGTGGTGCCCCTGTTCCAAAAGCAATTGCAGGCGGGCGGGCCTTTGACCGTCACCCACCCGGACATGAAGCGCTATTTCATGACCATCCGCGAGGCGGTGGAGCTCGTGTTGGAAGCCTCGGCCCTGGCCGGGCGCAATCACGACGAGGGCAAGATCTTTGTGCTCGACATGGGCGAGCCCGTGAGAATCGTCGATTTGGCCCGCCAGATGATCCGATTGGCGGGTCTGCGTCCGGATGAAGACGTGGAGATCCACTTCACCGGTATTCGTCCCGGTGAAAAGCTGTTCGAGGAAATTTTCCATGGTGCCGAGGACCTGGTGCCCACCAAGTATAAAGGCATTTTACTGGCGGCGCCGCGTCTCGCCGACCGGGCGCGCATGGAACAGGTTCTGGGCGAGATGGAAAGCCTCTGCACGGCGGATGAGGCCGACAGAGTCCTGACCTTGGCCCGGGAATTGGTGCCGGAATACCAGACGGAAGCCTGAGTTTCCCACAGGGGGACTTCCGCCCGATCCCCCTTCCTGCTATATCCGGCGGCACCATTTTTCTTCTGGGGGATACCGACATGGCGGACAAGATCCGGCGCGCATTGATTTCTGTTTCCGACAAATCGGGACTGGTGGAGTTCGGCCAGTTCCTGGCGGACAACGGGGTGGAAATCCTATCCACCGGCGGCTCCGCCAAGGCCCTGGCCGATGCCGGGGTGCCGGTCACCGAGGTGGCCGACCACACCGGATTCCCGGAAATCATGGATGGCCGGGTCAAGACCCTGCACCCCAAGATCCACGGCGGCCTGCTGGCGGTGCGCGGCAATGCGGAGCATGATCAGGCCATGGCCGACAATGACATCGCGCCCATCGATCTGCTGGCGGTCAATCTTTATCCGTTCGAGGCGACGGTGGCCGGTGGCGCCGACTTCGAGACCTGTATCGAGAACATCGACATCGGCGGCCCAGGCATGATTCGCGCGGCGGCCAAGAACCACGACGGCGTGACCGTGCTGGTCGACCCCACCGACTACGACACGGTGAAGGCAGAGATGCAGGCCAATGGCGGCGCCACCACGTTGGATTTCCGCCGTCGCATGGCGGCCAAGGCCTATGCGCGCACCGGGGCTTATGACGCGGCCATCTCCGGCTGGTTCGGCGAGCAGCTGGGCGACTCTTTCCCGTCGCATCTGGCCCTCGGCGGCACCCATGTGCAGACCATGCGCTATGGCGAAAACCCCCATCAAGCGGCAGCTTTTTACAGCACGGGCGACAACCGTCCCGGTGTCGCCACCGCCGAACAGCTGCAGGGCAAGGAACTAAGCTACAACAATCTCAACGATACCGACGCCGCCTTTGAACTGGTTGCCGAGTTCGACGAAGAGGCGGTGGTCATCGTCAAGCATGCCAATCCTTGCGGTGTGGCTCTTGGCGCAAATCAAAAGGATGCCTATCTGCGGGCCTTTTCCTGCGATACGGAAAGCGCCTTTGGCGGCATCGTTGCCTTCAACCGGCCCCTGGACGCGCCCACCGCCGAGGAATTGGCCAAGATCTTTTTGGAAGTGATCATCGCGCCGGAAATCACCGATGCGGCGCGCGAGATTCTCGGCGCCAAGAAAAACCTCCGCGTCCTGCGCACCGGCGGCATGCCCGATCCGGAAGCGGGCGGCCTGACCTTCAAGAGCCTATCGGGCGGCATCCTCCTTCAGGGCCGCGATAACCGATTGATCCAGGATCAGCTCAATGTGGTCACCAAGCGCGCGCCGACGGACCAGGAGATGAAAGACCTGGAATTCGCCTTCACCGTCTGTAAGCACGTCAAATCCAACGCCATCATCTATTGTAAGGATGGCATGACCACCGGAGTCGGCGCCGGGCAGATGAGCCGCGTCAACTCGGCCCGGATCGCCGCCTGGAAAGCTCAGGCCGCCGCCGACGTGGCGGGGGATTCGGAAAGCTGGGCCCGTGGCTCGGTGGTCGCTTCGGACGCCTTCTTCCCCTTTGCCGATGGGTTGCTGGCCGCTGCCGAAGCAGGGGCCACGGCGGTTATCCAGCCCGGCGGCTCGATCCGTGACGACGAAGTAATCGACGCTGCCAACGAGAAGGGCCTCGCCATGGTCATGACCGGCATGCGGCATTTCCGGCACTAAAAGCAATCCGACCTAACAGGCTGCTTCTGTAATCGAGTCATTTGAGTCAAGCTGATTTCCAAGCCGTCGGTTTGAACCTGGGGTATGTGGCGCCCTTTGCTTCTGTCCGCGGTCGACGTCGTCGCCGCATGATGGGGATCAAGGGGGATCGGGTGCAGCAATCTGAAAAGCGTGGTCTTACGCCACTGCAGCCTGCGCGCTGTCATCCGAGCCCCGCGCGTCGCCACGCGTCCTGGCCGCCCTTCAGGCGATCTCGGTTTTCGTTGTGTTTAGATGGCGGTCTCCTCCTTGCGGTACTGGAAGTCCGTGCCGTCGATCCACATGCGATGCATGATTACGGCGAGACGCCGGGCAACGGCGACCTTGGCGCGTTTCATCCCGCGCCTTTTGGCGACCGCGAGCCCCCAGTGTTTGAGCCAGGACCAACGGCGGGTTCGAGTGAGAAGTGCATTGGCGGCCTCGAACAAAAGCCAACGAACCATGGCATCTCCGCACTTGCTGATGGGGCCGCTTCGGTCCTGCTCTCCCGAGGCGTATCTGCGTGGGACAAGCCCGAAGTGGGCGCCGACCATGACCGACTTTTGAAACCGTTCCGGCACGTCGAGTCCTGTCCTGAAAGCGAGGGCGGTAACCGGGCCGACGCCGGGAACGGTCATCAGGCGCCGGCAAACGCTATCATCGCGCGCAGCGGCATGAACCTGCCGGTCGAGCTTGTCGAGTTGTTCGAGCAAGGCTTGGCGCGCAAGCAAGAGCGGCTCGGCGGCTGCGCTGAGGTGCGGGTTATCAGCCGTCAATTCCCGAACCCGCGCCGCGAAAAGGCGTCCGCGCGCCATACCGACCTTGAGGCCGAAAGCTTTCAATGTTCCTCGTACCGTATTGGACAACTGACGGACCTGATGAACCAGGGTCTCCCGATGGGTCAGCACCATCCGGAGCTCCTGACTGCGCGCGGTCTTGACGTGGGTCGCGCGGTACAAACCGGTCCGCATCGCCTGGCTGATCAAGCGGGCGTCGCGACGGTCCGTCTTGACTGGGCTGGCGCTGGCAAAGGCCTTCATTTGCCGGGTCTCGATACAAATCACAGGGAGGCCCCGACTGGACAGTCCTGCGTACAGCCAAGGCGCCAGAGGGCCAGCTTCCAACCCAATTCGCGCAAAGCCACGCCCGCTTTCCTCGAGCCAAGTGGCGACCGCCTCGGGTGTGCTTGACACCTTGCCTTCGCGAATGACGGTTCCCTTTGCATCAATCTCACAGATCGAAATGCTTGCCATCGATACGTCCATTCCAACAAAATACTCCATAGCTGGTCTCCTCTGTTCCATGTCCAGGAATTGACCCGGATACTTGATCAAGACCGAGTGTGGAGACCAGCTGACTGTCTAGGCAATCCCTGACTGCTCGATTACCGCCATCTGAAAAAGTGTTGTTCGACGGCCCGCCTCGCCCTTCGTCCCTCGACAAGCTCCCTAGATTCAGACCCCAAGTGCACCACCCAGCTATGCTGGGAACGCTATGGGACAGAAATATGCACACGTCAGCTTGGACGAACGATGCGAGATTTACCGTCTGCATGCAGACGGTAAATCTCAACGGGCCATTGGGCGGCTGATGGGCCGCTCGGCCTCGACCATTGGCCGGGAATTGAAGCGCAACGCGCTGCCCCGGGCCGGATACAAGCCGGCCATGGCCGAGCGCATGGCCTGGGCGCGCAAACGCCGCCTGCCGAAAATCGAGCGCTTGAGCCCTCTGAAAACCCACATCCTGGATGCACTTGCTATGGAACAGAGCCCGGAGCAGATCGCCGGAAGGCTCAAGCTCGAAGGATCAGAGCATACCGTCAGCGCCGAGACAATCTATGCCTGGATCTACGGGCCCCACGGGCGGCGGCAGAAGCTCCACCGCCTGTTGCCGCAGGCCAAATCCCGTCGCGGACGACGGGCCCGAAAAGGGCGGCGCGATCCGCCGATCCCCGACCGGATGCCGATCCACATGCGCCCGACCAAGGCCCATCTGCGCGCCGAGCCGGGCCATTGGGAGGCCGATCTGGTGCATTTCCGCAAGCAACGGGCCTGTTTGCTCACCTGTATCGAGCGGCGGTCTCGGCTGCTGCTCACCGCGACCCTTCCAGACAAAACCGCCCGCACCACCGCCGAGGCGCTGGCCAGGCTGCTCAACCGTGCGCCCAAACGGGCCCGGAAAACCGTCACCCTGGACAACGGCGGCGAGTTCTACGACCACAAGAGCCTGCCTGTGCGCGCCTTCTTTTGCGATCCCCATTCCCCCTGGCAGCGCGGCTCCATCGAGAACGCCAACGGCGTCCTGCGCCGCAGCCTGCCCAGGCACATTCGCCTCAATAAATTCTCCGATCAAGACATCGAGGACATCACATGGACCTACAACACAACGCCCCGAAAATGCCTCGGTTTCCTCACGCCAATCGAGGCATTCGCCAAATCAATCGGTGTTGCACTTGAAATTTGAATCCAGCCTCGGGATGAGGAAGCTCAGGGTGAGGCTAACATGTTGAAAGTTCAATGGCCCTCATGCTGAGCCTGTCGAAGCATGTGTCGCCACAGGCTCGAAATCGGACTTTTTCAGCAGCCTGCAAAAGTAAAACGCGAGCCGCCCCGGATTGTCCGGGGCGGCGTCGTTTCGTGGTCAAATTTCGCAGAAATGATTTGGTGCCCCCAGCCGGACTCGAACCGGCACGCCCGTAAGGACAACAGATTTTGAGTCTATCGCGTCTACCAATTCCGCCACAGGGGCCCAAGACCAAATCGCGCCGATCATAGCGGAGGAACTGTCAGGGTCAACCAGCTTGTATCCCCCGTCTCCGACTGCTACACCGACGCCCGAACAACCCCGGTAAATTCAGGAGCGTGCCGTGCTGCGAGGACTATACGATTGGACCATGGGCCTGGCCGCCCATAAGCATGCGCTGCTGGCCTTGGCATTGGTCTCGTTCATCGAAAGCTCGGTGTTTCCCATCCCGCCCGATGTCTTGCTGATTCCGATGATCCTGGCGGCCAAGGAGAAGGCCTGGCGCTATGCGCTGGTCTGCACCATCGCCTCGGTGATCGGCGGCATGTTCGGCTACGGCATCGGCTATTTCCTGTTCGAGCAAGTGGGCAAGCCGGTGTTGGAGCTCTATGGCTACACCGACAAGTTCTCCGTGTTCCAGGCCAAGTACAACGAGTGGGGCGCCTGGGCGGTGTTCATGGCCGGGGTGACACCGTTCCCCTACAAGGTCATCACCATTCTGTCGGGGGTCACTCAGCTCGATCCCACCGTGTTCAGTATTTCGTCGGTGGCGGCGCGGGGACTGCGGTTCTTCATCGTCGCCGCCCTGTTGTGGCATTTCGGCCCGCCCATCCGCGATTTCATCGAACGCCGTTTGGGGCTGGTGTTCGTGGTCTTCGTGGTCTTGCTGGTGGGCGGTTTCGTCCTGGCGAAATACGTCATATGATCGGCCCATGATCATCCTGCATCCCAAAAGCGTCGCCCTGTTCGTGTTGGCGACTTCCGTTGGCTCCCTGGCCTTCGCCTATGGGGCCCAATACCTGTTCCATATGCAGCCCTGCATTCTGTGTCTTTATCAGCGCATTCCCTTCGCGGTCGCCGGAGGATTGGCATTGTTGGTGCTGCTGCTGCCGCGGTTGGCGGTACCGGTATTGATGCTGGTTGCCTTGGCCTTTTTGGTTGGCGCCGGAATTGCTGGATATCATGTGGGCGTCGAGCAGCATTGGTGGACGGGCACGGCGGGCTGTACCGGAGAAATCGATACCACCCAATCGCTCCAGGATCTGAAGGCCCAGCTCATGGCAACGCCGCTGAAGCGCTGCGACGAGATTACCTGGGCCGTTTTCGGCATTTCGGTGACCGTTCTCAATGTGCTTTGGTCCTTGTTGCTGGCCGCGGCGACTCTGTATGGTGTCAACGCCTGTAAACGTGAAAGGCGGCAATGATGGCGATCCGCTCCTCTTCCCGTCCGAGACCTCTGCGCGGTGATCCCACCGGCAAGCAATTGGTGGAGCGCATGCTGCGCGTCGATCATGCCGGGGAATACGGCGCGGTTCGCATCTATCAGGGCCAATTGGCGGTCCTCGGCAAGACCTCCGACAAGGCCGAGACGGTGCGCCATATGCTGAAGCAGGAAGAGCATCACCTGGAGACCTTCAACAAACTGGTTACCGAACGCCGGGTGCGTCCGACCTTGCTGACGCCGTTGTGGCACATGGCCGGGTTCGCCTTGGGCGCGGGCACGGCCCTGCTGGGCGAGCGGGCGGCCATGGCCTGTACCGTGGCGGTGGAAGAAGTCATCGACGAGCACTATCAAGACCAGATCGAACGCCTTGATGCCGATGAACCGGCGCTGACCGAGACCTTTGAGACCTTCCGCCAGGAAGAGGTGGAGCATCGGGACATCGGCCTGGAAAACGGTGCCGAGCGCACCCCGGGCTATGAGGTCCTGAGTGGCTTGATCAAGGGCGGCTCGCGACTGGCCATCTGGCTGAGTAGCCGCCTATGAGACTTCTTGCCCTTTTGGTTATGCTGCTGTCTTTCCCGGCGCTGGCCCAGGATAAATCCAAGATCGAGCTGACCTTGGATACGGCGCCGATGAACTGCCTGGCGGCGGTGATCGTGGCACAAGACATCTACAACGAAGAGGCCGATTTCCTGTTTCGCGCCGAGCGCGGCAAGAAGCTGGAGAACAAGATTCTCTATATGATCGGCTCGGGCTTCGAAAACCTGTATCTGGAAGACGGAGCGGGCGGCCTGGCCCACAACATGAAGACTTTCATGATCGGCGTGTCACGCTTCGACGGCATGCTGGAAGCGATGAAGAAGACGCCGCTCGCCGGAAATCCGCGCCAGATGGAACACTTCCTCGCCGACTGCCAGTTGGCCATCGACGATGCCCTGGCCGCCGAGATCCGGCAATTGCGGGCATTCCGCAGTGGGGCCATCAGGTCGCTCACCGGACAAAGCCACAAACCGGCGAAATAGGGGTCAGCCCTTTGGATTCCTCAGACAGGCAATGACCCCGCGCAGGGACCGCACTTCCTGTTCGGTGAGCCGGGCGCGCTGAAATAGATTGCGGAGATTTCGGATCATCGCCGGAGCCTTGTCCGGCGGATAGAGAAAGCCCACGTCCACCAACTCTTTCTCCAGATGTTCGAACAGGCCGATCAGGTCTTTTTTGTCTGCCGGACGGGTTTTGTGCAAGACCAGTTCGCTGTCTGGAGAGGAATCGCCGGACTGGTACCATTCATAAGCCGCCAACAGCACCGCCTGGGCCAGGTTGAGCGACGTGAAGGCGGGGTTCAGCGGCACCTGCAAGATGGCGTCGGCGAGCACCACGTCTTCGTTGTTGAGCCCCTTGGATTCGCGCCCGAACAGCAACCCGCAACGGTCCCCCTGGCCGATGATGGCACGCATTTCAGCCGCCGCGGCGCGGGCGGTCACCACGTCCTTGATCATGCCGCGCGGACGGGCGGTGGTGGCATAGACCCGATTGAGATCGGCGATGGCTGCCTCGGTAGTGTTGAAGACGGCGGCATTGTCGAGCACGATGGTGGCGCCGGAGGCCGGATTGATGGCGTCCTCGTTGGGCCAGCCGTCGCGGGGATTGACCAATCGCATTTGGGTCAGGCCGCAATTGAGCATGGCTCGGGCGACCATGCCGATATTCTCGCCCAGCTGGGGCTCGACAAGGATGATCACCGGGCCATCGGTCAGCGCCTCGGCCTTTCGTGCGTCGGTTCCCGCCATCCGGTCAGTCCCTGACTCCGTCTTGAAAAAGCTTGTAGACAATCGCGTCACGCAGGGCGTTGTACGAGGCGTCGATGATGTTGGTGGAGACGCCGACGGTGGTCCAGCTTTCGCGGTTGCCGTTGGCGCTTTCGATCATCACCCGGGTGACCGCGCCGGTGCCCGCCTGGGGGGTCAGGATCCGCACCTTGTAGTCCACGAGGTGCATGTCGGAAAGACCGGGGTAGATAGGAGTCAGCACCTTGCGCATGGCGGCATCCAGGGCATTGACCGGGCCATTGCCCTCGGCCACGGACATATAGCTTTCCCCCCGGGCTTCCAGTTTGACCGTCGCCTCGGACAGGGTGATCAGCCGGTCGTTGTTGTCCCAGCGCCGTTCATCAATGACCCGGAAACTGCTGCAACGGAAATACTTCGGCACGCCGCCCAAAGCCTGATGGGCCAACAGAGCGAAACTGGCTTCAGCGCCGTCATAGGCATAGCCGTCGAACTCGCGTGCCTTGACCGTTTCCAAGAGCTTGCGCACGCCATCGTCATTGTCTTCCAGGTCGATGCCCAGCTCGCGAAAGCGCGACAGGATGTTGGATCGTCCGGCCTGATCGGAAATAACGATATGGCGGTGATTGCCCACCAGTTCCGGAACCACATGCTCATAGGAGCGCGGATCCTTTTCCACCGCCGATACATGAAGGCCACCCTTATGGGCAAAGGCGCTCTCGCCTACATAGGGCGCGCCCCGGTCCGGCTGCCGGTTGAGGCGTTCTTCCAATGTGCGGGAGACGTGGGTCAGCTGGGTCAACTGGTTGGGGTCAATGCCGGTGTCATAGCCCATCTTGAGCACCAAGGACGGAATGATCGAAACCAGATTGGCATTGCCGCAGCGTTCGCCGAGGCCGTTCAAGGTGCCTTGTACCTGCCGCACCCCGGCCCGCACGGCGGCCAGGCTGTTGGCCACTGCGTTGCCGGTATCGTCGTGGCAGTGGATGCCCAGACGGTCTCCGGGGATATGCTGGGTGATCTCGGTGACGATGGCCTCGATTTCATGGGGCAGGGTGCCGCCATTGGTGTCGCAAAGGACGATCCAACGAGCGCCGTTGTCATAGGCGGCCTTCAGGCATGCCAGCGCGAACGAGGGATTGGCTTTGTAGCCATCGAAAAAATGCTCGGCGTCGAACAGCACCTCTTCCTTGCGGGTGGTGGCATGGCGGATGGACTCGGCGACGATGGAGATGTTTTCCTCGGTGGTGATGCCCAAGGCCACTTCCGCGTGGAAGTCCCAGGTTTTGCCGACGATGCAGGCCACCGGCACCGCCACATCGAGGATCGCCTGCAAGCCCGGATCGTTCTCCACCGAACGGCCCGGGCGGTGGGTCATGCCGAAGGCGCTGAATCGACCGTGGGTCAGCTGCGGCAGATGGCCGAAAAAGGCGTCATCGGTGGGGTTGGCGCCTGGCCAACCGCCTTCCACGTAATCGATGCCCAGCCGGTCCAGGTCCTGGGCGATGGCGGTTTTGTCGGCGGCGCTGAAATCGACGCCCTGGGTCTGGGCCCCGTCGCGCAGGGTGCAGTCGTACAGATAGACCCGTTCCTTGGTCATGATCCTGGTCTCCTTTGGAAGAGAGCCGGAGAATGCCCAATCCTTCCAGTGCTTACAAGGAAGAACCACGGTAATTCGTCTTGGCCTTGCCGATTCAACCGGATATGGTGACCCCTTGATTATCCGCCTGTTTGGAGGGGCGGCCACCGTGGGCCATTCCGAATACGAGTCAATCAAGGCCAAGGTGGCGGGCAGCAATATCAGTCCGCGGACCTTATTGGCCACCGACTACATGAATCACTTCAACGAAATCGTTATGTTGTTGGAGATGATCCCGGATATGCCTGATCTCTACGAAGAAGCCCGGGAATGGCGGCCCAAGAGCTATCAGGAGCATTTCAAGGACAGCAGCTTTTCCGATCGGGATTTGGCTGTGGAGGCCTATGACCATGTTCCGGCTCAGTTTCGTGAACGCTTCGAAACCACCATTCAACAGATGGACAGTGTCATCCTGACCTGCCTTGAGCGGATCGAGGACCTGCTGCAATCGGGCCAGGCCGATACCATCCGCATACGCACGCGGGCTTTGTTGGCTTTGTTGCGTCAGCTTGGGGACGTGGCCAACGGAATCATTCATGGCGGGGAAACGGTCATGCACCAAGATGAAATCGACGGTGTCATGAAGGGGGGAGAGACCCATTCAACCTCGGATGATCACGCCAGTCAGGCAGATATTGACGCCCTTTTCAACGACTGATCGGGGAATTTTCAGAGGAGGATATGATGGTATTTCGCAAGATCGCCGCCGTGCTCGGTGGTTTGGCGACCCTGGCGGCCACCGCCTGCGAAGAGGTCCCTTTTCAGACGGTGGTCGAGTATCGGCAGGGGGGCGACAACTTCTCGTTTTTCCAGTACGCGGCCTCAAAGGGTCCCTTTTGGGTGGATGTCCGTGGCAATCCTTTTGGCGGCGACCTGGCGCCCTTGGAACGGACGATCGTCAAGGCATTTAAGAACGGCATGCCGCAGTTGGGCGGGGTGCGTTTCACAACCGACAAGAACCAGGCAGCCGAACCTGTCCAGCGCATTGTTGTCGTTTTCGAGCCGCCTCAGGGTTTGTCTCCGCAAAACATATGCGATGGGGCAGTTCCTGCAGACCTTGGGAAACTGCGCGCCAACGGCGAGGTGCATGCCTATACGGTTTATTGCTCCAAGGAGCAGGCGCGCATCGTGGTCAGCGGCATTGCAAGGGGCATCACCGGCCCCGAGGACAAGGCCTTGAGAAAAATGCTTACCCATACCCTGATCGAAATGTTCAAACCGGGCAGCCTATAGGCGTCCGAGCCATTCAGGCGACTTAACGGAACAGACCCAAGATGGATTGTTCGGCCTGACCGGCGAAGGCCAGGGACTGAATGCCCAACTGCTGGCGGGTTTGCAGGGCCAGCAGGTTGGCGCCTTCCTCGTTGAGGTCGGCCACGGTCAGCTTACCGGCACCGGTGTCCAACACGTCCACGTATTCCTGGGTGAAGTCCGACCGGACTTGCAAGATGGCGACGTTATTGGCCATGGAGCCTGCTTTCGCTTGCAGATAGCTAATGGTGGCATCCAGGCGGGAGATGGCCACGTCCGCATGGGCATTGAAGGAGGCCAGTTCGGTCGCATCGGTCAGATCGTAGCCTTCGAATGACTGTCCGAAGCCCAGGAACGATTCGACGAAGTTGGCCTGACTGGCGTCAAGGGTTTGCCCCACAAAGCCGGTACCGAGCGAATTACGATACAGGGCGCTGGGGTTGATATCGATGCCGGTCACTTCGAGCTTCGAGTCCGATTTGTCCGAGAACCGGACAGACAGCTTCGAGGCCGAGGAGTTCAACAGGTTCAAGCCCTGATAGGTGGCATCGGCAATGAGCTTCTCGATCTGCTTGGCCAGTTCGTTGACCTGGGTTTGCAGTTCCGCCCGTTGGGCATCATCCGCGGACCGGGAACTATCGACCAGACCTTTGAGCTGAGAAGAGAAGTCCTCGATGGATTCGAGAGCCTTCAAGGTCGCGTCCAAGGCCTGGATGCCCTGATCCACCGCGGATTTACGTTCCAATAGGGACGTAGCGCGGTTGCTCAAGGATTGGGCTTGGAAAAATTTCACCGCGTCATCGGTTGGTGAGGCAACTTTCAGGCCCGTGGATAGACGATTTTGAGTCCGGTCAATCTTCCCTTGAGTGCTTTGCAGGGATAGCAGGTTCGATCGAACCGCGTCCGAAAGTGTGATGTCCGCCATGATGGAGCTCCCTCTGAATTGTCGCCGTCTTACACCCCGCCGATATTTGATATCGGTGGTTGGCTAGTATGTCTGAAGAGCATTAACAAGATCTGAAAACAGTTTGTCGCTCCGCCAATGTCCTTTTTGCGCTATCGGAATTGTGGGGTGGCGGCTATCGTTGTCAACGACGTGATCCATTCCAAATGGGGGCGCTCGGCTCCATCTTAATTTCAGAGGATTTCAGTATGCGTGGATTGGTTTTTGGTCTTGTTGTTGCCGCCTGTTTGATCGCACCCGGCACCAAGGCCGCAGAGCTGGACGCGGATCAGGCGGCCCGAGACCTGATGCGGATCACCGAGATGGACAAGATGATCGAGCAGATGTTTGATCAGTTGCCGGAAATGTTGATTCAATCGGTCAAGCAACGGGATCCAAGCGCCGACGAAAAAAAGCTACAGGCCTTTTCCGAGGAGCTGACGGCGGCCATGAAGCCCTTGATTCCCGACCTCATGAATCAAACGAAATCCTTGGTCTCCAAGTATTTTGACGCCGGAGAAATCCAACAAATGATCGCGTTCTATCAAACACCGCTGGGCAAAAAATACGTTCAGGTGATGCCTAAAATGACCCAGGAATCGGTTCTCCTGGCGCAGCAGTTCATGGCCCAGTCCATGCCGACGATCATGGAACAGGTCACGGCGGGCATGGAAAAAAGAGGCTATCCACCCCATTGAGGCGATGCGATGCGGTGGGACAGGTCCGCCCCGCGCACAGCCCTCTTGCTGATCAGGCGTGAATGGCGCCGTCGCCCAGTGCCAACGCAGCTTCCTTGACCGCCTCGTAGAGGCCGGGATGGGCGTGACAGGTCCGTGCCAGGTCTTCGGACGCGCCGCCGAACTCCATGCAGAGCACGGCTTCCTGAATCAGGTCTCCGGCCGCTGGGCCGACGATATGACAACCCAGCACCCGATCAGTCTTGGCATCGGCGAGGATTTTCACGAAGCCGTCCATGTCGGCGATACAGCGGGCGCGGGAATTGGCCGAGAACGGGAACTTGCCGACTTTGTAATCGACACCGGCTTCCTTCAACTGTTCCTCGGTCTTGCCGACCGAGGCGGCTTCGGGATGGGTGTAGACCACTCCGGGGATGGTGTCGTAGTCCATATGGCCCTTGCGTCCGGCAATCAGCTCGGCCACCACCACGCCTTCCTCCTCGGCCTTGTGGGCCA
This sequence comes from Magnetospira sp. QH-2, assembly GCF_000968135.1. NCBI lineage: Bacteria > Pseudomonadati > Pseudomonadota > Alphaproteobacteria > Rhodospirillales > Thalassospiraceae > Magnetospira > Magnetospira sp. QH-2. The sequence goes on along the minus strand of NZ_FO538765.1, from coordinate 3,714,069 downwards.
GCATGGCACCGCCGATCACGTCACCGATGGCGAAAATACCCGGTACGTTGGTCTGTAGATCCGCATCCACCTTGATGAAGCCCCGGGCATCGCGCTCCACGGCAACGGCGTCCAGGCCCAGCCCGTCGGTATAGGGGCGGCGGCCCACGGCGACCAGCACCACTTCGGCTTTCTGAGTTTCGGAATCGCCGCCGTCACGCGGTTCCATGGTCAGGGTGACCTGGGTCTTGGTGGCCTTGGCGGCGGTGACCTTGGTCTTGAGTTTGAACTGGACGCCTTGTTTCTTCAGCACCCGACGCATGGTCTTGCGGACCTCGCCGTCCATGCCGGGCAAAATGTCGTCGAGGAATTCGATCACCGTGACCTCGGCCCCCAGACGCCGCCAGACGGAACCCAGTTCCAGCCCGATCACGCCCCCGCCGATGACCGCCAGGGATTTTGGCACCTTGGGCAGGGCAAGAGCACCGGTGGAGGAGACAATACGATTTTCGTCGATCTCGATCCCCGGCAGGGGCGCCACGTCGGAACCGGTGGCGATGAGGATGTTTTCTGTTTTCAAGGTGGCTTCGGAGTCGCCGGTGATATCCACCGTGGAATTGCTGGCCACGGTGCCGGTGCCGATGAAATAGTCCACCTTGTTCTTCTTGAACAGGAACTCGATGCCCTTGGTGAGATCGAGCACCACCTTGTCCTTGCGGGCCATCATGGTCGGCAGGTCGAGCTTCGGGCTGACTTGTACCCCATGGGCGGCGAAATGCTCGGCGGCGGATTCGAAATGGTGGGAGGATTGCAGCATCGCCTTGGAGGGGATACAGCCCACATTGAGGCAGGTGCCGCCCAGCGCCCCGCGCTTTTCCACACAGGCCACCTTGAGGCCCAATTGCGCCGCGCGGATGGCTGCCACATAGCCGCCGGGGCCGCCCCCGATCACCACCAGGTCGTAGGATGTCTCGCTCATATAGAATTCTCCTTAGGCGATCAGCATGATGCGGTTGGGGTCCTCGATGCACTCCTTGACCCGGACCAGGAACGAGACCGCCTCGCGGCCATCGATGATCCGGTGGTCATAGGACAGGGCGATATACATCATCGGGCGGGCCTCGATGCTGCCATCGGCCATGACCATGGGCCGCATCTGCATCTTGTGCATGCCGAGAATGCCCGATTGCGGCGGATTGAGGATCGGTGCCGAAAGCAGCGATCCAAAAATGCCGCCGTTTGATATGGTAAAGGTGCCGCCCTGCATTTCCTCGACCTTCAAGGTGCCACCTCGGGCGCGCAGCCCGAAGTCCTTGATGGTCTTTTCGATTTCGTCGAAGTTCAGCGTATCGGCATCGCGGATCACCGGGACCACCAGGCCCTGCGGCGAACCTACGGCCACCGAGATGTCGTAGAAGTTCTTATAGACGATATCATCGCCACGGATCTCGGCATTGACCGCCGGCCATTCCTTGAGCGCCACGCAGACCGCCTTGATGAAAATGGACATGAATCCGAGCTTGATGTCGTGCTTTTTCTCGAAGATATCCTTGTAGCGATTGCGCAGGGCAATCGCCTCGGTCATGTCGATCTCGTTCCAGGTGGTCAGCATGGCGGCGGTGTTCTGCGCCGCTTTCAGGCGCGTGGCCACCATCTTGCGCAGGCGAGTCATGCGTACCCGTTCCTCGCGGGGATCATCCAGTTGCGGCGCGGCTGCCGGGGCCGGGGCCGATTCCTGTTGTGGGGCCGGGGGTGGTGCCGCCGCGGGCGCCGGGGTTGCCGGAGCCTGGGTCATCACCGGATCATCCCTGTGGGCCGTGCCCGAGGCGGCGGCGGCCAAGGCATCTTCTTTGGTGATGCGACCGTTCTTGCCCGTACCGGTGATTTTGGATGGGTCCAGATCGTTTTCCTCGACCACCCGACGCACGGCCGGGGACAGGGGCACTTCGCTTTTCTGGCTCGGCGCGACGGTCACCGAGACATTGGGCGCGGCGATGGGAGCCGGGGCTACCACGGCACCGGCACCAGCGGCCAATCGGCCCAACAGAGCGCCGACGGTCACCTCTGCCCCTTCGGCGGCGACGATCTCGGACAGCGTTCCGGTGGACGGGGCATTGACCTCAAGCGAGACTTTCTCGGTTTCCAGTTCCAGCACCGGTTCATCGGTTTCGACGGCATCACCGGGCTGCTTGAACCATTTGCCCACGGTGGCTTCGGTGACCGATTCACCCAATACCGGTACCACCAGATCCACCGTGGCGGCGATCTGGGTCGGAACCTCGGGCGCGATGGTTTCCATGGGTGCCTCGGCCTTGGTTTTTTTCGATGCTTTTCCGGGCGCAGCACCAGCCTCGCCCATCACCCCGAGCAGCGCGTCAACGGAAACTTCGGCGCCCTCATCGGCGACAATTTCGGTCAGCGTCCCGGCGGCCGGGGCGTTGACTTCCAATGTCACCTTGTCCGTTTCCAATTCGACGATGGGTTCGTCGGCGGCAATTGCGTCGCCCACTTTCTTGAACCATTTGGCCACCGTCGCCTCTGTCACCGATTCACCCAGGGTGGGAACCTTGATATCCGTCGCCATTGTTTCCTCGATCTCTCTCTTATCGTTGCGCGCGGTTGGCCATCAGCATCTGCGGTCGGATGGTTTGGCTGGAGGCCGGAAGGGTTGCGGCAGGTCATCGGGGGCAATGTTCAATGCCTCGTTGACCAGTTGCGCCTGTTCCGCCGCATGGACCTTGGCAAAGCCGGTGGCGGGGGACGCCGCGGCGCATCGCCCGGCGTAAAAGGGCAGTGTCTGGCTGAGTCCCAGGCTCTGAAGAATATGGGCCAGCCGGGGCAACACAAAGGTCCAAGAGCCCATGTTGGCCGGTTCTTCTTGGCACCAGACCACCTCGGCCTTGGGGTAGCGCGCCAATTGTGCCATGACGCCCTTGCGTGGCCAGGGATAGAGCTGTTCCACCCGGACAATGGCCACATCGTCGAGACCTTCGTCCCGGCGCGTCTGCAGCAGATCATAGTAGACTTTGCCGCTACAGAGCACGACCCGGCGTATCTTGTCGTTTTTGGCCAGCTTATCCACTTCCGGCAACACCCGCCGGAACTTGGTGCCCTCGGCCATGTCCTTGAGGTCCGATATCACCTGCTTGTGACGCAGCAATGATTTCGGGGACATGATAACTAATGGCTTGCGATAGTTCCGCCGAACCTGGCGGCGCAGGGCATGATAGTAGTTGGCCGGAGTGGTGATGTTGCAGACCTGCAAATTGTCCTCGGCGCAGAGTTGCAGATAGCGTTCCAGGCGGGCCGAGGAGTGTTCCGGACCTTGGCCTTCCATGCCATGGGGCAGCAGCATGACCAAGCCGCAGAAGCGCATCCATTTGGATTCACCCGAACTGATAAACTGATCGATCATCACCTGGGCCCCGTTGGCGAAGTCGCCGAACTGGGCTTCCCAGAGCACCAGGGTATGGGGATCGTCCAGGGAATAGCCATACTCATAGCCAAGCACGCCGAACTCAGAGAGCGGGCTGTCAAGCACTTCGTAATTGCCCTGACCTTCGCAGATATTTTGCAAAGGCAGATATTTCTCCTCGCTCACCTGATCGATGAGTACCGAATGGCGATGGGAGAAGGTACCGCGCCCGCAGTCCTGGCCAGACAGCCGCACCGAGGTGCCCTCGGTCATCAGCGTGCCGAAAGCCAGGGCCTCGGCGGTGGCCCAGTCGATTCCCTTGCCTTGGTCCACGGCCTTGGCCTTGGCGTCCAACTGGCGGGCGATTTTCGGGTGCAGGTTGAAATTGTCGGGCTTGCGGGAAATGGCGTTGCCGACGGTCTTCAACAGCTCCATGGGAACCGAGGTATCGTCCTCGCGCAGTTCCTCTTCCTCGTTGAGCCGGATCAGCCCGTCCCATACCCCTTCGAGCCAATCGGCCTTGTTGGGGCGATAGGTGGTGGCGGTTTCGAAGTCGGCCTCCAGCCGGGCTTCAAACTCATTGATCATGGTCTCGGCGTCTTGCTGTGTCAGCACCCCTTCGCGGATCAGCCGGTCCCGGTAGACTTCCAAAGTGCGCTGATGCTTGGCGATGGTGCGGTACATGATCGGCTGGGTAAACATGGGCTCGTCGCCCTCGTTATGCCCGTGGCGCCGGTAACAGAACATGTCGATGACCACGTCGCGCTTGAATTCCTGGCGGAACTCGATGGCCAGCCGGGCCACATGAACCACGGCCTCCGGATCGTCGCCGTTGACGTGGAAGATCGGTGCCTGAATGGACTTGGCCACATCCGAGCAATAGGGGGATGACCGGCTCTTGGACGGTACCGTGGTAAAGCCAATCTGATTATTGACGATGAAATGGATGGTGCCGCCGGTGGTATAGCCTTCCAGCTGGCTCATCTCCAGGGTTTCGGCCACCAGGCCCTGCCCGGCGAAGGCCGCGTCGCCATGCATCAAAATGCCCATGACGTTTTGACGCTTTTTGTCGCCGCGGCGGTTTTGCTTCGAGCGCACCTTGCCCACCACCACCGGATTCACCGCTTCCAGGTGGGACGGGTTGGCGGTTAACGACAGATGCACGCGGGTTCCGTCAAAAACCCGATCGGCGGACACGCCCAGGTGATACTTCACGTCGCCGGAGCCCTGCACATCGGAGAAGGCGTCAGAGGCAACCCCATGGAACTCGGCGAAAATGGCGCGATAGGGCTTGCACATCACCGAGGCTAGAACATTCAGCCGTCCCCGATGGGGCATGCCGATGACGATGTCGTCCACGCCCAGCTGCGAGCCGCGCTTGACGATCTGTTCCAAGGCGGCAATCAGGGATTCTCCGCCGTCCAGGCCGAAGCGCTTGGTGCCTTTCCATTTCTTGTCCAGGAAACGTTCGAAGCCCTCGGCCTCGATCAGCCGTTGGAAAATGGTCCGCTTACCCAGATGAGTGAAGTTGTGGCGCGTCGGCAGATCTTCGATGCGTTGGCGGATCCAGGCCTTTTCCTCGGGGTCCTGCATATGCATGAACTCGACGCCGATGGTGTCGCAATAGGTGGCCTTGAGGACACCCAGGATTTCCTTCAGCGTGGCGGTTTCACGTCCGAGCTGGAAGTCGATGAAAATCGGCCGGTCCAGGTCTTCTTCGTTGAAACCGTAGTATTTATAGTCGAGCTCCGGATGGTAGCTCTTGCCCTCCAGCCCCAGGGGATCGAAATTGGCGATCAGATGGCCGCGCACCCGGTAGGTACGGATCATCATCAAGGCGCGGATGGAATCGTGGGTGGCCCGCTTGAGATCGGAAGTCGACGGACCAGAGGCCAGACCCGGACCGGCGGCGGTGGGACGGGCACCCCCCGGTCCGCCGATGACCGTCGTTCCCGACGGGGCCCAGGTGGCACCGCGCAGTTCGTCCAACACCGCTCGGCCGTCTTCTTCCAACTCGGTGAAGAATCCGGCCCAGGTGGCATCCACGGACCCCGGGTTTTCCAGATATTTGCCGTAGAGTTCGGCGATATAGGTGGCGTTGGATCCGCTGAGCAGCGTATCAAGCGTCGGTGTCATTTTTTCTTGCAACGGCGGTCGCGGACTATTTTTTAGTGCCCGCTGACCCCCGCCTCCCAAGCAGTTTTCCGGTGAGGTTAACCCCCCATAGCCTTCAACATGGTGCTTCCAAGGGCCGCTGGCGAGTCCGCGACTTCGATTCCGGCCGAACGCATGGCCTCGATCTTGGCGTCGGCGGTGCCTTTGCCGCCCGAGATAATCGCACCGGCGTGGCCCATGCGTTTGCCCGGCGGGGCGGTGACCCCGGCGATAAAGCCGACCACCGGTTTCTTGGTTTTCGACTGCTTGATGAACTCGGCCGCATCTTCTTCCGCGGAACCGCCGATCTCGCCGATCATGACGATGCCCTGGGTTTCCGGATCAGCCAGGAACAGGTCCAGGCAGTCGATGAAGTTGGTGCCGTTGACCGGATCGCCCCCAATGCCGATGCAGGTGGATTGGCCCAAACCGGCGGTGGTGGTCTGTGCGACCGCCTCGTAGGTCAGGGTACCCGAGCGGGAAACAATGCCGATCTTGCCCCGTTGATGAATATGGCCGGGCATGATGCCGATCTTGCATTCATCGGGGGTGATGATCCCGGGACAGTTGGGGCCGATCAGGCGGGTCTTGCTGCCTTCCATGCCGCGCTTGACACGCACCATGTCGATCACCGGGATGCCTTCGGTAATGCAGACCGCCAAATCGACGCCCGCATCCACCGCTTCCAAGATGGCGTCGGCGGCAAAGGGCGGCGGTACATAGATGACGGAAGCGTTGGCGCCGGTTTTTTCCACCGCGTCGGCCACGGTATCAAACACCGGCAGGTCCAGGTGGCTGGTGCCGCCCTTGCCCGGGGTGACGCCGCCGACCATGTTGGTGCCATAGGCGATGGCCTGTTCCGAGTGGAAGGTCCCTTGGCTGCCAGTGAAGCCCTGGCAGACGACTTTGGTATTTTTATCGACCAGTACAGCCATTTTATGCGGCCTCCTTCACGGCTTTGACCACCTTTTCGGCGGCATCCGCCAGATTGTCGGCGGAGACGATGGGTAGTCCGGAATCGGCAAGGATCTTCTTGCCCAGATCCACATTGGTGCCTTCGAGGCGAACCACCAGGGGCACGTTGAGGCTGACCTCGCGGGCCGCCGCCACCACACCCTCGGCGATCACGTCGCAGCGCATGATACCGCCGAAGATATTGACCAGGATGCCCTCGACCTTGGGATCGCGCAGGATGATTTTAAAGGCCTCGGTCACCCGTTCCTTGGTGGCACCGCCTCCCACGTCGAGGAAGTTGGCCGGAGAACCGCCATAGAGCTTGATAATATCCATGGTCGCCATGGCCAGACCGGCCCCGTTGACCATGCAACCGATGGCGCCGTCGAGCTTGATGTAGTTGAGACCGTGACGGGCCGCTTCCAGCTCCGAGGGGTCTTCTTCGTCTTCGTCGCGCATTTCTTCCACATCCTTGTGGCGGAACAGCGCGTTGGAATCGAAGTTCATCTTGCAATCGAGTGGCATCACGTTGCCGTCGCCGGTGACCACCAAGGGGTTGATCTCCAGCATGGAGCAGTCAAGCTCCAGGAAGGCCTTGTAGATGGCGGCCAGCATCTTGGAAAAGGCGTTGACCTGCTTGCCGTTCAATTCCAAGGCGAAGCCCACCTTGCGGGATTGATAGCCCTGCAACCCGAGCGCCGGATCGATGGTCTCGGTGATGATTTTTTCCGGGGTCTCCTCGGCCACTTCCTCGATGTTCATGCCGCCCTCGGTGGAGGCCATGATGGTCACCCGCGAGGTGGTGCGGTCGATGAGCAAGGAGAGGTAAAGCTCGCGCTTGATGTCGCAGCCGGCCTCGATATAGATGCGTTTGACCTGCTTTCCGTCGGGGCCGGTCTGATGGGTGACCAGGGTCTTGCCCAACATGGCCTTGACGTTGTCGGCCACCTCTTCGAGGTTGGTGACGACGCGCACGCCGCCACGGCCGTTGGGGTCTTCCTTGAAAGTCCCCTTGCCGCGTCCGCCCGCATGGATCTGCGATTTGACCACCCAGACCGGGCCGCCCAGGTCCTTGGCGACGGTTTCCGCCTCATCGGGGGTGTAAGCCACCCCGCCCTCGGCCACCGGCACGCCATAGCGCTTTAGCAGCTGTTTGGCTTGATACTCATGGATATTCATGATTGCTCCCTCAGCTCATCGTGCCTTTGGTGATTTCGATGAGGCCCTTGACGGCATCCACCGATTTCATGAAGCCTGCTTTTTCTTCCTCGTTCAGGTCGATCTCGACGACCCGTTCGACGCCACCGGCGCCAATGACCACGGGCACGCCCACGTACACGCCATCAACACCATATTGGCCATCCACATAAGCCGCGCAAGGCAGCACGCGCTTCTGGTCTTTCAGATAGGCCTCGGCCATCTGAATACCGGCCGCCGCCGGGGCATAGAATGCCGAGCCGGTCTTCAGCAGGCCGACAATCTCGGCGCCGCCGTCGCGGGTCCGTTGCACGATTTCGTCCATCTTTTCCTGAGTCGACCAGCCCATCTTGATCAGGTCGGGCACCGGGATCCCGGCCACCGCGGAATAGCGTAGAAGCGGTACCATGGTGTCGCCATGGCCGCCCAGGACGAAGGCGTTGACGTCTTCCACCGATACGCCGAACTCCTCGGACAGGAAGTAGCTGAAGCGCGCCGAATCGAGCACGCCCGCCATGCCCACCACCATGTTGTGGGGCAGGCCGGATACTTCGCGCAGGGCCCAGACCATGGCGTCCAGCGGATTGGTGATGCAGACCACGAAGGCGCCGGGGCAATGTTCCTTGATGCCCTGGCCCACCGACTGCATGACCTTGGCATTGGTGCCGATCAGGTCGTCGCGGCTCATGCCCGGCTTGCGCGGCACACCGGCGGTGACGATGATCACGTCGGAGCCCTTCAAGTCCGCATAGTCATTGGTGCCCGAATAGGCGCAGTTGACGCCCTCGATGGCGGTCGATTGAGCGATATCCAGTGCCTTGCCCTGGGGCAGACCTTCGGCGATGTCAAAGACGACCAAGTCGCCCAATTCCTTTAGCCCTACCAGATGAGCCAACGTGCCGCCGATGTTGCCCGCGCCGATCAGCGCAATCTTGTTCCGTGCCATTGGGAGTCCCCTTTCGCTAAGATCCGTCGTGTGATTTGCTTGCCCATAATGGGACCGTACCTACCCTGTCGCGGCGCACAATACCACCCAGACAGGTGGTAGCGCGTTTTACAGCGCCGGGCAAGGGAAATAACGGCCTTGAACCCTGAAAAACAACAATAAAATTAGGGGTTTCTAATGTATTGTCGTGATTCGAACAGGGGGTATTTTGCAGCGCACCATGGCCCTATGTCAAATGCGGCGTGGCCAGATAGTGGGCGGCCTGCATTTCCGCCAGCCTGGATGTGGTGCGCGCGAACTCGAAACTGCCTGGTCCAGCGGTATAAATCTCTTCTGGAGGCGTTTCGGCGGTGCAAAAAAGATTAGTCCGATGTTCATACAGCGCATCGATCAGCGCGACGAATCGCTTCGCCTCGTTGTGTTCATCGGCTGTCAGGCGCGGAATGTCGGACAGGACCAAGGTATGATACTTGGTGGCCAGAGCGAGATAATCACCGGGGCCCAGGGGACGACGGCAGAGTTCATCAAAGGTGCAGCGGGCGACCCCATGGCTGGCCACGCCAATCTCGATGATCCGTCCATGAACCAAGATAGAATCGCCGCGCACCGCCTCGCCATGGGTTAGTTTCTGGAAAATCTGCTCCAACTCCTGGCCGGTATCGTCATTGGCGGGGTGGAGATAGGCCCGCACCTTGGTCACGTCGATCAGCCGGTAATCGGTCTCGCTTTGCAATTGGAGTACGTCCATGCGCTGTTGCATCAGGTCGATGAAGGGTAGAAAGCGCTCCCTTTGCAGACCGTCCTTGTACAGGTCTGCGGGCGGTCTGTTGGATGTTGCCACCACAACCACGCCACCCTCGAACAAGGCCTCGAACAGACGGCCCAGGATCATGGCATCGGCGATATCGGTGACCTGAAATTCATCAAAGCAAAGCAGATAGGCCCCATAGGAAATTTCCGCCGCCAGCGCCGAAATGGGATCGCCCCGGTGACGGCCTTTTTCCCGTAACTTGGTCAGGCGGGTTTGGACTTCTTGCATGAATTCGTGAAAATGCACCCGCCGTTTGGATTCCGTGGGGGCGAGGCAATGGAAGATATCCATCAGCATGGATTTGCCGCGACCGACGCCGCCATAGAGATATAGACCCTGCGGCACTTCCTCCCGCCGCCGTCCGAGACCAAAGCGGGCCTTCCAACCCTGTTGACCGGTATCCGGGCGATACCGTGCCAGCGCATGATGCAGGGACTGGAACTTTTCCACCGCCAGGGCCTGGGCCGGATCCGCATGCAGGTCCCCTTGACGCACCAGATCACGGTATACGGAGAGAGGAGTTTCCACCGGCTTGTCCGCCATTGCCTCGGCCTCGCGAATCTATTCTGCGTTGCAGCATAAGGAGCCCCGAGGCAACCTGTAAACCCGGTATCCATCGGCCTTTTCTAATATGGGCAATGGGTTATACTGAAGCCATGACCCAGTTCCTGACCGACAACGAGCTCATCGTTCGTCTGATTGCCTTTTTCAGTGTCCTCCTCGTCGTGGCCGGGGCCGAGGCACTGATTCCCCGCCGCGCGCTGCGCTTCAGCCGCTGGGTCCGCTGGCCCTCGAACATCACCATCGTGTTCATGAACAGCATTCTCGTCCGCCTGATCCTGCCCATGGCGCCCATCGGCTTTGCCGCCTATGCCGCCGAGCGGGAATGGGGGTTGATGCCGCAACTGGGCGTGCCCGATGGTCTGGCGGTACTGCTCTGTGTGGTGCTGTTGGACATGGCGATCTATTTCCAGCATGTGATGGTCCACGCCGTGCCGGTGTTATGGCGTCTTCATCGCATGCATCACGCGGATACCGACTATGACGTGACCACCGGTGCCCGATTCCATCCCATCGAAATCGTTTTGTCCCTGGGCATCAAGCTTTCGGTCATTGCCTTGATCGGCGCGCCCATGCTGGCGGTGTTGATCTTCGAGATCCTGCTTAATGCCACGGCCATGTTCAATCACGGGAATATCGCCCTGCCTTTGGGGCTGGACCGGGTATTGCGGCTGTTCGTGGTGACCCCGGACATGCATCGGGTGCATCATTCGGTGCTGCCCGCCGAGACCAACAGTAATTTCGGCTTCAACTTGCCCTGGTGGGACCGCCTGTTCGGGACCTACAAGGCCCAGCCGGAAGCGGGGCACGAAGCCATGACCATCGGCCTTGATCTGTTCCGCGAGCCCGACGATCAACGGCTGGACCGGATGCTGGTCCAGCCGTTCCGCGCCGAGGCGGGGGAATATGCTGTCAATCGGCGGGATTGGGACGGATAATCCGCAGTATCCTACTCGGAAAAATTTGATCAAACCGGAATGGCGTGTTTATGCTGACCCACGGGACAGAAGAATCCCGCTTGGGGAGGACGTCGGCATCATGCAAGACATGAGCCCGCATCGCATGAAACCGACCGTCGCGGTCAGACACCGGCTGACCCGATGGTATCTGCTGGCCGCCGCCGTGGTGATCGGCTTGGTCTTTACCGCCATTGTCCTGTTATTTGGATTCCGGGAGCGAACCGAATTTGTCGCCCTCATGGGCACCTGGTCCGCCCCCCATGCCTTGGAGATCGAGAATCGCTTCGGTGATTCCTTGTTGACGCCGAAACTCCGCGCGCCGGATCTGCACCCCACCACCCTCGAGCCGGAAGTCTGGGCGTTGGAATCCTATGCCTCGCGCCATGACTTGCCTCGGGTGGCGCTCCTGGATCCCTCGGGGAGAATTCTGTTCTCCACGGCGAGCCAAGCCATCGACTCCCTGGGTCTGGATGACGCAACGCTGCGTGACACCATGAACGGCACCATGACGAGCAGCCTGATCACGCGCCCCCCCGGGTCCGGTCGGGAGGCCGACGGCGAGCGAACCCTGGTTCGAACCCTCCATGCCCTGGCAAACGGCGGCCTGCTGCTGGTGGAGCGGGACATCACCGAGACCTTTCGCCACCGCCAGCAGGTCAAATACGGCCTGGCCACCGGGGTTTCGCTGTTGCTTTTGGTCATGTTTTCCATCGTCTATTTCCCGGTGCGTCGAGGCGAACAGGCATTGGTGGCCGCCGACGAAGATCTCCGCCGCTCGGCTGCCGAACTGGAACAGCGGGTTGTCGCCCGGACCCTTGAACTGCGGCAATCGGAGGTGCGTTTCAAAAATTTCGCCGAGGCTGCTTCGGATTGGTTTTGGGAGATGGATGCGGACTTGCGGGTTTGTTTCTGTTCGGAAAACGCCCACCGTATTCTCGGATTTCCCGCTGGAAGCCTGATCGGTAAAAGTCGCGACGACCTGGGTTTTCAGGTCACGCCACCCACCGACGCTGAACGGCATGCGGAGGAATTCAATAATCACCGGCCCTTCCGCGACGCCACCTACATGACAAAGACGCCGGACGGACGAACGGTCCATATGCGGGTCTCCGGCCAGCCCCTGTTCGATGGGTCGGGGGCGTTTCTCGGTTATCGCGGATCGTCGGTGGACATCACCGCCGCCCGCGAGGCCGAGGCCGAGGTCAGCCGCGCCCGGCTGCTTTTGGCCGACGCGCTGGAAAGCATCACCGACGGCTTTATCCTGTGGGACGACCAGGATCGATTGGTACTGGCTAACCAATATGTGCATGAAAACCTGGGGTCGCGGGCCGGGCTGCTGAGCAAGGGCGACACTTGCGAAACCATCCTGCGCCAGCTCGTGGATTCCGGGGTCATCGATACGGGCCGGGCGCCACCGGATCTGTGGCTGGCCGAAACCATGAGGAGTCACCGAACCCCCGAAGGTCCCCGCGAACTGACCCTGAGCAGCGGTCGATTGATTCTGGCGCGGGAAAACAAAACCCGTCTTGGCGGTACGGTGAGCATCTATCAAGACATCACCGAACTGCGCCGGGCGCAACAGAAGCTGGAGCTGTCTGAGCGGTCGGTCCAGGAGGCCAGCGACGGCATTTTCTGGATCCTCGAAAACGGGGACCTGATGCAAGCCAACCGGGCGGCGCTGAAGTTGCTCGATCAGACAGCGGTCAGCCTGACCGGCCTGAAGGCCTGGGATATCAACCCGGAGCTCTCGCCAGAGCAATGGTCCCGGTTTTGGCAGTCCATCCATCGCCGCCAGACTTGGTTCGGGCAAGTGCGGATGCGCTCCCGGCTGGGGACCGAGATCGATGTGGAAATGGCCTGCAACATGGTGTCCCACGAGGGACAGCGCTACGTGCTGGCCATGGTCCGCGATATCCGTATGCGGCTGATGCAGGAAGCGGCTTTGTACCGGGCCAAGGAAGAGGCCGAAGCCGCCAACCGGGCCAAGACCCAGTTTCTGGCCACCATGAGCCACGAACTCCGTACCCCCTTGAACGCCATTATCGGGTTCTCCGACATCCTCATTCATGGGCTGATGGGGCCGGTGGAAAACCCGCGCCACCGGGAGTATCTGGAAGATATACGAGGGTCTGGAAATCACCTTTTGGAAGTCATCAACGATATCCTCGACATGGCCAAAGTGGAATCGGGCACCATGGCGGTGCGCAATGCCTCGGTGGACTTGGCGAGAATCCTTGGAGACGTACTGCGGTTGACCCAAGCCCATGCGGATGAAGCCGAGGTGGACCTGGTGTTTGAATCCGACGAACTGTTGCCCCGGTTGCTCGCCGATCCCAACCGATTGAAACAGATCCTGCTCAATGTGGTTACCAACGGCATTAAATTCACGCCTGCGGGGGGATCCGTCACCCTTGGGGTTGCCCGTCTGAATGACGGTTTGATTCTGACCATCGATGACACCGGTATCGGCATGGCGCCGGAGGATATCCCCACCGCCCTGACCCCCTTTGGCCAGATCGATTCCGACTTGGCGCGGCGCTACGAGGGCACGGGCCTGGGCCTGCCTTTGGTCGCCCATTTGATGGAATTGCATGATGGTCGCCTGCGACTGGACAGCACACCGGGCTGCGGCACCAAGGTCGGCCTGTGGTTTCCACTGGAGCGCGTGGTCGATCAGGAAATGGAAAAGGTTACCGAAACCGGGACGTGATCGGAAGGCTCCGGCCAGTCACGGGCCTCGCGCAGGATTTCAGCACTCTTCAGGGTGGAGACCAGCGGTGGTGTGACCCAAACATGGTCCAGTCTGCGCCCCTTGTCCGCCTCGTCCCATTCGGGCGTGCGATAGCTCCACCAGGAAAATACCTTCTCATCGGCGGGGTAAAAATGCCGTACCGCATCGACCCACTGAGCAGCCAGGCGAACCCGGTCCAGGTGGGCGATTTCGATCTCCGTATGGGTGACTACCCGGCGCAGCCGCCGATGATCCCACACATCGGTTTCCAGTGGCGCCACGTTCAGGTCACCCACCAAAATCATGGGGATTTCCGGCGCGCCGGTACGGGCCAGCCACCAATGAGCCAGTTCACTGAGGAAATCCAGCTTGTGGGCGAATTTGGGATTGGTCAGCGGGTCCGGCTTGTCGCCTCCCGCCGGAATATAAAGATTATGCAGTTCGATGGGGGCTGAATGCGTGCTGGGGTGCAGCATGGCCGAGAGATGCCGGGCCTCTTCCCGTCCGCCCCAATAGTGGGTTTCCGGCTGACTCAGCGGCACCCGACTGGCAATGGCAAGACCGTTGTAGGACTTCTGGCCATGGAATAACACGTGGTCATAGCCCAAGGCGCGCAAGGCCATCTCGGGGAAATCCTCGTTGACCACCTTGGTTTCTTGCAAACAGAGCACGTCCGGGGATTGCGCTTCCATCAGCCATTCCAGATGACGGAGCCGCTTGCGCACGGAGTTGACGTTCCAGGTGGTGACTTTCAGATCCATGGGGCGGCAGATTGCGCCATTTGCCCGACCTTGGCAATTGTCCGGGTGGCCAAAAGGAAGAGGCGTCCGATCAGGGGGATAATCGGACGCCTCGAAGCTCCTTTGGGGGGAGCCGGGACGATGGCAGGGGATCCCATCTGTCCCAGGCCGCACCGTTGCGGTGACGGCCCCTTATGGAACTTATGTGGCGTTGCATCCCAAACAATTCAAGGGTCGGCATGGATAGGAGGCATGCGATTCCTGCATGGCTCACGTTTATTTGAACGCCATCAATCGAGGAGATTGATGCCGCCCTGATGCCGGGGGTCCTTGTAGCGGAACAGCATCTTGTCCAGAGGCATTCCGGTACGGGTCTTGTTGAGCGTGACCATGGTGCGGGTGCCTTGGGCGTCGAGCACTTCCCATTGACGCAGGATCAATGGCTTCTCGTTGAGGATCATGGTGACTTGGCCGTTTTCCGGGTTTTCCTTCTGGGTAAAGGTCACAGCCAGCAGGCCCTTGTCCTTGACCAGTTTTTCCACCGTCACCTTGTCGCCATTGAAATCCAGATCGTCGCTGACCAGCAGCGCCGCCGGGGTGCTGTCGAGCAGCAGATAGCTGATTTGCTCCAGCTCCTTATCCTCATAGATCAGCCAAGTACCGTCGGCAACCAGCAGGAAAGGCGCTGGGGGATCGTATTCGAACCGCAGCTTGCCCGGCCGGGAAAGGTACAGCGTGCCTTCGGCGTAGCCGCCGGCGGAGGTGGCCTGGATGAACCGGGATTGCAGGGTCTTGATACTGTTCAGGTAGTGCTGGACCTTTTTCAGGGTGGATTGCTCATCCGCGGAAAAGACATGCTTTTCCTCGGCCTCGGCAGGCAGGGCGATGACCAGCATCAACAGGATCAGTATCAGTCGCATGAACCAAGCATCCGAAAGGAATGGGGCGAAAATAGGATCATCGTTGTAGCGAGGTGACAGGGGGCTGTCGAGGCCGCTATCCACTATGGTCGCTGACCAGCACTTCGCGTTTGCCGGTGCGGTTGGCCTTGCTGACCACGCCCTCGCCTTCCATGCGTTCGATGATACGGGCGGCTCGGTTATAGCCAATCTGCAAGTGGCGCTGCACGAAACTGGTCGAGGCCTTGCCTTCGCGGGCCACCAGGGCCACCGCTTCGTCGTACAACGGGTCTTCGGATTTTTCGCGCGCCCCGCCACTACTCATATCAGCACCGCCGTCTTCGTCCACCTCTTCGGTGACCGCTTCCACATAGGTGGGCTCGCCCTGAGTCTTCAGGTGATCGACCACCTCTTCCACTTCCTCGTCGGTGACGAATGGGCCATGGACGCGGGTGATGCGCCCGCCACCCGCCATATAGAGCATGTCGCCCATGCCCAACAGCTGTTCGGCGCCTTGTTCGCCCAAGATGGTGCGGCTGTCGATTTTCGAGGTCACCTGAAAGCTGACCCGGGTGGGGAAGTTGGCTTTGATGGTGCCGGTAATGACATCCACCGAGGGTCGCTGAGTGGCCATGATCAAATGGATTCCGGCGGCCCGGGCCATTTGGGCCAGACGCTGGATGGCGCCTTCGATATCCTTGCCCGCCACCAGCATCAGATCGGCCATTTCATCCACCACTACGACGATGAACGGCAGCGGATTCATGTCCAGATCCTGATCCTCGAACACCGGCTTGCCCGTATCCACGTCGAAGCCGGTCTGAACCCGTCGGGTCAGGGTCTCGCCCTTCTTGCGCGCCTCGATGATGCGCTGGTTATAGCCGCCGATATTGCGCACGCCGAGATTGGCCATGGCGCGATAGCGGTCTTCCATTTCGCGCACGGTCCATTTGAGCGCCACCACCGCCTTGCCCGGCTCGGTGACCACCGGCGCCAGCAGGTGCGGGATATCGTCATAGACCGACAGCTCCAGCATTTTGGGGTCGATCATGATGAAACGGCATTGCTCCGGCGAGTATTGGTACAACAACGACAGGATCATGGTGTTGACCGATACCGACTTGCCCGACCCGGTGGTGCCCGCGACCAACAAGTGCGGCATGCGGGCCAAATCCACGGTCACCGGGGTGCCGCCAATATCCTTGCCCATGGCCAGGGACAGCGACATCTTGGCCGAGGCTTTCTCGAAATCCTCCGAGGCCAGCATCTCGCGCAGATAGACCGTCTCGCGGGTGGCATTGGGCAGTTCGATACCGATGACGCTGCGACCCGGAATCACCGCGATGCGCACGGAAATGGCACTCATGGAGCGGGCGATATCGTCGGCAAGACCGACGACGCGCGACGTCTTGGTGCCCGGGGCCGGTTCCAGTTCGTACAGGGTGACAACCGGGCCGGGGCGCACTTTGACGATCTCGCCCCGCACGCCGAAATCTTCCAGCACCGTTTCCAGAATCCGGGCGTTGTTTTCCAGGGCTTCCTTGTCCAAGCCCGGATCCCGGGTCGAGACTTCCGGCTTGGCCAGCAGATCCAATGGCGGCAGGTCGAAGGATTGCAAGCCATCGCCCAAGTTCAACGATCCCTGACGGCCCGGGCGTGGCTTGGCCGGGTCCTTCTTGGGCGCATCCACGGGAATCTTCTTGGTTGTCGTCGCCTTGGGTGTCTCTTCGGCCTGCTTGATCGGCGCCTTGGGAGTCGAGCGGCGCAGCAAGGCGGCGCTGGAGTCCGGACGCCGCGCTGGTGCCGGATTTTCCTCTTCTTCGATAACTTCCGGTTCGGCTCCGGTTGAGCGGGTGGCCAGACGGGCTTCCCGGCGTGCTTCCATGGCTCGACGGGCCTCTTCGATCCAGGTCACGACCCAAGCGACCCCCCGTCCGCCGATCCGGCGGGCGACCGGCAGCAGCAGATCCCAAACCACCAGAACCCAATCCACCCCCTGTTCCCAGGCGGCCCGCCATTGATGGCGGCGAATACCCAGGGAAAGGAACAAGGCGGCCAGGGCGGGCGGCAGGGCCAGGGCGGCAATGGGCCAAGGCCCATATTGCCATCCGGCCATGGTCAGCAAGGGCATCAATCCGTCGACGATCAAGGCGCCCGCCACGCCGCCAAGCCCGACTCGCAACGGCCAGAATTGCGGGATCGGCAACAAGGTCACGGCGACGGCCAGAAAAAGCGTTCCCGACAGCAACAGCGCCAAGCGCAGTTCCCAATGGCCGGTGACCTGCTTGAACAAAATGCGGATGCCCCAAACAAAGGGCACCGCCACCAACACCCAGGCCGCGATCCCCAAGCCTTGCAGAGCCAAATCGGCAATCACCGCACCAGAGGTCCCGAGCTTGTTGCCGATGGGTCCGAAACCGGCACTATTCAAAGAGGGATCGGCGGGCGAAAAGCTGACCAGAGCCAAGCCGAGCAGCACCGCAAGCGTACAGACAGCGAGTCCGGCGCCTTCAATCAGGCGCCGTCGCAGAAAGGCCACGGCGGAGGCCGGAAGAATCGGCGGCCGGGCTGCGGGGGAGGTTGTGCGAGCCATGGCCGAAGCATGCCATAACGGCGCTTACCAAGACCTTAACGTAACACCTCGACGAGGCGGGTCAGGGCGTCTTCGACCATCGCCGGTTCATGCACCAGGGCGACACGGATATAAGACGCGCCGGGGTTATCCCCGGACTCGTCGTCGCGGGCCAGATAGGCCCCAGGCAAAACCCGCAAACCGGCTTGCTGCCAGAGCTTTTTCGCCGCCTCTTCGCCATTGCCCACATCCAGCCACAGGAAGAATCCACCTTGGGGGCGGCGAAAGCCGAAGCGGTCGCCCAGGATGCGCTCGGCAATATCGAATTTCTCGCCATAGCGGGCACGATTGTCGGCCACATGGGCATCATCGTCCCAAAGGGCGGCGGAAGCGGCCATGATGGGCATGGGGATGGTCGCCCCGGCATAGGAGCGCAGGCGCGCGAACAAGGTGATCAGATCCTGGTCCCCGGCCACGAACCCGGAGCGCAGGCCCGGCGCACTGGAGCGCTTGGACAGGGAATGAAAGACCAACAGATTGCTCAAGCCGCCCCCCAGGCGCGCGGCGGCCTGTAACGCGGACGGTGGCGGGGTCTGGTCATAGGTCTCGGCGTAGCATTCATCCATGGCCAGGACGAAATCGTAGGACAATGCCAGGTCCAACGCCCGGTCCAGGTAGTCGTCATCGGCCACCGCCCCTTGTGGGTTGGTCGGCGAGCATAGATAGAGCATGGCCGTGCGGGTCAACAGGTCCGCGCTGAGGGCATCCAGGTCAGGCAGAAAGCCGGTGTCCCCGGTGGCGGGAAGATAGACCGTCTCCGCCCCGGCCATGACCCCGGCCCCGGCATAGACCTGATAGAACGGATTGGGGGTCAGCACCACCGGCGGCGGGCCGTGGGGGCGTTTTTGCGGCACGCAGACCAGGGCGGCCTGAAACAGACCTTCGCGGGTCCCGGCCAAGGGCAACAGGTGACGCTCCGGATCCACCAGATCCTCGGGCAGCGCGAAGCGGCGGGTCAGCCACCCGGCCATGGATTGGCGCAGTTCGGGGGTTCCGGCGGGCGGTGGATAGCGATTCCAGTCGGCCCGATGATCTTGGATAATGTCAGCCACCAGATCCGGCGGGCTGTGCTTGGGTTCGCCAATGGACATGACCAGCGGCGTCACCCCGTCGGGCGGATCGAGCGGGTCCAACAGATCGCGCAGGCGCTGAAACGGATAGTCGTTCAGAAGATCGAGACGTTGATTGATCATGGGTTTTTTATAAGCGGCCCGGAGACCGGCGCCAAACAAAAAGACCGGGCGGATCAGACCGCCCGGTCAAGTTGCGATAGGGGAGTAGTAGATCGTCGGGGCCTAAACCCCATTCTTCGAAGACAACAGGGAGTCCATCTTCGAAGCCTTGGACCCGGCGCGATCCCAAAGTCAGGGGAGGATCGCGCCGGGAGTTGGATTACATAGCCTTGGAGCCGGAACCGAATTCCGGATAGGCTTCCAAGCCCAGCTCGGTCTTGTCGAGACCCAGCACTTCTTCCTCTTCGTCGACACGGATGCCGATGGTCATCTTGAGGACGAACCAGACGATGGCACTGGAGACGATCACAAAGGCGCCAATGGAGACCACGCCGACCAACTGGGCCATGAAGGACGCGCCTTCGGAGCCATAGGTCAGAGCAACCGCCAGGGTGCCCCAGATACCGGCCACCAGGTGAACCGGAATGGCACCGACCACGTCATCGATCTTCAGCTTGTCGAGCAGCGGCACGGTGAAGACCACCAGTGCGCCACCGACGGCACCGATGAACATGGACAGCATCACCGAGTCGCCGTCGGGCGCGGCGGTGATGGACACCAGACCGGCCAGGGCGCCGTTGAGGGCCATGGTCAGATCAACCTTCTTGTAGATCACCTGGGTCAACAGCATCGCGGCAACCACACCGGCGGCCGAGGCCATGGTGGTGTTGACGTAAATGTTGGAGATGGCAACCGCATCGGCGGCGGAGCCCATGGCGAGCTGCGAACCACCGTTGAAGCCCAGCCAACCGAGCCACAGGATGAAGGTACCCAAAGTGGCCAGCGGTAGGTTGGAGCCGGGGATCGGATGCACGGCGCCGTCAGCACCGTACTTGCCTTTACGGGCGCCGAGGATGATGGCACCGGTTAGGGCCGCCCAGCCGCCCACGGAATGGACCAGGGTGGAGCCGGCGAAGTCCTTGAACTCATCGCCAAAGGAAGCCTTGAAGCTGTCGGTGTTGAGCCAGCCGCCGCCCCATTCCCAGGAACCCTGGATCGGGTAGATCAGGCCAGCCAGGACGACCACGAAGATCATGAACGGCCACAGCTTGATGCGCTCGGCCAGGGTGCCGGAAACGATGGAGGCCGCGGTGGCGACGAACACCATCTGGAAGAACCAGTCGGAGGAAGCCGCGTATCCGCCTTCGATCTTGGCCCCATCGGCCAGAACCGCGCTGTCATCGGCGCCCCAGATGGAGATGCCGCCCATGAAGCCGCCGTCAACGCCGTCATACATGACGTTGTAGCCCATTAGGTAGAACATGATGCCGGCAATGGAAAACAGGCCGATGTTCTTGGTCAGCTGCATGGTGGTGTTCTTGGTGCGCACCAGACCGGCTTCGAGCATGGCAAAGCCCGCGGCCATCCAGAGCACGAGGAAACCATGCACCAGGAAAGAGAACGTGTTGAAAATGAACTGGGTTTCGCCGGAAACCTCGGCACGGGCCGGGTCGGCGGTCACCGCCAGGGCAATCACACCCAGGACCAGCATACCGGTCAAACGTTTAATGGAATTCATCGGTCATACCTCCTAGATGGCATCGCCGTCGGTCTCGCCGGTCCGGATCCGGACCGTCTTCTCGACGTCGACCACAAATATCTTGCCGTCACCGATCTTGTCGGTCTTGGCGGTCTGCTGGATGGTTTCCACGACCTGTTCGGCCATGTCCGCACCCACCACGATTTCGAGTTTCACCTTGGGCAGGAAATTCACGACGTACTCGGCGCCGCGATAGATTTCAGTTTGCCCCTTTTGGCGGCCAAAACCCTTCACCTCTGTGACGGTCATCCCCTGAACTCCCAGTTGGGATAGGGACTCCCGCACGTCGTCGAGCTTGAAAGGCTTGATAACGGCGGTAATCAGCTTCATTGCGCTGGCTCCTCCTGATGGACCATGTCGAAACGGCCCGAATGGCCGAATTCCTGCCCCTCTAGACTCAAAGTTCGTGCCAACTCTGGTATTTTCTTATTAAATTGCTGTAATATAAGGAGATAATGAAGTGAGCAGGGTCATTTTCGGGAGGTGAGGTCTGTGGTTTTCTCCGGTTAATGATTATTTAGTAAGCTTTGCCTAAAATTTAGGCGCACAAATTGAAGGCAGATCTGCTAAACGGGGTTTAGGGGATTCAAATCAATAGGGAGTTTGCCTTTCCATGACCGGTCGCGAACCCACGGGAGAGATCCTGGAAACGGATGTGCTGATTGTCGGCGGCGGCTTCGCCGGGGGAACCCTGGCTTGTGCCCTGGCCCGAGGCGGCGTGTCGTCGGTGGTCATCGACCGGGAAGACCCCAAAGCCGCCCTGAGGGCCACCTATGACGGGCGTGCCTTTGCCATTGCCCTGGCGGCGCAGCGTCTGTTGGTGGGCGCCGATCTGTGGGATTTGATGGCCGACGAGGTTAATCCCATCGGCGATATCCGGGTGACCGACGGGGATTCCTTGATGTTTTTGCATTACGACCATGAATCCATTGGTGACGAACCCTTTGGCTTTATGATCGAGACCCAGACCCTGCGCCGGGCGCTGGCCAAAAAGCTGCCGACTCTGGATCTCGTGACCTGGGCCGCGCCGACCGAGGCCGGGCCCATCGACCGCACCAACCGAGGCGTGGAGACCACTCTGCCCGATGGCCGCCGGGTGCGGGCCAAGCTGTTGGTCGGTGCCGACGGGCGGGGGTCGCGGGTGCGCGAGGAAGCGGGGATCGATCTGACCAGCTGGTCCTATCACCAGACCGGTATTGTCTGCACCGTGACTCATGAATACCCGCACGACAATATCGCCCACGAACATTTTCTGCCCAGCGGACCCTTTGCCATTCTGCCGTTGAAGGGCAACCGCTCGTCCATCGTCTGGACCGAGAAAGAAGCGCTCACCCCGGCGATCATGGATCTGGACGATGAAGGGTTTCTGACGGAGCTGCGGCGTCGGTTCGGCGACTTCATGGGTGACATCGCAGTCAGCGGGCCGCGCTTTGCCTATCCGCTGTCCTTGCAGTATGCCCATCGGGCCACGGACAAACGGCTGGCGCTGGTGGCCGACGCGGCCCACGGCATGCATCCCATTGCCGGACAAGGGCTCAACATGGGCCTGCGCGACGTGGCGGCATTGGCCGAAGTGGTGGTGGATGCCCATCGCCTGGGCCAGGATATAGGCGCGCCGGTGGTGTTGGAGGCCTATGAACGCTGGCGACGCTTCGACAATACCTTGATGCTGGCCCTGACCGACGGGCTGAATCGGCTGTTTTCCAACAATATTCCGCCGTTGCGGGTGGCCCGGGATTTAGGATTGGCGGTGGTCAACAAGATGCCACCGGTGAAAAAGTTCTTCATGCGCCATGCCATGGGCTTGGTTGGCGATCTGCCGCGCATGTTGAAGGGGGAACCGTTATAGGTCCTGATAGAGGGAGACCGAACCATGATGCCTGATCCCGCTCTCGTCGCCCAAGCGACCGGCGCCGCCTTGGCGGTCACCGGCGGGTTGCTGGCCGCCGCTGTCTGGCGCTGGTCGGAAAACAAGGCCCGCCGTCGTCGTGTGGCCCGCGCCCTGCTGGCCGATATGGAGCAGAGCCTCAATGTCTTTATCTCATTGGTGGAGACTCTGGAAAAGACGCCTGCCGACCAGACCTTTCCCGCACGGTTGGCACAACCGGTGAGCAGCCATATGGTTGCCGCCTTGGGATCGGATCTGGGCGCCCTGTCCAAAGATGCGGTGCGTCATGCGGTGGCCTTCGATGGCACCATCCGCGCCTTCGAGCGGGCCATTGCCCTGTTTCCGGATCAGAACGCCATTCCCCGCAAGCCGCTGTTCACCCACAGCCTGTGGACCCTATCCATGCTTCGGGAAAATTTTCTGTTGGTCGCACGCGATGCTTACAGCTTCGCCGACTACCCGGAGCCAACCCGGTTTATTCTCAAGCGCAGCCAGAAGCTGATGGCCCGCTACGCGGATATCATTCAGCGTTCGTAGCCACTAAAGTCTTTAAAGAAGGTTAGGCAGCCTCGGAGATTTTGTGCCGCACATCGTCGAGCAGCGCTTCCAAGTCTTCCCGACGCACCCCGTCGCTCGACATCATGGCCCGCATAACGGTCCCAGCCAGCAATTGGTCAAGTGGAACCTCTACCCCACCACAATCGGGCGCGGATTCACTTGGTACGACCGCGAAATCGGATCGGTTCATAACATCCTCCCAGATAGAAACGTCGGTTCGTTTCCCGGGCTGGTCTTGAGCGGATCCGTGCCGATTATCTGAGGGGGTCCCAGTTTCCCCCCAACGGCATTCAAATCCTGACGCCAGCCTCTCTATGCCAAAGAGTATAGCATTTTAGGCGCTTCAATCCCAAGACGTCGATATTCCTACTTGGTGTAGGGTTTTTATGTTATCCATAACAGGTGTGTAATATTTTTGTTGCACCTTCGTAATTGTGTAATTTAGGGCCGGAACCTAAGCAGCTTACTTCCTTGCCATTTTATCCAACCGCAGGCGCAGAGCGTTGAGCTTGATGAAGCCTTCCGCGTCGCGCTGATTGTAGATCCCCTCGTCGGCCTCGAAGGTGGCGACCTTCTCGGAGTACAAGCTGTAGGGGGACTTCCGTCCTACGACGATGACGTTGCCCTTGTAGAGTTTCAACCGCACGCTACCGGTGACTTTTTCCTGGCTGGCATCGATGGCGGCCTGTAGCATCTCGCGTTCCGGCGCGAACCAAAAGCCGTTGTAGATCAGCTCGGCATAGCGCGGCATGATCTCGTCTTTCAGGTGTGCGGCGCCCCGATCCAGACACAGGCTCTCCATGGCGCGATGGGCGTGCAACAGAACCGTACCTCCCGGTGTTTCATATACTCCGCGCGACTTCATGCCGACGAAACGGTTTTCGACAATATCCATGCAGCCGACCCCGTTGGCACCGGCGAGCTCGTTGAGTCGGGTCAGCAGGGCGGCGGCGCTAAGGGCTTCACCGTCGATAGCCACCGCATCGCCCCGCTCGAAATCAATGGTGATTTCGGTGGAGGTGTCGGGAGCCTCCCAAGGGGTGACCATGCGGGTCAGAATCAGGTCCCAATCGGGCTCGTCCCAGGGATCTTCCAGGATCTTGCCTTCCGATGAGATATGCAAAAGGTTGGCATCCTGGGAAAACGGGGACTCACCGCGCTTGTCCTTGGGCACCGGAATTTGATGCTGCTCGGCATACTCGATCAGGTCGGAACGGGACTGCATGTCCCACTCCCGCCAGGGCGCGATGACCCGGATGTCCGGGTTCAAGGCGTAATAGCCCAGCTCGAAACGGACCTGGTCATTGCCCTTGCCGGTGGCCCCATGGCACACCGCGTCGGCGCCCACTTCCCGGGCAATCTCGATCTGGCGCTTGGCGATCAGCGGCCGGGCGATGGAGGTGCCGAGCAGATAGGTGCCTTCGTAAATGGCGTTGGCGCGGAACATGGGGAATACGTAGTCGCGGACGAATTCCTCGCGCAGGTCTTCGATGTAGATCTCCTTGATCCCCATCATTTCGGCCTTTTCCCGGGCCGGTTCCAGTTCCTCTCCTTGGCCCAGGTCGGCGGTAAAGGTGACCACCTCGCAGTTATACTCATCCTGCAGCCAGCGCAGGATGATGGAGGTATCCAGACCTCCGGAATAAGCCAGCACCACTTTTTTCACGTCACCGCTCATGAGCCTTGGTCCTCTTGCTTGGGGGGATCGGAACGGCGCGCAGTATAGGCAGTTTCTTGCGCCGCACAAGTCACGCCTGACCAGCGGTCGAGCCGCACGCGGGCCCGCATCAAGAGCCCCGGGTTGGCATTGAATTGAAAGGGGATCCGGCGGCGGTCATAGACCAGCCTTTTCAATAGGACCGGCATCATCAATCCGACCCAGGCACCCATGATCACGTCACCGGGAAAATGGACGCTGGTGGCGATGCGTGAAAAGGAAATCACCAGGGCGAACACCAGCCACAGATGGTCCAGCCTGGGCAGCACGATCACCAAGCAGGTCGCCAAGGCAAAGGCCACCTGTGTGTGGCCCGAGGGAAAGGAATGCAGGTGGCTATCGAAGGCCAGGAAATCGAACCCGAATTGTCCTTGCTCGAACAGGTCGCGGGGGCGATGGCGGCTAAACACCAACTTCAATACATTGACCAGCAGCCCGGACAGGATCAACGACATGGCGGTGAAGGCTGCGGCGTTCCCCACCTTGTCCCAAAACAGCCGGGCTTGCTCCTCCACGACAAAGTACAGCCGCCAGCGCGACAGCAACAGCGCCACGGCGGCGAGAATATAATAGGCCTCGGGCTTGCCTGCGTCGGTGATGGTCTTGAAAAAGGCCACCACTTCCCGATCGGCGTCATGCTTGAAATACAGCGCCACCGACTGATCCCATAACCCGATGCTGACCAGTGCCAGGGAGCCTAAAACAAACAGCGAGATCCGAAGGGGCGCGGCACGGAGCATCCGCCACAAGGCCTTCATGGTTGCCCTCCCTTTGGCAGGTACAGAGAAAGCAACTCCCAGCGTCCGCGCGAGTAATTGAAGGCGCGGACGACCCGGTCTGGGGCAATCTTGCTCTCGCCGACAGCCTGGTCAAAGGCTGCCTGTTCCCGGTCGTTGACCACCGCCGGGCCGTGGCCGTCCAGCAGATGGGCCGCCGCCGATCCGCCGTCCACAAGTTTGGTATCGGTTCCGGCCAGGAAGACCAGACTGGGTTCGTGGTATCCCGCCGTCGCCAAGGGACCGTGGTTGTCGGGCAGGGCCTCGGCCACCCGGACGGAGCCCTTGAAGCTTTCCAGGCTGGGCAAGGCCAGACCGACCACGGTGATCAGCAGCAAGACACCCAGGCCCATGGCCTGGTTCATGGCCACCGGCGAGTCCCCGCGCCAGGCTCGGGGTAGTACCACAATCAACAGGGCCACGGCGATCATCGCCGGGATCAGCATCAACAAATCAAAGCCGTCCCCATAGATCACAGGCAAAGCCAAGGCCGCGACGCCCAGGGCAACGGGGACCAAAGCCCAGACCATCATGCCGATTTTCGTGCCCCAATCCCTCAGATCCCGATTCAAGGCCGCTCGGGCGGTGAGCAGGGCCAAGGCCGGATACATCGGCAGTACATAATGGGGCAATTTGGTGGGAATCAATTCGAAGACAATCCAGGCCGGAATCAACCAGGCGAGACAGAAGCGGATACCCGGATGCAGACGAACCTTCCACGACCGGAACAAGGCGGGCCATACATAGAGAGAAGCCGGGAACAAAAAGACCGTCATCAACAACAGATAGTAGCCCGGCGGGGCGCCATGGGATTCCTGGCCGCTCATCAACTTGGGCAGCAGGTCCTTGCCCACCGCGTCGGCGATGAAGGCCTGCCCGGCGAGCACGAACCAGGGCAACACGATGAGCAGCATCAAGGGGACGCCCCAAACGGGGTAAAGCCCTTTCAGCCATTTACCGTCCCGATCAGCGATGGACAGGGTCGCCGCGGTCAGGGCCACCACCATCATAGGGACCGGCCCCTTGATCAGGAATCCAAGGCCCAACGCCAGCCACAGCCAGAAGGCCCACAGGGCGGGCGGGCGCGAGCCATCGCGGGTGCCCAGATAGATGCGTGCCAGGGCCCATTGGGCGCCGACAATGGTGGCCAGCAGCACCGCATCGGTCTTGGCCAAATGGGCCTCGACGAATAGCATCATACAGCCACCCAGGGACAAGGCGCCGAGCAGCGCCGTTCGTCGTTCGAACAATCGCGCCCCAATGGCGAAGGTCAGCAAGGTCGCGATCCAGGCCCCCAGGGCCGAGGGCACCCGGTAGGCCCAGATTTCGCGTGCCGTCTCCGAACTCAACAACGACACCGAGGCGGCCTGTAGCCAATAGATCCCCGCCGGTTTCTTGTTGCGGGCCTTGTCCTGAAAGCGGATGCGCACATAATCACCGGTTTCCAGCATCTGCGCCGAGGCCTGGGCGAAGCGAGCCTCGTCCCGGTCCATGGGCGGCAGGGCGGCGATGGTGGTCGCATAGAGCAACAAACACCAAAGGCTCAACAGAATGAAGGGCCGCTGGCCGTCTGTCATGTTGTCGAAAAGGCTATGCAAGGCGGCCTCGCTGGGGCTGAACCATGTTCGGGAATCCGGTGTATCACGATCCTCCTTCACAGGGGAGGGCCTTCACGGGACGATGACGGGTTCATGTCCCGACTGGTCATGGATTAAACATTTCGGTCGGGCGTTGAATTGCCTATCATCTTCGTAGGGATTTCGTTTCATGGAAGGGGCAATCATGAATATGGAACAGCGATTCACGGGTTTCCGGCTTCTGGTCGTGGCGGCCCTGTATCTCGGAGGCTTGATCCCGGCAAACCAAGCTCTGGGCGACGTTTTGCAGGTTGGCCCCTTGCGGGCGCTGAAGACTCCCAGCGC
Source organism: Magnetospira sp. QH-2 (assembly GCF_000968135.1). Taxonomy (NCBI): domain Bacteria; kingdom Pseudomonadati; phylum Pseudomonadota; class Alphaproteobacteria; order Rhodospirillales; family Thalassospiraceae; genus Magnetospira; species Magnetospira sp. QH-2. Next base: position 3,686,458 of record NZ_FO538765.1, on the reverse strand, counting down.
GGCGGCCAAAGTGGCCAAGGACGGCGACATTGTACAGATTGATGCCGGCAGCTATCCCGGCGATGTGGCGGTATGGAAACAGAATGATCTGATCCTGCGGTCAAACGGGGGCCCGGTCAAACTACAGGCCAATGGTCAAATCGCCGATCAAAAGGGGATCTGGGTGATCAAGGGCGACCGGGTTCGAGTCTCTGGGATCGAATTCAGCGGGGCCAAAGCCAACGCCAAAAACGGTGCCGGGATCCGCTCCGAAGGCAAGGGCCTCACGGTGATCGGCTGCGTCTTTCGTGACAATGAGAATGGCATCCTGACCAATCCTGTCGCCGAAAGCGATATTCTGGTCGAGCATTCGGAATTCGACCACAACGGTGCCGGAGATGGCTACTCCCACAATATGTATATCACCCATGTCCGCAGTTTCACCCTGCGCTACAGCGCCAGCCATCGATCCGTGGTGGGGCACCTGGTCAAGAGCCGGGCGCATAAGACCGTAATTGCCTACAACGAACTGGTCGAAGGTGCCGAGGGTCAGGCCAGCTATCTGATCGACGTGCCCAATGGGGGGGATGTCACGATTATCGGCAATGTGATCGAACAAAGCGCCAAGGCCCTCAACAATGCCATGATCGCCCTGGGCGTGGAGAAGAAGAAACAGCACCCGGCGCACCGGTTCCGGGTGGTCAACAATACCATCGTCAATCGCAATGCCACCGGGCGGTTCATCGTCAATGGCACGCAGACGCCGGTGCGTCTGATCAACAATCTGGCCATCGGTCAGGGCAAATTCGTTATCGGCCCCGCCGAGATGGGGAGCAATATGCACCTGCGCCGTCACGGCTGGTCCGAGGTCGCGTCCATGGTTGCCGATGATTTTGGGTTGTTGCTGCAACCTTTCAGACTGTTGGCGCTCACCGATGAGCCGCAACCGGGCTTCGTGGACCCGTTGAACCTGGACATGCGTCTGACAGCGATTTCTCCGGCGTTGGACGTGGGTATGGACCCCGGCGTGGATGGTACCCAGCCCCTTTGGCCGGAATACGAATATGTTCATCCGCTCAACAAGGTGGTCCGCAAACGCAACGGGCCGTTGGACCTGGGCGCGTATGAACGGTGATTACCCGTAAGCCAGTGCCAGCAACCCCACGCCCAGCAGCATCCGGTAGATGACAAAGGGCGTGAAAGAGGCCCGTTTGAGCCAGGCCATGAGGCCCCAGATGGCCACCAGGGCCGAGGCGAAGGCCAACCCCCCGGCGATCAGGGCATCGAAGGAAAGCTGGGCATTGCCGCTTTCATAAAGGTCTTTGCCCGCCAATACGCCCGCACCGAGGATCGTCGGCATGGAGATCAGCATGGAAAAGCGCGCCGCGTCGGGGCGTTCCATGCCCAGGGCCCGGGCGGCGGCCATGGTGATGCCCGAACGGCTGGTGCCGGGGATCAAGGCCAGGCATTGGGATAGGCCGATGATCACCGCGTCGCTGAACCCCAGATGTTCCATGCGCCGCATGGTCATGCCCAGTCGGTCGGCGATGTAGATGACAATACCGAAGCCCAAGGTCGCCCAGGCAATCACCTCGATGGAGCGTAGATGGGTGGAGACAAAATCCTTGGCCAAGTAGCCGACGCCAATCACCGGGATTGTTGCCACCACAACCAGCAACACCATGCGTGCACCGGGATCCAGGCGGCCTTTGAACAGATTGCCCAATCCACTCAGCATGGCCCAGACATCGCGCCAGAAATACAGCATCACGGCGAGCAGCGTGCCCACATGCACCGCCACGTCCATCAACAGCCCCTGATCCTCCCAGCCGGTCAGCTGCGGTACCAAAATCAGGTGCCCGGACGAGGAAATGGGCAAAAACTCGGTAATGCCCTGGACCAGGGCGATGACGGTCAATTGCAGCAGGCTCACGGTAGGCTCTCCCGATTCGGTGAACCCGTTCTAGCATCCCGGACTCCTCGCTGCTACCGCAACCGGTAACCCATATGGCAGGCATTGCAGTTCTCGGTGATGCCTTGCAGGGCGGCGAAGACTTTCTGCTGCGCTTCATAGGTCTGGTCCAGTTCGGCTTCCTGCGCCGCCAGGGCGAAGCGGCTGGCCCGGCGGTGCATTTCCGTTCCAGCGGCGCGCATGCCCTCGGGCATGTAGGGGCCCATGTGGTCGGCGCCGTGAAGAGTCAGAGACGACATACCGATGCGTTGTTCCGCCAACTCTCCGGCCTGTGTATTCTTGCCTTCGGCCAGTAGCCCGAGGATCTCGTCCAGGGCCAACAGGTGATCCCGCATATTGCTCATCATATGTTGTTGCATCATCTCCGGCAGCTTGACCAGTTCCCGGGTATCGTCCTGGGCGGTGGCGGCGGAGGCAAGCAGCAGCGGGGCAATCAGGGCAAGGGGGGTCCATAGGTGCTTCATGGGGTGGGAATCCTCCGGAACATTTTTTGTTGGAACCTCAGGCTTGTGCGGTTGAATCGACGTCCTCATCCTTGTATGGGGCAGGCACCGAGAGGAACGTCGATGGAACACTAGCAGGCCAGCCCGCCCTCGGATATGATCTGGATCATATCGTCGAGGGCGGGGACAGAGGGTGACTGGAAGCGACACTTTTTCATGGGATGATCTGTGGCAGGGCGCGGAGCGCCGCCTTTTGGACCCGCGCGAGATGCTGTTTCACCGGGGGGCGGAACCTTCGAAGCTATTTTACCTTGAAAGTGGCGGCCTGCGGTTGATCCGTCCCGGTCGCGACGGAGCCGATATTACCATTCAGAGTATCCATCCCGGCGAGACCTTTGCCGAAGCATCCGTGTTTTCCGAGGCCTATCACTGCGATGGTGTGGCAACGGTGGCCAGCGTTGTCCTGGCAACCCCGCGCCAAGTCTTTCTGGAGTGCCTGCGGTCCGATCCCGCTTTTGCCTTGGCCTTTACCCAACGGTTGGCGCGACAACTGCAACAGGCCCGAACCCGCTGTGAAATCCGGGGCATTCGATCGGCCGATGAGCGGGTCATGACGGCGTTGCGGGTCTTGGAGTCGGAACAGGGCGTGGCGACCATTCCAGGAACCTGGATGCAGTGGGCCAGCGAGATCGGACTGACCCATGAGGCGCTGTATCGGGTGTTGTCGCGACTACAAAAGCAGGGCCGCCTGGCGCGCGACGGCCGGTCGGTGCGGCTTTTTCCCACCGACCGGATTGCGACCTAGCGCGTGTCGGGTCCAATCGGACCCGTTAGACACGCGCGACCTTATTGGAATCGATCACGTTTTTCATGTTTGATCGAATCCGATCAAACACGACGTGATCTAGAGCCTTTACGCACAAATCGGCTCTGGTACGACCGACCAAGCGCCTTGGGCCGCCACCTCGCGTGCATAGTCCGAAAAATCTTTCGGTGGTCGGCCCAGAGCCCGCTGAACGCCGTCGGCCAGATAGGCATTGCGCCCGTCGAGCACCGTCGTCACCAGATACAGGATCAGATTGGCGAAATCCGCAGGAAGCTGGTGTTGCCGCAACAAGGCCGCATAGTCATCGGGCGCCATATGCTCATAGGAGACCTCCCGTCCACAGGCCGTGCCGATCTCGGCGACAACCTCGGCAAAGGTCATCAGGCGGGGGCCGGTGACCTCGTACAACTGGCCGATGTGACGGTCATCGCACAGGGCTTCCACCACCACCTCGGCAATGTCATCCACATCGACAAAGGGTTCTTGGACCCTGCCCGCGGGCAGGGCGATCTTACCGGCCAGCACCCCGTCCATGAGAAAATTCTCGCTGAAATTCTGATTGAACCAGGCGGCGCGGACGATGGTCCAGTCAGCATCGCTGTCTTGCAGCATCCGCTCGGCCCGTTGCGCTTCCTCTTCCCCACGCCCGGACAGCAACACCAAGCGTCGCACGCCCGCTTTCAGCGCCAGATCGGTGAAGCCACGAACCGCGTCCAAGGCGCCCGGTACCGCCAAATCCGGCTGATACGTCATATAGACCGCGCTCACGCCCTCCAAGAGATCGGGCCAGGAGGCGGGGTCGTTCCAATCGAAGGCAGGGGTGGTGGAGCGGGAGACGCCGAGGACCTCCCTGCCGCGCGCCCGAAGCCGGTCCATTACCCGTCGTCCGGTCTTGCCGTTGCCGCCGAGAACCAGCACGGGGTGGGTGTTTTCAAGGGGTTTCATGGTCATCTCCCAGGGAGTTGGGTGGGGTTGGGTTAAGATTTATCAACTTGACACCGTGTCAATTGACAGGACCTAACATATGGGGCATCTTGACATCATGTCAAGTGAAAGTGCCGATACCCGAACCCGCATCCTGAAAGCCGCCTGGACTCTGTTGGAATCCGGCGACAGCACGGTGCGCATGAGCGACATCGCCAAGACCGCCGGGATCAGCCGTCAGGCGGTCTATCTACATTTTCCCGGTCGCGCCGATTTGCTGATCGCCACCGTCCGCTATGTGGACGAGGTCAAGGATGTGGCGGGTCGGTTGCAGGCCAGCCGCAATGCGGACAGCGGGCTGGAGCGATTGGAGGCCTTTGTCGAGGCCTGGGTCCACTACATCCCGGAAATCCATGGGGTGGCCAAGGCCCTGCTGGCCATGGGGGACACGGACGAGGCCGCGCGGCTGGCTTGGGCTGATCGCATGGCGGGCCTGCGCGAGGGATTCCAGGCCGCCGTCGATGCACTGGATCGCGACGGCATGCTATCCCCCGCCCTCACCGTCACCGAGGCCACGGATATTCTTTGGTCCATGCTGTCGGTGCAGACCTGGGAGCGATTCATCCTCGATTGCGGCTGGTCACAACAGGCCTATGGGGAACGAATGAAGCTTCTGGCGCGCAAGATGCTGGTCGCCGGATCCGCTACGGGGCGCACCAGACTAAGCGCCCTTCGCCTCGGCTGAGATCGGCGGCGGTCAAAACCTCGGCTAAATAACGCCCATCTTCCAATACCACTTCGGCCACCATGCGTCCGCGCCAGGTGCCGGTTCGCGGGCGGATCAGCGTGACCACCCGGTCTTGCAGCATTTCCTGGCTCAGGTCGCGGGCCTGGCGGGCCAAGGCCCGTTCCCGCGCCCGGGCGTCGTTGTCCTCACAACGGCTGCGCAACTCCGGGGTATTGATCCCCGCCACCCGGATGGTGATCTGCCGATACACGTCCATGCCCAAATAGGCCATGGCCTCGAAGGTATCGCCGTCGATCACCCGGATCACCTGCGCATGCACCTGGGCCGGGCCGGGAATATCCGGCGCTGCCTGAGCTGAATACGCGCATAAGAAGGTAATCACCATTAATAATGCTATCATAATTGCATTATGCCAGATTGCTTGAAAGGGACAAGAGGCAAGATAAATTCACGGTCTCCGGACAGACACAGCCCACGCCATGAATGCGAAATGAAATATCATACCATTTTGGTCCGAATCGGGTATTCTCGGCCCGAATCCGATCACTCTTTGGACGCTTCCATGACCCGACCACCCCGCCAGCCTGGCTCCAACGCCGCCCGTTCCTTTATTGTCATCATCACCGCGCTGCTGATAGTCGGCGGCATGGTCTTGGCTCTCGATGCCGTGTTGCAGGCCACCAACATGCAGCCCGTGGGGGCGCCGCGCGCCAACGCCCCGGGCCAGCACGTGGCCTTTCCGCTCTCCCAAACGCCTCCGGCCGCCATGCCGTCGCTGGTGGCCGGAGGCACGCCGATCCTGACCGAACGCGAGGTGCAGGACCTCCTATATATGCGCGAGGAGGAAAAGCTGGCCCGGGATGTGTATCTGGATCTGTTTGATCGTTGGCAGCTGCCGATATTCCAGAAAATCGCCAGTGCCGAGCAGCGTCATATGGATGCCCTTTTGCGGCCCCTGACCCGCTACGGGCTCATCGACCCGGCACAATCCACCGGCCGCGGCGAGTTCCAGAACGTCCACTTGCAAAAGCTCTATCGGGATCTCTCGGAAAAAAGCAAAGCCTCGTTGCAAGCGGCTCTCAACGTGGGTGGTCTAATCGAGGAAGTGGATATCGCCGACCTGGACAAGGCCATTGAAAGCACCGCCCAGGCCGATATCAAACAGGTCTACACCACCATCCGCCGGGGTTCCCGCAATCACCTTCGGTCCTTCGCCGGGCAGCTGAACCAGCGCGGCGGGACCTACAAACCGCAATTGCTCGATGCAGCAAGGGTGCGCGACATCCTGAGCACGCCCATGGAACTGGGGCCGCCGGGGGGCGGGGCTGTAGGACGGGCAGGCGGGCGGGGGTTTTAAGCCTTACCGCACCACCAGGACCCAGTAGTCAAAGTCCAGCACCACCTCGGGCAGATACTTGCCGTCCTCCCCTTTGTAGGGGAAGTCGGCACAAGGCCGGTCCTTGGTGGCCACCGTGCGCAGGCGCAGGGCGCCCATGTCGGTGCGGTCGGGAAGTTCCTGCTTGTCGAGCACTTCCGACCAGGCGTGGATGGTGTCGCCGGCGAAGGTCGGGTTGCAATGGGCCCCGCCGTTGATGGCGGCGACGCGGAAGGCATTGGCCAGGCCGTTGAAGCTTAGCGAGCGGGCCAGGCTGATGATATGGCCGCCATAGATCAAGCGTTTGCCGAAGCGACCTTCTTTCTGTTCGAACTGATTGAAATGCACCTTGGCGGTGTTCTGATACAGCCGTGTGGCCATCTGGTGCTCGGCCTCCTCGATGGTGAAGCCGTCCACATGGTCGATCTTCTCGCCCACGGCGTAGTCGTCCCAACCAAACGGGCTGCCCGCCAGATCCCTGTTATAGGCACTCAGATAGAGGCCGTCGGGCACCTGCAGGTCTTCCACCGCCACAGCGCCAGGCAGATCGGGAATCACCGGCTCCGGGGCCGGGGCGCCGGGATCGCGCTTTTTGACCATCACCCAGCGCACATAGTCGAGCACCGTTTCGTCGCGCTGATTGCGGCCCACCGAACGCACATAGACCACGCCGGTCTTGCCGTTGGAGTTCTCCTTGACGCCGATGACGGTGGAGCGGGTGCTGACCGTGTCCCCGGGCATGATCAGCGGCCCGAAGACGCCTGCCGCATAGCCCAGGTTGGCCACGGCGTTGAGCGACACGTCGGGGACGGTCTTGCCGAATACCAGATGAAAGCCAAGGAAGTCATCAAGCGGCGCAGCGATCAGCCCCAGGGACTTGGCGAATTCATCGGAAGATTGGACGGCAAAGCGCGAGCCATAGAGGGCCGTATGCAAGGCCACATCGCCCACGCTGGCCGTCCTTGGGGTGGCATGGATGATCTCCTGACCGACGGAGAAATCCTCGAAAAAATTGCCCGGGTTGGTCTTGTTGGTCATGGATTCATCTCCGCGATGGCATCGGCCAGATCCACCAGCCGTTGGGCGGCGACCACATGCAGGTTCTCGATCAACTTGCCATCCACCAGCACCACACCCTGGCCTTCGGCTTCGGCCTGGGCATGGGCAGCGATTATCTTGCGCGACCAGTCCACCTCCTCTTCGGAGGGGGCAAAAATCTCGTTGGCCACATCCACGGTTTTCGGATGGATCAGGGTTTTGCCGTCGAAGCCCAGCTCCCGGCCTTGAACGCAATGGGCCTTGAAGCCTTCATCATCCTTCAGGTCCAGATAGACCCCGTCGACGATGGCCAGTCCATAGGCTCGGGCAGCCAACAGGCAGAGGCCCAAAGAGGTAATCATGGGCTGACGCTCCGGCGTATGGGCGCAATGCAGATCCTTGGCCAGATCCGAGGTGCCCATGACGAATCCGGCAAGACGCGGGCTGGATCCGGCGATGTCCTGGGCGTTGAGCATGCCCATGGGGGTTTCCATCATGCACCAGATGGCCATGCTGGCCGGCGCGCCATTGGCTTGCAAAGCGGCGGCGGCTTGCCGCACCATGTCGCCGCTCTCCACCTTGGGCAACAAAATGGCATCGGCGGGGGTCCTGGCGGCGGCGGCGATATCGTCATAGCCCCAGGGCGTGTTGAGACCGTTGACCCGAATGAGAATTTCCCGCTTGCCGTAGCCACCTTCGGTGACCGCGGTACAAATCTGCTCGCGGGCCAGAATCTTGGACTCCGGCGAAACCGCATCTTCCAGATCAAGGATCAACCCGTCGGCGGCAAGGGTCCGGCCCTTCTCAAGGGCGCGGGCATTGGAGCCGGGCATGTAAAGAATACTGCGGCGCGGACGGGCATCTCGGACCATGGAAAGCCTCCCAGAATTTATATTGCAGTTGCGAAGAAATTTAACGCAGTGCAGCGCGTTCGGCAAGCAGCAGGGAGGCCATCGGGGAAAAAAGCGTAATTTCCGGTTCATTTCCCCGCATAGATCGTCAAGAATGGGGCAAACAAATTAAAGGGAAGCCGGAAACCGATGGAATTCGATCTCAGCCAGGTCTCCATCATGATCGTCGATGATAACTCGCATATGCTCAGCCTCTATAAGACGCTGTTGCGAACCTTTCGTTGTCGCAAGATTCATCAGGCCAACAATGGCGCCCAGGCCTATTCCCGCATGAAGGACCTGACGGCGCCGGATATCCTGATCACCAATTGGTACATGCCCGTGCTCGACGGCGTGGAACTGACCCGGGCCATCCGCACCATGGCCGACAGCCCCAACCCGTTTCTGCCGATCATCATGATCAGTGGATTTGCCGAGGAAGAACATATCACTGCCGCGCGCGATGCCGGGGTCAACGAATTCCTGGTCAAGCCCATTTCGGCCAAGGTGTTTTGCAGTCGGCTCAACAATGTCATCCGCGCCCCGCGACCCTTCGTCCGCACCCAGGCCTTTTTCGGCCCTGATCGGCGGCGCAAGGCGAGTATCCTCTATACCGGCCCGGAACGGCGCAGCTTCGAATTGGAAGTACCGGGATTCGAGGATCTGTAGAAGGGGGTCACGTCTCCTTGCGCAACCACCCTTCGATCAAAAACCTTGCCATGGTGTCCCGCCGGGGCAGCACGATACCCAGGGAGCCCAGATCGTCGAACTGCCGCCGGGTGACCCAGCGGGCGGTTTCCAACTCGTCCGTATCGACTCTCAGGCGCACCGTGCGGGCGCGGGCTGTCATGCCCACCATCAACGAGGCGGGGAAGGGCCAAGGCTGAGACTGAACCTGGACGATGTCTTCGATCTCGATGCCCACTTCTTCCATCACTTCGCGCCGGGCACAGGCTTCCAGGCTCTCGCCGATTTCCAGGAATCCGGCCAGACAGGAATGGAATTTGTCCGGCCAGGCCGGTTGCCGCGCCAACAGACAGGCCCCACCCTCGGGACCGGGTCGGGTGATCAGCACCAGCACCGCCGGATCGGTGCGCGGAAAATGCTCCAGACCGCAATCCGCGTTGCCACAGGTGCGTTTGTGACCTCCATGATGGGCTTCGGTGGGGCTTCCGCAAGCACCGCAGAAACGCTGTCGACGGTGCCAAAACAGCATGCCCCGGGCATAGGCCAGCATGGCCGCTTCGAAGGGATCCATAAAAGCCCCGCAGCCCCGTAGATCCAGGAATTCGGCCCGCCCCATGATCGGCGTGAGATCAAATAGCTCTTGATCCGAAAGGTCGGCGGTAAACCAGGATCGGCCTTCCCTTTGGCCCAAGAAAGTCACGTCCCGGGCCATATGCAGGGTACCCCGGGCATGGTCGCCGGTCAGAGTGACCGCCGAAGGGGCATGATCGTCGTCGCCGGGCAAAATCAGATTGTGATCGCGCCATACGGGGATCAGGAAACTGTCTCGGGCATGCAGCCGCGCCGCCACCCATTGGGGATCCTTGCGTTGGCGGTCAGCCCGATCAAGGCCGAAGGTATCATAAGAGAGTGAATCGGAGGGGCGGTCAGACATGATGCATGAATGGCATACTCTTTTATCGAAACCAAGCCCGCGGGCTGTTGACCGTTGCGTTTGGGGCCGGAAAGCCCCATAAAAAGGCAATGGTGGATATTTTGGGGGACGACCGATGGGCGTGAATTGGAAGAACGGTTTGGCCGCACTGGCTCTGTTGGGCGCAACCGCCTGTACCGAAGTGGACCTGGTCAATCAGTTGGATGCGGTGGTCGTGTTCCCGGATGGCTACATGGAGCAGGCGTCCGATACGCTTGCCGCCACCGATTGGACTCAGGCCCAGACGCATGAAATCCTGTTTCTTGAGGATGATCTCAAGCCGACATTCGTTTCCATGAAACGCGGGCAGCCCTATATCTTGAAGTTGGTCAACACCATTGACAACGTCCGCACGCTGGCCGCCGCCGATTTCTTTCAAAACGCGGCGGCGAGCGATTTGACCGGCAGCACCGAATCGGACCCGCTGATGGTGGTCTCCATTGCCCTGGCCGCCAAGGAAACCCGGGAGATCAAGGTCGTGCCCATGAACCCCGGCCGCTATCGTTTCAACAATGAGACCTATGGGACCTATGTTCCCTTTATGGGATCGTTCACCTCCGGCGTTGGCGCCATGAGCGGGATCTCCGGTGTCTTCATCGTGGAAGAATAGATTCGACGAACCTTGCCTCGACCGGGGGGAGCTTGCTATATAGCCCTTGAGAGGCTGGTGGTGGACGGATTCCTCGCCAACCCGGTCAGGTCCGGAAGGAAGCAGCCGTAACGAGTTTTGATTCGGGTCGCTGTCAGTCTCTCACCTTATCTCCGCCCGCCGATACCGTAACCAGACGGGCCCCGAATGACCGATCTCGATCCCTCTTCCGTGGAAACCAGTGATGCCGGTGAATACCGGGTGCTGGCGCGCAAGTATCGGCCCAAGGACTTCTCCGGGCTGATCGGTCAGGAAGCCCTGGTCCGCACCCTCACCAATGCCATCGATTCCGGCCGCCTGGCCCATGCCTTTGTGCTCACCGGCGTGCGCGGCATCGGCAAGACCACCACCGCGCGGATCATCGCCCGGGCCCTGAATTGCATCGGACCCGACGGCACTGGCGGTGCCACCATCTCGCCCTGCGGAGTATGTGTAAACTGCCGTGCCATTGCCGAAGATCGTCATGTGGACGTGCTGGAAATGGATGCCGCGTCGCGCACCGGTGTCGACGATATCCGCGAGATCATCGAAGGCGTGGCCTATCGCCCCACCTCGGCGCGATTCAAGATCTACATCATCGACGAAGTGCACATGCTCTCCAAAAACGCCTTCAACGCCTTGTTGAAGACCCTGGAAGAGCCGCCGGAACATGTGAAGTTCATTTTCGCCACCACCGAAATCCGCCGGGTGCCGGTGACCGTGTTATCCCGCTGTCAGCGATTCGATCTGCGGCGCGTGGAAATGGAGACCCTGATCGCCCATTTCGCCTCCATTGCCGACCAGGAAAACGCCGAAATCGAACCCGCGGCCCTGGGCCTCATCGCCCGCGCCGCCGATGGCAGCGTCCGCGACGGCCTGTCATTGCTCGACCAGGCCTTTGCCCATTGTGCCGGAACCGTCTCCGAGGGTCAGGTGCGCGATATGCTGGGGCTGGCCGACCGGGCGGTGACCTTCGATCTGCTGGCGGCGGTGTTGCAGGGGGATCCGGCCAAGGCGCTGGAGATCCTCGATGGCCAGTACAAGGCCGGGGCCGAACCGGCGGTGGTGCTCGAAGACATGCTGGACCTCAGCCACTGGCTGACCCGGATCAAAGTGGTGCCGGCGGCTGCCGAGCGGGGCACGGTGTCGGAAACCGAACGCACCCGGGGCCGAGAAATGGCCGCGGGGTTGGGGCTGGCGACCTTGGCCCGGGCCTGGCAGATGCTGTTGAAGGGTATCCAGGAAACCCGGCAAGCCCCGTCTCCTCTACAGGCCGCCGAGATGATTCTCATTCGCCTGGCCCATGCCTCGACCCTGCCCAGTCCGGAAGAAGCCTTGAAAATGCTTGACGGCGGGCAGCCCTTGCCAAGCTCTTCCGGGGCGGGCGCACCCGTCCCGTCGCCATCCCCATCGAATCCGGTTGCGGGATCGTCCTTACCCTCGGGAGGATCCCCGTCCGGGGCCCCGCAAGCCGCCCTGGTGGTGATCGCCGGGGATCCCGACCCCCAGCCGCAAGCCGAGTCGCAATTGACCCTTCCCAATCCACAAACCTTTGACGACGTGGTCGCCCTGGCGGAAACGGAAAAAGAAGCGATCCTGCATGCGGACCTGATCAATAATCTGCACCTGGTGTCCTTCGCGCCCGGTCGCATTGAATTCCGGCCAGGCGACCATGCGCCTGCTGATCTGGCCAACAAGATGAAGCGGTTTCTGGATGAGAAAACCGGCGGCCGATGGGCGGTGACAATCTCCCAACAGGCCCCCGGCGCCGCTACCTTGCGCCAGCAAAAAGACGAAGCCGAGGCCCATCTGCGGGCCAAAGTCTCCGGGCATCCGCTGGTCAAAGCCGTGTTGGAGACCTTCCCAGGGGCCGAAATCACCGCCGTTCGCAAGGCCAAGGAGACCGGGCAAGACCTTTCCATCGATCCGGACTCGGACGAATAATTCAGTAATATCCGCGCTCTTAGGACATTTTTTACCAACGGAGGTCAGGATTCTGTTGTATTTTGTCCTTATGTTGGGTGTTGCCTCTTTGGCGGCCCCACGACCCGACGGGAGACGAGCGGTGAAACGGATGTACCGGTATGCGGCGATGATCGTGGCGACGACCACGATTTTGGCAGGCTGCGGCGTGGTGACGGATCAGAACATGCTGAAGCCGGAGTTCTGGACCAATAGCCCGCTGAAGAAAGAAAACGTCGAGGCCGAGCTGGGCATCGCCGAACTGACCAAGGGCAACTTCGTTCTGGCCGAAAGCCATTTCGACAAAGCCTTGAAGGCCAACCCCAATGATGTGCATGCCCTGCTGGGCCGCGCCATCCTCTATCACCATACCGGGCAAGTCACCCGCGCCCGCGCCATGTACGAAGCCGTGCTGGCCCTGCGGCCGCCGGAAACGGAACAGCTTATGGTGATGAACAACTTCACCACCCGCCCGGTCTCCGAGATCGCCAGTGTCAACATGAGCCTGCTGCAAAGCGGCAACGTGGTTGGCCAGATGGAGCGCGGCGCCGCCGGACTGGATGGCGCACCGCAAGGCAGCGCCATGACCGGGCCGGTGAGTGCTTCCGGCATGGGACCCTCATCCGGAGGCATGGATATCGGTGGCGCGGGTGGCATGGGCGGTCCCATGGTCAGCGCCAGCACGGCCGACGCCAATATCGTGTCGCGGTTCGAAACCCTACGGGCTCTGCGGGATCAGGGTCTGATCGCCCCCGATGAATACCTTGCCCGTCGCAAGACCAATGTGGGCGCGCTGGTTCCCTTTACGTCACCGCCTCCGGCGGCGGGTCTGGATCGTTCGGTACCAACCACGGATCAGATCCTTGGACGCCTGCGTGCCATTGGCCGGGCGCTGGAAATGCGCGCTATGACCGTCGGCCAGCATGCGGCGGAACGGGAAATGATTCTGGATGCCCTGTTGCCGGAAACCCCGGTGGCCATCGCGGCGCCCTCGGTGCCGCCCAAGGGATTGATGAAAGCCGCCGACGCGGTGCGGCGCCTGGAAATGCTGCAAGAAGCCAAGCTGATCACCTCGGACGAATATGCCAAGGAGCGCAAGGCCATCGAGAGTGGCCTGCAGCCGGAGCCTCCGGCCTCGTTGAAGGCCATGGGGGACAAGGCGGGCGGCATGGCCATGGCCGGGCCCAAGCCGGCGGTCCATGTGGCGTCCTATCGATCAGAAGCCGCGGCGCGCAAGGGCTGGTCGGAGATTCAGAAAGCCCACAGGGCTCTGCTGGGAAGCCTTCAGCCAGAGATAACCAAGGTCAATCTGGGCAGGGGTAAGGGCACCTATTACCGGCTCAAGGCCGGCCCATTGACCACAAAGGCGGCCTCGCAGGACCTGTGTCGCAAGCTCAAGCGCCGTAAGCAGTTCTGCGAACCGAGCTTCATCAACCAGGGCTGATCGAGATCCGCTGTTAACGGACGGGTGTGACCATGGGGGCGGAAGCTCCCTTGGTGTCCGTCTGCTTGG